>CAKPGU010000005.1 GCA_934155265.1 uncultured Clostridia bacterium
TTTGATTTATTTAGTCGTAAATTATTATATCAAAGGACTTTCTTTTTGTATATTCCGAAACCATTTTACACTATTAATTTTCATGTCGTTATCCTGTATTTGTAGGTGTAGCACTTGCAAGTGAAGGTAAAAAGTGATAATATATAATTGTAAAAATGTCGAAAAAAGTAAGTTAAAATTGTGGAAGAAATAACAATGTTAGAAATATTAGAAAAATTAGAATGGTTAGTAGTTAGAAATCGTACATTTGAGGCTAAAAGAAGATTAAAAATTGAATTAGAAAATTTAAAAGGGATTACACAAAAGAACTGTAGCAATACTAGATATTATTTTTATAATTGGGCTTGTAGATATTGTCTTAATATGAATTGTGAAAGTAATAAAGGTACTTAATTAGGTTTTCAAAATTTAAAAATTTTAATTTTTGAAGATTGGGGGGTGTTTTTTATGGAAGAATTCGACAAAGAAAAACTAATTATATGTAATAATTGTAAGGCAATAAATAGAGGCGAACGTTACTGTCATAATTGTGGCAATGATTTATTAGAAAATAAAGTCCAAGACAATAATGAAGAAAAAACTATTGAATATACAGACTCTAGTAATAGTTCAAATATTGTAGCACAAAAATTTACAATAATTGTTATATCAACTAAAGTTGTTGGTTATATTCTTTCGATTATTGTAGCGATTGTATTAATGAAAGTCGTTAAATTTTGGGTTGGATTAGTAGTTGGCTTGTTGATTGCAGATATAACTTGGCTTAGTACATTACTATTTGAGGCAATAGCAGAAATAATAAATTTGTTGCAAGATATAAAGAATAAGGAGATGTAAAAATATATGGAAAAAAATAATAAAAAAATAATAGTAATATGTGGTAGCATTATAATTGCATTCATATTAATAGCAATAATTGTATATGCAATATTAGGAAAACTTCCTAATAAAAATATAGGAAAATGGAGTTCATCTTCTTTAGGATATTCAGCAAATTTAAAATTATATGAAGATAAACATTTTGAGATGAACTTTAATGTTGGCTATACTATAGGAACAACATACAATGCAAATGTAACGTATAAAGGAACATATAAATATTTTAATGGAAAAATAACATTAATACCAGATAATGAAAGTATCAAATATGAGGGGAATTTTGGAGATAACAGATTGACTTTAAGAAAAATCGAAAATGGTAAGAGTGGAGATTTTATAGAATTTAAAAAATAATATATATGAAAGGTAAAAATTATGTGGATTCTAATAATATCAATAATTGCATTTGCTATAATAATGTTTATAGTGAATTTAATTGATAAAAATAAAGAAAAATTAATTGAAAAATTTAAAATAGAAAAAAAGGAAATAATGAAATGTCCTCATTGTTTTAGCGAGTATGAAGATTTAAAATAAAAAAAATGTCGTTATTGCGATTTTAATTTAGAAAAAAAAATAAAATATATTTTTCCAAGTGAACTAAAATGGAAAATAATAAGAACTCTAATAGCAACTATATTGTTAGGCATTTTGGCATCTTTGATAATTTTTGGGGTAATAACTTGTGCAAATAAAATAATATATAATGTTCAATTAGATAAATGTTATACATTAATTAAAGAAAATAATCCTGAAGAATTAAAAAATGTTATCAATATATATCAAAAAAAATATAATGATTTTGAGAAAGAAGCATTAAATAAAGTTTATATAGTTATTAATGAAAATATAGAAAATATTAAACAAGGAAATGACAATAATCTATTAGACTTTCTAGAAAAATTAAAACAAAGTTTAAATAATAAGCATATAGAAAATAATTATAAAAACATAAATAACTATATGGAATCAATTAAATATATAAATGAAAATGATTATATAAATGCATATATTGAATTAAATAAAGCAAAAGAAGATGATACAACTAATGTATATGATGAATGTCAAAATAAATTAAATGAAATTAAAGATAAATCTTTTGAACAAGTTCTTCAAAAATCAAAAGATTTCATAAATAACAATGATTATAAGTCTGCTCAAAATACATTGTCAGCTTTTAAAAATATAGGAAATACAGAAATTTTAGATTTATATAATTCTGTTAATAAACATATAGAAATGGATGAAGCACTAACAAAAGCAAGAGAATATATGAATAATAACGATTATAGTAGTGTAATGTCAACATTATCTAAATTTCTTAACGAAAATAATGAGGAAATAACTGAATTATATAATAATGCCAAAGCAGAGAAAGAGCGAATTGAAGCAGAGAAAAAAGCACAAGAGGAAGCAGAAAGAAAAGCAAGAGAGAAAAAAGAAGCAGAAGAAAAAGCAAAAAGAGAAGCAGAAGAAAAAGCTAGAAAAAAACGTGAAGGTGTAACAATAGGAATGACCCAACAAGATGTTTTAGATTCTATGTGGGGAAAACCTGAAAGTATAAATAGAACAGTTACATCAGGACACGTTTACGAACAATGGGTATATGGCTATCCTAATTATTTATATTTTACAGATGGAATATTAACATCTATACAAAATTAAGAGGGAATTTCCCTCTTTTGTTATATCTATAACATCAAAAATAAGCCGATTTAATATAAAAGATGATAAATTACTCATCTAATAATCAAAACGGCTTATTTTTGCTTATATGATAAAAATGTATCGTCAAAAACCCTTGAAAATACTGGCTTTTAGATTTAATAAAATCAAAATTTTAATATAAATAAATATTATTATCTCAACTTAAAAACATACTCTATAAGAACGTTACTCTATGCTCTACACAACAAATATAGACGTTTTTATAAGTAATATTATAAAATTATATATCACAAAATATAAAATGGCTTAAAAAGGCTCATACAGAAATAATAAATCTATCAAAAAGTCCGTATTTCAAAATTTAGTATATAGATGTATAATTTATTGTATTTTTCATTAAAATTGTTTTGGAACTATATTTAAGAATTTTGGGAAGTATATTAAGGTTACTTAATGAATATTACATTTTATATGATACAATGATAAACATTAAAATAATTGTACTAATGTGTATTAATTTTTTAAAAATAGTTTCTGCAAGTTTCTGCAATTTAAAAATTCGAGTTTCTGCAATTTTATTAAAAAGTTTCTGCAAGAGTAGAAAAATTTACAAGTCCATACAGACACCTACAGAAAAAAATAAAATTTTAATATAGGCTGAACTCCTTTAATATCAATACTTGTAGCCTATTAAAAACAATATTCAACTTATAATTTGGATTTTGAATAGATAAAAATTTATAACAAAAGTAGAAAAAGTCTGTTCTTTCAGTAATATCAATGGTTTTAGAGTTTTGCTGTATGGACTTAAAAACAATTAAAAATCCTGTACCCCACTATTTTCAATGGGTACAGGATTTAATTTCACTGGTCGAGGCGACAGGGATCGAATTGGGGTGACATACGAACAAAATTTTATTTTTAATCAATGTTTATATATCTTTTTTCTTAGAGTCACAGGAACTTTAAAATTTTGTGTTTTTATCAATTTGTTTTTTTGCTATATAAAATATGGACTTAATTTTGGTATTAACTTTGGCAATATATTGGTAAAAATTTTGCATAATAATTTTTATCAATAATTACTTAGTTTTTTGTCTGTTACCATTTACCAAATTATAATTTTACAAGAATATTAGATATTTCTATCCTCATTTTTATTATATTTTAATTGACTTTTTTTAAAAATATGTGTATAATATATATAGAAAATGAGAGTCACAGAAATGTGGCTACCACATAAATTGTTTTAGCAACACATTCCAACCGACGAAAGCAGAATGTGTTGTTTTTTATTGTTTATTAGTCCACATTATGTATATAATACACAACAAGGCTACGTTTATAGTTATTGAAAACATAAATCCTAATATTAGGAATAGTAAGAAATTTACCATAAACAACCACCTCCTTGCTCTCGATTATATCGAGTATTGAAAGTGGTAGCCCAACATATCTGCTATCTCATTTTCTACGTATAACACTATATAACATTTTTTACTAAAAAACAAGCGAACATAGTAAAATTTTACAATTATTTTGTTTTATACAAATTATCATATAAATGTAATATTCATTAAGTAGTTTTTTGTAAGTTCATTTATAGTAAAAATAGTTATATTTTCAATTTTTATATTATCTATAACAAATTATACTGTCATCATCTAAAAATCCCTCAGTTAAGTCATTAAGTAACTAATCTAATTTACTTTTATATTAATTTTATTCTGTACGAGCCTTTTAGAACGATTTTTATTTTTTACCCATATAATTTCATTACTGTTTCAAAAACATTCGTTCACGTGTATCGTCGTTTGTCTAGAACCATCATAAATGTTATTCTTAGAAAAATAACATTTTGGAGTAAAACTAGAATTTTATAAAATCTAAAAGTCAGTATTTTCAAGGGTTTTAGACGATACATTTTTATCATATACGTCAAAATAAGCCGTTTTAATTATTAGATGAGTAATTTATTATCTTTTAATTTAAATCGGCTTATTTTTGATGTTATAGAAAAAGAAAAAGGAGGGATATGAGACCCAATTAGTCTCCATAAGTTCCCCACCAAGTTCCTTCCCAACTTCCATTTGAAACATAGGTCTCAACATAATAGTAATTACCCTTTACTACTTTTACTGTCTTATCTACATTATAATCTCCAATCTCATTACATATTAATTCTTCCAAATCTTGATTACTATCCAATAGTTTTACAATAAAATTACCACTTCCTCTAAATGTTGCTTGAAATCTAAATGTATTACTTGTCATACAAACCTTCCATATCTTTTTACCATTTTTATTTATAGTTAGTTTATCTTTTTTAGCATCTAGTTCAGCTTGTTGTCTTTTTCTTTCTTCTTCTTGTTGTTTTCTTCTTTCAAGTTCTTCCTTTGCTTTCTTTTCTGCCTCAATTCGATTTAATTCATTTGTAACATTATTATACATATCAACAATAGTTTGATTTCCAAAATCCTTATATTTTTCTAAAAATGTTTTAGCTGATGAATAGTCTTGATTATTGATTTTTTCTTGACCTTGTGAAATTACTTCTTGCAACATTTGCTCTTTGATTTCATTTTGTTTGTTAGTTGCAATATCAACAACTTCTTTGTTAGTATTTTTATTATCTGTAATTACCGTTTCCAATAAATTATATGCTTGTATATATTTTTGCTCTTGAATATATTGATTAGCCGTATTTATGTTTGAATATCCTATTGCTTTTAAATATTTATTTTCAATAGTTGTATTACTTGAATTTTTTTCTTTTATCTTTTTTATCATATTAATTAATTCATCATCATTAGTTCCATTTTTAACATTTTCAATTCTTTCATCTATTGCTTGATATAGTTTTTTATATGCATCTGATGAAAATTCTGTTTCCTTTGAGTGTTCAGCTATTATAGAGTTAAATTTTTCAAAATTTAATTCATTTTTTATTGTTTCATAGCAAATTGATAAATCATTATTATATTTTTCTATTCGCTTTTGTTCAGTTATATGAATATATATATATATACTCAAGCTAAGTATAATTGCTATTGATATAATACTTATTAAAAAAATAATTATTTTTTTCTTTTCTATCCATTTGGGAATCTTGATATTTTTAATTTTATTTTTAATTTTTTCTTTGTTTTTCCATATAAAATAGACAATATAGCCTATTGATGCAACTATCATTAATACTATTATTACTTTTTGTGTAAAATTCATTTTTTACATCTCCTTTTAAACATAAAATCTTCTTTTTAGTTTTATAAAAAACAAAATTTTTAATCTTTGTTCTTTATATCTTGCAACAAATTTATTATTTCTGCTATTGCCTCAAATAGCAATGTGCTAAGCCAAGTGATATCTGCAATTAACAAACCAACTATTAATCCAAGCCAAAATTTAACGACCCTCATTAATATAATTGCTACAATAATTGAAAGAATATAACCAACAACTTTAGTTGATATAACAATTATTGTAAATTTTTGTGCTACTACATTTGAACTATTACTAGAGTCTGTATATTCAATAGTTTTTTCTTCATTATTATTTTGTGCTTTATTTTCTAGTAAATCATTTCCACAATTATGACAAAATCGTTCGCCCCTGTTTATGGCTTTACAATTATTACAGATAATTAGTTTATCTTTGTCAAACTCTTCCATCAAAACACCTCCAATTCACACATTTCAACAATTAACATTATAATATCATACTTTCATTATTTGTGAAAGCTTTTTGAACAAATTTTGTATTAAAATTTTTCACAGGTGGTGAAAGTATTGAATAAATATGATGAAAGATATAAAAAAATAGGGCAGAACATTGCTAAATATAGAAAAGAAAAAGGGTTATCTCAGGAAGAACTGGCTAATGAAGTGGGGATAAGCTATTCGTATATTATCCAGATAGAAGCTCCAAACGTGGTTAAGAAAATGTCATTGGAAGTATTGTTTGACATTGCTGATTTTTTACAAATTGATGTGAAAAATTTATTATAAAAGACTATCTACAACTAAAATGTAAATAGTCTTTTTATTTTTATTATATGTATATTTTTATTGTTTGATTATAATTAAATTCAATTCGTATAAGCATTTGTTTTATTTCAATATCTCCAACTTCATCTAAACAGATTATTAATTGATTTTGTTCACTATCTGTCAATATTAAATTTATTCTATTAAGCAAATATTTAACATTGTTTATTTTGACTATGTATGAAATATCACCAGTTAGTTCTGCATATATATTTTGACCTTTGAAATTGCTATTAAGTTCTTCTTCTAATTCTTTTAAATTTTTCATCTGTGCCTCCAGCTTATATCTCTTATAATAATACTAAGTTCATCAAGTTGTATTTTTAGAATTCTATTTTCTAAATTAATATAGCATATTTGTGTTATATTAACAACAATTTTATTTTTCTTTGTATAATCTGTTATATGTAACAAGCCATTTTTATTATTAAAATATAATTGAATATTATATAATTCAAATCTTAATTTATAATCTCCCATTGTTTCTATTATAACATTTTTATTTCTAAATATTTTTAATTTTTGATTAATTTGATTTTCTTCTATTTTCATATATCCTCCTACAATTCTATTAACAAATTAAAATCATCATATTTTAGTTTAATTCTGTATTCATCATCTAAATTAATTTTTCTTAGTGTTAGAAAATTAATCGAAACATCTCTATCTTCATTTGATATAATTATTTTATTTTTACAAAATGTTATATTTGCATTATTAATCATTATGTTAGTTTGTACTGCACCACACGTCTTTATAGTAATAGTCATATTTTTAAAGTTCTTTAAAAGTATATTTTTTAATTTATTGTAATTTGCGAAACTAATCATTATTTGACACCTCCATATTATCATATTTCTGTTTTAACATATACCACTTCGTTTTATGACAATTTGCTTTTTTCCAAGCTTCTTCATTTGTTATAGTACCGTTTTTTTATTTCTGCATATAATTTTTTTAATTGTTCTATATTAGGTTGATACTTGGGTCTGCCAATTTTATTTTTTTTCAATTTTATATTTTCCATTTTCTAATTTCTCACTTTCTTTTTTCATATTCTTTTACTATTGCATAAAATGTTGTTCTTTTTAATAGGCAATGCTCCATTGTTGTTTTTGCGGTTTGTTGTCCTAATTTCCACTTTTGATATTCTGCCTCAAAATTGTTTGGAATTGATATACGTTTTTTACTACCTTTATACTTTCCATTTGCTTTTGCAATTTCTATTCCCTGCCTTTGACGTTCTCTTATATTAGTTCTTTCGTTTTCTGCAACAAATGACAATACTTGTAATACTAAATCACTTATGAAAGTACCTAATAAATCTTTATGTAGTGTTGTATCTAACAAATCCATATCTAATACTTTTATGTCAGTATATTCTGTTAGTTCTTGCCATTCCTTTTGAATTTCTTTGTAGTTTCTGCCTAATCTATCTATTGATTTAATAATTAATAAATTATTTTTAGTTCTTTTTAATATTTGTTTTAATAGTTGATAATTTTCTCTTTCAAAATCTTTTCCACTTTTTTTATCAATAAAAATATTATCTTCTTTAATACCAAATTTTAATAGTGACTCCATCTGTCGAGCCTCATTTTGTTCTTTCGATGAAACTCGAACATAACCATATAAATTTTTTATTTCTTCCATATTTACTCCATTTCTGTTCGTTTAATTGGGTAACCCTATGCAAACATATTCAAATTCTTAATTTTTGACTTTGTTTGAACACTTTTAATATAGTTTTTAATATTTGAATAGGGTATACTCTGTTTGAACATTTTTTGTTTTATATTTTTTAGAGGGAGGGGAACAAATCCCCTTTTACTTCTAGCAATACATTTTTTCAAGTTCTGCTTTACTTCCAGATTGAAATCCCATTTGTTCAACAAATTCCTTTATATGACGAAGAGTAGTATTACTATAAAATCCATTTATATGTAATTTTCCATCTTTTATAGTTGCAACTATTGTTGCATAACTTAATAAATCGATCGAATTGTCTGCATTTCTTACAATAAATGCTTTCTTGTAAAATGATTTTCTTCTATCATAAATTGGTTTTAATTCTTCTTTTTCCATAACAAAAAACCGCCTTTCCAAGTTATTAAATAAATAAAATATTTTTCATAAATTTCATCAATAACTCTTGCAAAAACGGTTTATATTTATTATAATAAAAATTATAATAGCTTTCACAAGAAGTTATTATCGTGTTCGGGTATAGTGTGAGTCCGCCAAGATAAACACTATATCCGCTTTTTATTTACTATCATTTTTTAACTTGATTTCACCTTTTAAATATTTTTCAATAAGTTCTTCAAGTATATCATTAACATTAACATTTTTCTCGATAGCTTTCATTTTTAATTCTTTTATTAATGTTTCTTCGATAGTAGTTTTAAAGCCTATTCTCATATTTCACCTCCTTTTCAACCTATAATCATTATATCATATAATCATAAGATTATCAAGTTTTTTTCAATATTTTTTAATCATTTTGTGAAATTGATATAATGATTAATATCGAAATTGCCATATATTAATTGGGTAATGGTTATAACTGGAGTTTTGAGAAAAAATTTTAATAATATACTAGGGGGGATATTACCAAATCATATACTAACTAAAGCTACATATATAGATGTAGTAGCACTACTTCGACCGCTTGATGTTTATTTTAGAGTGTGTGTTGTTTAGAGTATATATCAATAATTTATTCATTGTATTGTTATGGTTTATAACTTTTTGGATATGGTAGATTTTGTATTATGTCTAAAATTGGTAAAAAATATATATTAGGAGTATACACAATTACATAAAATAATAAAAATAAATTGAAATTTTGAAAAAAGTAAGCTGAAAGCCTTGATATATAAAGAGTTTCCACCTGACTGGACAAATGCAAATTTATGTGATATAATATGAAGCAAGTTAAAAAAAAGAGTAGTTGGTAGCTACTCTAAAATTTAGAATTAAAATTGCTAATGCAAAAAAAATTCTTTATCTTTTTCGTAATTACATTGTATCATATAAATGTAATATTTGTCAAGTAAAATTTTTGATAGACTTGGCATTTTAGATATAGTTTTTTTATGGCATAGTGATTATTTGCTATGCTTTTTTTGTATCAATTTTTTCTAAATTTTCCATTTAACTTTTTACATAATTATAAGATAGATTACATAATTTTTTATATGTTCGCTTCGCTCACTTCCACCATATTGTTTCACAACTTTATAACGACGACGACATATCCAAAACTACTTATCTATCAAAAAGACAGGAGGTGAAATAAAATCGTAGATAATTTTATAGATACTTTGACATTACAGTTCAAAGTCAAAACAAATTGTCAAGAAATGTTATTTAACGATTTCAAGACTGGAGTTATTTATGGTGTTCATAGACGATGGACTCGTAGAAAACTATATAAACCCAGAACAAAATCAAAAAAACACTATCTAGGAAAGAATATTTTATATTTCTATTACCCTAATTATAAGACGTCTTATGTCTTTACTGCAAAATATGGCAATTATAGTCTATATTATTGTCATTATAAATATAGAGATGATTACGTTTTTATAGAATTACAACATAATGCAATTAAAGGCAAAAACAAAAAAGAAATATATGAAAATACTTTAATTTTACTTGATAGTATTGGAATTGATGTTGAATTGTTAGAAATAGAAAACAAAATAAACAGAATTGATTATAAACACGACTTTGAATGTGAATATAATCCAACAGCTGAAAAACAGGCAATTATGTGTATATGCTCTAAAACAAGAGATAGTTATAATGGTGTGTATAAAGGAAACCTGATTAAAGGAACTGGAATAAAATATAAACCTCAAAGTTCTTATACTGAAATAATAGTGTATGATAAAGAACAAGAACGAAAAGAACGTTTAAAAACAAACAAATCATCACACTTTGAGTTAGAGGTTCAAGAATATCGAAATGTGTTTAGAACAGAGTTAAGACTAAAAAGCAAACGTTTATATTATAATAAGAAACATACTTTAAAAATAGATAATACTTTAAATAACTACTTCAAAGAAAATATCGCAGATAACTGTTTTAAAAGATATGTTAATCCTATCTTTTTTACAGAACCGTTTTACCGTTTAGATTATGCTTTATTAGCAATTAGAAGTGATAGACGCTTAAATGAAACAGAAGCGGACAAATTGTGTTGTTTGGTAGCAGAAATAAATAGTAAAGGATATACAATGGCAAAAGCGGAATATAAATATTCTAGTGATACGTTTGACAAACATATTAAGCTAATACGTAGTATAGGAATTAACCCAATTACTTTTGACACAAATATAGAAATTCCATTTTTATTGAATTTTACACTTAAAAAAGTTAGTAGAGATTTTACAATAAATGATGAAGAACACGACGAATTAAGACATAAAATATTTGATGAATTTGGGTTGACAATAGAAATATAAAGCAGAAAAATAAAGTTAGACAAAATAATTTAGTTCATAAAATAGACAAATTGTCTATGTGATGCTAATATAAAAAGCACAATGTTACCTGTCGCCTTAAATCAAGTAACATTGTACTAAAGAACAAACATATTGAAGTATGCTTGTAGACAACAATATATCATATCTACAAGCAACTTTCAATAAATTTATGAAATATATTTATAGGAGGATTTTAGATATGGTAAAAATAAATAATAGCCAAAAAGTTGTAGTAACTGAAAAAACAAAAAAGGTAAAAGGAATTTATGGAAATTATGGTGTAAGGCAAGTTGGAAACAAAATACACACTAGAATAAGAAAGACAATAAATAATGAACCAAAAGACTTTTGCGGGAAAGGTATAACATTAGAATTATCAGTTGCAGACCTTGAACATCAAATTGAGTTAGCACTTAATAAAGAAATAACTGTTGATACTAATATTACAGTCAAAGAGTGGTGTAATAAATGGCTTAATACTAAAGCAGATAAAGAAAGTTTAGCATATTATGAGCAACATATTAGATGTTATATAGTACCAGTTATAGGAAAAATGAAACTTTGTGATGTTAAGCTAAATGACTTAGATAGAATTACATCTAAAATGGCAAAGGGAGAATTATCCGAAACAAGTAGAAAAAAAGGTTTAACAAAACAGGAATTAAAAGAAAGTAAGAAACCATTATCAAAGAAAACTATTGCAAATGTTAAGAATACAATTTCACAGATATTTCAAGAGGCTATTGATAATGATATGAGACGACCATTGCCATTATCAAAGATAAAAAATAATGGTGTAGAAAGTAAAGAAAGAGTAATCCTTAATAAAGAACAAAAATCAAAATTACTAAATTTCTTAGCAAATGATGAAAAAGAAGATACAAAAACAGTTTCACTTATGTTATTAATACAATATACTAGAGGGCTAAGAGCAAGTGAGGTTTGTGGTTTAAAGTGGGAGGATATTGATTTTGATAAGAACGAATTTCATCTAAAACAAGGTTGCGGAAGAGTAAGAGATTTTGATGATGAACTAAGACCAACAGGAACATATACAACAAAATTAAAGTCATTGAAAACAAAGAATAGTAAAAGAACACTAAATTTTGATGAATTAATTTTTGAAAAATTAATGTTATTGAACAAACAAGAACATAATGCTGATGTTTTAGTGTTTCATACAAAAACAGGATTAATGCATACTTGTAAAAGTGTTTATAAAATTTTTCAAAGGATATTAAAAAACTTAGAACTTCCCAACGTTGGAACACACGCACTTCGCAGGATTTTTGCAACTAATCTGGTATTAAATCGAGTAGACCAAAAAGTCGCTCAATTAGCAATGGGACACGCTGATATATCTACTACATATAAATATTATGTAGAGGTTGAACAAGAACTCGAAAATAAAATTTTAGCGGGTGTAGATGATGTTGTACTTGCAGAAGTAAAAAATAAAATGGCTAAGGTTTCTTAGTCATTTTAAAACTTTTTAGAACATTTTTTATCCGTTGGCAATATATTGGCAAAATAAAATATCAAGACCTTGAAAGCCTTGATATTACTACATTTTTTATGGTCGAGGCGACAGGGATCGAACCTGCGACCTCATGGTCCCAAACCACGCGCGCTACCAACTGCGCTACGCCTCGATAAATGAATTATTTGCCAAATGCTTATATATAATAGCACAAAAATAAAACAAATTCAAGGCTTTTTTGAAAAAAAATCAAAAATTTTGAAAATTAATCTCTACGTTTTCCAAACAAAGATAAAATACGAAGAAAAATATTAATAAAATCGAGATACAATTCCATAGCACCATAGATATACAATTTTTCATCTTCGCAAAATCCGGCTTGTTGCATAAGTTTTAGTTTATTCACATCATAGACGGTTAAACCGAAGAAAATAAGTAAAATTGCCCAATCCAAAGCAATATCTAGCATAGTACTACCAACAAATATATTAATAACAGTTAAGATAATACCAACAAGAAGAGCCGTAGTTAAAATTGTTCTCCAATTTGAAATATCTTTATCAGTTTTATATCCGATTAAAGATAAGATTCCAAACAATACAGCTGTACCAGCAAAAGCATAAGTAATAGAAGTCATTTCATAAGCAACAAAAATAACAGACAAAGTAAAACCATTTATAAATGCATAAGCAAAAAATAGAATTGTAACAGCTATTGGCGAAAGTTTTTTAAACAATAAAGAAAATATTAATACAACAGCGATTTCAACAAAAGCTAAAGCCATATAACTACCGTTAGAAAGAACTGAGATGTATAAACCAGATTTATAAACATAGAAGGCAGTTAATGCACTTGCGAGTAAACCTAGAAACATTCTAAAAAATGTATTAGTAAGGACTTGATTTGTATCTACAGAGTGAATTGCATTACCGTCATCATATATATCCATAATATCACCACCTTCCTTAATATATGCAATAATTAATAAATTATAAAATATATTTTAAATATAAAAAGAAAAAAAGTCAAATAAAAATGGGATGAAATATCCCATTAAAAACCACGTTTTTTTATAAAATCAACAACAATGCCACAAACAATAAATTCAACGGCAAATGTAAAACTAGATTGTAATAAACTTAAACCTAAATGATAGAAAAAAATAACTCCCAGAAATATGTAAGCAAGTAAAACACCAACTGAAGATAGGCATACAAGACCTGAAAATAATAATCCATATTTCATAATTTTATATGTATCTTCACTTAAATTTTTAAACTCTAAAAACATTTTATTCATAAGAACCTCCAATCTAAAACTAAAATAAATACAAAAGTTCTAGTAAATAATCAAAAATTAAACTATCTTATAAATATAGTAACATGATACTAGACGAAAATCAAAGGAAATAAATGCCAAAAGTTGTAATTCTAAATAAAATATGTTATTATGATTCAAAAGGTAAAAATGTACCGGGTACAAAATTTACTATTTAAAAGTGTAAAAAATGTACCCGGTCCTAAATTTTCAAATTTCATAATAGGAGAAGAATAATGGCAAAAGCAAAAACTGTATTTGTATGTAGTGAGTGTGGAAATGAGTCACCAAAGTGGCTTGGAAAATGTCCAGCATGTAATAGTTGGAATACATTTTATGAACAAAAAATAGATAAATATACGGAAACAAATAAAATTGAAAAAAAAATAAATAATACACCAAAACCTTTAAATAGTTATGTTGGACAAGAAGCTAATAGAACTTCTACTGGATATTTAGAATTAGATAGAGTTTTGGGTGGCGGACTGGTAAATGGTTCACTTATTCTTCTTGGAGGAGAACCTGGTATAGGAAAGTCAACATTAATTTTACAATTGTGCGAAAAAGTGCAAGGAGATGGAAAGGTACTATATGTTTCAGGAGAAGAATCAGCTGAACAGATAAAGTTAAGAGCGGATAGATTAGATGTAAAAAATGATGAGTTAATGTTTCTTGGGGAGACTGATATTGATGTTGTTAAAGATGCAATATTAGAGATGAGACCCAAACTTGTAATTATTGATTCTATTCAAACGATGTATTCAGATGAGATTTCAGCCGCCGCAGGCAGTGTAAGCCAAGTAAGAGAAATTACTTCACAAATTATGAGAATATGTAAGGCTCAACAGATAACTACAATAATTATTGGTCATGTGACTAAGGAAGGTAATATTGCAGGTCCTAGAGTGCTAGAACATATGGTAGATACAGTGCTTTATTTAGAAGGAGAAAGATATAATACATATAGAATTTTAAGAGCGGTTAAAAATAGATTTGGGTCAACAAATGAAATTGGAATGTTTGAAATGAGACAAGAAGGTATGTGTGAAGTTACAAATCCATCTGATATATTAATAACTGAAAGGGAAGATAATCCATCAGGTTCATGTATTGTGGCAAGTATTGAAGGAACAAGACCAATACTTGTAGAAATACAAGCATTAACTTCTCAAACCGTTTTTGGATTGCCTAAAAGAACTGCAAATGGATTTGATTATAATAGATTATCAGTATTAATGGCTGTTATTGAAAAAAGAGCTGGGTTATCTCTTGGGAATCAAGATGTTTATTTAAATATAGCAGGAGGAATGAAGCTTTCAGAACCGGCAGTCGACTTAGGAATTATTGCAACAGTTGCATCAGCATATAGAAATATACCAATTCCACAATCAACAGTTGTAATGGGAGAAGTTGGCTTAACAGGAGAGGTAAGAAGAATTAATTTAATAGAAAAAAGGTTGAAAGAAGCAGAAAAATTGGGATTTAAAACGTGTATAATTCCAGAAAATAATAAAAAAGGCTTGAAAGATGAGTATAAATTAGATATAATAGGGGTCAAGAATATAGGGGAAGCATTAAGAAGGTTAGGCATTAAATAGGTTTGTAGCAACAGAAAGGGATGATACTAATAATGACTTCAATTAAAGAAGACCCAATTGCACCAATTTTGAAAAAAATTGCTCCAGGAACACCAATAAGAGAAGGACTAGATAATATATTAAAAGCAAAGACGGGTGCATTATTACTAATAACTGATAAACAGGAAGTTATAGATGAAGTGGTTGATGGAGGATTTTTTATAAATGAAGATTATACTTCATCAAAATTATATGAATTAGCTAAAATGGATGGAGCTATTGTTTTAAGTGGAGATATGAAAAAGATATTATTTGCAAATGCACAATTAATTCCATCATATCAAATTCCAACAGTTGAAACAGGAACAAGGCATAGAACTGCTGAAAGAACAGCTAAACAAACAGGAGAATTAGTAATAAGCATATCACAAAGAAGAAATATTATAACAGTATTTAAAGAAAATAATAGATATATATTAGAAGATACAGAAGCAGTTTTAAATAAGGCAAATCAAGCGATTCAGACTCTTGAAAAGTATAGAAAAGTATATGATAGTAAATTGAGTATTTTAAATGAGTATGAATTCAATGATATAGTAACACTTGACAATGTATTAACAGTAATACAAAGAGCAGAAATGGTAATGAAGATAGTTGATGAAATTAAGAAAAAAATATATGAGCTTGGTGATGATGGCAGATTAGTAAGTATGCAACTAGAAGAACTAATTGGAGGAGTTGGAAAAGAAGAACTTTATTTAGTAAAAGATTACCAGGTGAATGAAGTATCTGCAGAAGAAATATTAGAACAATTATCCAAATTAGGACACGAAGATTTAATAAAAGAACAAGCAATAGCAAAGATTTTAGGATATGAAAGCTTTGAAAATTTTGAAGACCTTGCTGTGTATCCAAAAGGGTATAGAATACTAAATAAAGTACCAAGAATGCCAAATTCTATAGTTGAAAATTTAGTAAAATCATTTAAATCTTTTCAACATATTTTAGTGGCAGAAATAAGTGATTTAGATAATGTAGACGGAATTGGAGAAGTAAGGGCTAAAACAATAAAGCAAACATTAAAGAAAATGCAAGAACAATTTGCATTTGACAATATATTAATATAAATAAGAAAGGAAGAAGAAAATGAAAAAAGCATCAAACATTATTACAATAATTGCATTAATTTTAATAATAGTATTAATAGGTGGAGTAGCTTATGGATACTATAAAAAAGCAACAATGGAGGTTAAAAATCCAATAGTAACAATGGAAGTTCAAGATTTTGGGACAATTAAACTTGAATTATATCCAGAAATTGCGCCACAAACAGTATCAAACTTTATTGCACTTGCACAAAATGGATTTTATGATGGACTAAAATTTCATAGAATTGTAAAAGGATTTATGATACAAGGTGGAGATTCAAATGGAGATGGAACAGGTTCTCCAAAACTAAGTAATTTAGGAATAACTGATCAGGAAGATAGAGACTATTGTATTAAAGGAGAATTCTTAGCAAATGATTATAAAAAGAATACTCTAAAACATACAGAAGGTGTTATATCAATGGCAAGAGCTGATTATACTCAAAGTTACTCACAATCATTAACAACAGAAAGCTATAATTCAGCAGGTTCACAATTCTTTATAATGACAGCAGATAATTCATCATTAGATACTTATTATGCAGCATTTGGAAAAGTAATTGAAGGTATGGATATTGTTCATAATATAGAAAAAGTTGAAGTTAAGGAAGCTGATTCAGGAGATAGTTCAAGCAGTTCAAGTAGCGATTCAACAAAGTCTAAAGAGAAAAGTACACCTGTTAATGATGTAATAATTTCTAAAGTTACAGTTGAAACATATGGAGTAGATTATGGAAAACCAGATACATTAGAAACATGGAATTATTATGATTGGGTTTATAAAACATATGGAATTAATTTAAATCAATATAATCAATAAAAAATAAAAGTCGTTAATTATTATTAATTAGCGATTTTTTGCTTACTTAAGAGGAAGGTAATATATTATTTTTTCGTTTAACTAATATGTAAAAATAGTGAATTAGATAAATTTTTTTCTAATTCACTATTTTTTTACTTAACCTAATATATCACTATAATCTTTCATTCCAATATCATATGATTTTTTGTTGAGGCAGTCATATAAATGATATTGATATTTTTTATCTTGAGTAACAATATATTTATCGTTACATACCAAAACAGTTTCTTTTTTTCCAAAACAGAATGAACCTTCAAAAGAAAAAATATCACATCCTTTTTTGTCAAATACTCTTATAAATCCAATTTTCGTTTCTACAATAAAATAATTCTTTTGAGCATCTATATATCTTGCATCTGTAATCTTAATAATTGTATCTTCATCTTCAAACAAGATTATTATTAAGTTCTTATCTCTACTTCCGCAAATAACATATTTATCTCTTATTTCTATTTCATCGAAAATATTGTCAAAAACTTTGTTACCTTTGCGATAATATATATAGCAATCCCTTAATATATTATCTTTTAGACGATAAGGTTCCCGACTAAATACAGAGTATATACCTTTTTCCTTATATTTTATAAGAAATTTTGTTGTTGTTATTTTTTTCATAGTGTATTCTCCTTTTAGTGTATATTATTTATTTATTTCTATAAAAGTCTTGACTTTTACTTATTTATTATACTACGTCAAACATTACAATGTCAAACCAAATACTTCATTCATTCTTTCTTGAATAAAAATAATATATTACTTTCCTCATATTTAATTAATATGCAAAATAAAAAAACGACGATGTCGTTTTTTATACTTATGCCATAGCAGCATTTAATTTTTTTGATAAGCTAGATTTTTTTCTAGAAGCCGTGTTTTTTACAATTACACCTTTTGTGCAAGCTTGATCAATTTTTTTAGTAGCTTCAGAAAATAGAACTTTAGCTTCTTCTAAATTACCTGCAGCAATAGCTTCTTCAAATTTCTTAACAGCTGATTTATAACCAGTTTTTATCATATTATTTTCTAATGTTTTTTTCTCAATAATTTTAACTCTTTTTTTAGCTGATTTAATATTTGGCATGTGTGATGCACCTCCTCTTAGTAAATAATAAACTATAACGTGTAACATTATATCATACAAGTTTCGATTTGACAAGTGCTAATTAATAAATTTTTATAAAAATATTTTATGTTAAGTTTTAAAAGATGTTGTATATAAAAAACATATAGTAACTTTTTTATTCCCAAAATATTGCACTTGTAGAGATATTATGTTATATTAATATAGGCAGGATAGGACTGCAAAACATAAGAGAGGAAAGTGATAAAAATGATAGCAATAGGTAGTGATCATGGGGGATATGAGTTAAAAGAAGAAATAAAAAAATATTTAGAAGAAAAAGAGATTGAATACATAGATTGTGGAACATTTAATAAAGAAAGTGTAGATTATCCAGAAATCGCAAAAACAGTATCATTAGAAATACAAAATAAAGAATGTGATAAAGGAATAGTAATATGTCGTTCTGGAATTGGAATGAGTATTGTAGCAAACAAGTTTAAAGGAATAAGATGTGCAAAATGTAATGATGAAGAAGAAGCAAAATATTCAAGAATGCATAATGATGCAAATATGTTAGCACTAGGTGCAGATTATATGGAGACAAGTAAAGCAATAAGAATTGTTAGAATGTGGATTGCAACAGAATTTGAAGGAGGAAGACACGCAGAAAGAATAAAATTAATAGATGAGATAGAAAACGAAAATATGAAGTAATGGAGGCCAAGTAGATATGTGGGGAAATATAGCAATAGCATTTATATTAGCATTTATAGTATCTTTTATGGCAACGCCATATACTATAAAAATAGCTAATAAAATTGGTGCAGTAGATGTACCAAAAGACAAAAGAAGAATGCATACTAAAAAAATGCCTAAGTTTGGAGGCCCAGCAGTAATATTAGGCTTTTTAGTGTCAATGATATATTTACTAATAATAATGAGTGTAGAAGGAAGTATAGATTTATTTTCTGAACAAGAATATGGAAAAAAATTATTAGGATTAATACTTGGAATAGTAGCAATTGGAATCACTGGAGTACTTGATGATACAAAAACACTAAAATGGTGGCAACAATTATTTGGACAGGTTGTTGCTGCAATAATTGTAGTATCATTTGGAATAAGAATAGAGCATTTGGATATTCCTTTTCTATATAGAGTAGGTTTAAATGATATGTTTTCCACAATTGTTACAATTGTGTGGATAGTTGGGGTCACAAATGCGATAAATTTGATTGATGGATTAGACGGTTTATCATCAGGAATATCATTAATATCATGTATGTCATTATTAATAATATTTCTAATGAATAATTCACCAATGATAGCGACAGTATTAGTAACAGCATTAAGTGGAGCATTAGTTGGATTTTTACCATATAATTTTTCACCAGCTAAGACATTTATTGGGGATACAGGTTCAAACTTTTTAGGATTTATGTTGGCAGTAGTATCAATATTAGGTGTTGCAAAAACATATACAGCAGCTGTAATTGTTTTACCAGTAATAGTTTTGGGACTTCCAATATTTGATGTATTATTTGCAATTATTAGAAGAATTGTAAAAGGAAAATCAATAAAAGCAGTATTTAAACCGGATAAAGGACATTTACATCATAAATTAGTAGCAAAAGGATTTACACAAAAACAAGCAGTATTGATTTTATATGGATTAAGTGCCTCACTTGGAATGTTTGCTATAATTTTATTTGATAGTGGAATTTGGAAAGCATTATCATTTCTATTAATGATAATTGCAGCAATTGCAATAGGATATAGAAATTTTATAAAAGAGAAAGAAAGTAAACCTAAATTAATTGATAATAAATAAAGGGGTAGAAAATGAAAAATAAGAAGAAAAATAAAAACAATACACTAAAAGAATTTAAAGAGTTTGCATTAAAGGGAAATGTTATGGATATGGCAATAGGTGTTGTAATAGGTGGTGCATTCCAAAAAATTGTAAATTCATTAGTAAATGATATAATAATGCCAGCAATATCAATACTTATAGGAAAAGTTGATTTTTCAGATATGGTATTAAATGTTGGGGATGCTTCAATAAAATATGGTAATTTTATTACAACAATAGTTGATTTCTTGATAATAGCATTTTCAATTTTCATTGCAATAAAATATATGACTAAATTAAGTAAAATAAAAGATATAAGTGAAGAAATGGCAATTAAATTGGACAAGAATGGAAATGTAAAAGAATATATTGAGGAAAAAAAGAAAGAAGAAGCAAAAGAACCAGAAACAAAGATATGTCCATATTGTTTAACAGAAATAAAATATCATGCTACAAGATGTCCTAATTGTACATCAGAGTTAGTTAAGGAAAAAGAAGAAGTTTAGGAAGGAGCAAAAATGAAAGACCAGATAATAAAATTTTTAGCATATAACGGAAAAATATCAGTAGCTTGTTGTTCAACAACGAATTTAGTAGAAGAAGCAAGAAAGTTACATGATTTAAGTCCACTTGCAACAGCAGCAATGGGAAGGGTTTTAACGATAACAGCATTAATTGGTGCAGAAATGAAAAACAAAACAGATAAATTGACAATCCAAATAAAAGGAAATGGACCAATAGGTAAAATAGTAGCAGTATCAGATAACTCTTCACATGTAAAAGCATGTATAACAAATCCACATGCAGATTTACCATTAAATGAATTTGGAAAATTAGATGTAGGTGGTGCAATAGGAAATCAAGGATTTATAAATGTAATAAAAGATATTGGTCTAAAAGAACCATATATAGGAATAAGTCCATTAACATCAGGAGAAATTGCAGAAGACTTTGCAAATTATTTTCAAACATCAGAACAGAAGCAAACTGCAGTTGCGCTTGGAGTTTTAGTAGATAAAGATGGAGTTCGTTCAAGTGGAGGATATATAATAACACCAATGCCAGATGCAACAGAAGAAGAGATATCAAAAGTTGAACAATCAATATTTAAAGCAGGAGCAATCTCAAAAATGTTAGATAATAATTTAAGTTTAAAAGAAATTGCTCAAAAAGTAACAGGAGACGAAAATGTGCAAATTATAGATACATCAATAGAACCTGAATATGAATGTAAATGCAGTAAAGAAAAATTTGCAGATGGATTAATGACACTTGGAAATGAACAACTAACTGAATTAATAGAAGAAGATGGAAAAGCAGAAATTCAATGTCAATTTTGTAACAAAAGATATAATTTTAATAAAGAAGAATTAGAAGAAATTTTAATAAGAACCAAAAAATAAAAAGGAGAAGATAAAAATGGAAAAAATAATAGTATTTGGACATAAAAGTCCTGACACAGACACAATCTGTTCAAGTTTAGTAATGGCAGATTTACAAACAAAAATAAGAGGTGAAGAAGTAGCAGCTTGCAGATTAGGTGAACTGAATGAGGAAACAAAATATGCATTAAAATATTTTGATATAGAAGCACCAAAATACATAGAAAGTGTAGAAGAAGGACAAAGAGTTATGTTAGTAGATCATAACGAATTTTCTCAATCAGTAGAAGGAATAGAAAAAGCAAAAATAGAAGCGGTTGTTGATCATCATAGAATAAATAATTTTGAAACATCAGAACCATTATTCTATTATGCACAACCAGTAGGATGTACAGCTACAATATTATTTGAATTATATAAAACAAATAATATTGAAATAAAATCAAAAATTGCAGGATTAATGTTAAGTGCAATAATATCGGATACACTTTTATTAAAATCACCAACAACAACTGAAAAAGATAAAAAAGCTCTTGCTGAGCTTGCAAAAATAGCAAATGTTGATGTAGAAAATTATGGATTAGAAATGCTAAAAGCAGGTACAAATCTTGATAAATATACAGAAGATGAATTAATTAGATTAGATGCTAAAAAAATAGAAAAAGAAGATATTAAATATGTTATTGCACAAGTAAATACTGTAAGTATTCCAGATGTTCTAAAAAGAAAAGCAAAAATCGAACAAGAAATTAATAAAGAAATATTAGCAAAAGGATTAAGTTTATTTGTATTTGTTATAACAGATATAGTAAATAGTAATTCGGAAGCTATAGTTTTAGGTGATAGAACAGATGCAATTTCAAAAACATATGAAATTAAAGATAATATAGCTGTTATGCCAGGTGTTGTTTCAAGAAAGAAACAAATATTACCATTAGTTGAAAAAAATATATAGAAACGTTTTTCGGGAAAAAAGTCAAAAATAATTGACTTTTTTTTAATTTAAGTATATACTTTTACAGGTAAAGAATAAAATATAAAGAGGTCAGTTTGACTTCGAGAAATGGAATTTAAAATGAAAAAAGTTAAAGAATTTGCAATAATGATACTAATGATAACAATAATGAGTATATTGAGCATAAAAGTAGAAGCAACAACTGGAAAAATAAATTCAGAGACAGTAAATATGAGAAAAGAGCCAAACACAGACTCAACAATAATAGAACAGTTAGACAAAGATTGTAAGGTTGAAATATTAGAACAAGAAAATGGTTGGTACAAAATAAAAGTAAATGAAAAAAACGTAACAGGATATGTAAGTGATAAACTTGTTGATACAGATGGAAATGATACTACGGCTAATCAAGATAGTACACCAACCACAGCAGAAGCTCAACCAACTAATAATGAGGAAACAACAACTGAAACAAATATTGAGACAACAGCAGTTGATGCTGCACAAGGGAAAGAAATAGAACCAACAACACAAACAATAGAAACTTCAACAGAAATAAAAGAAAATAATCAATATACATTAGAACAAGAAACAGAAATAAAGGCAATACCACTTGTAAGTTCAAGAAATATAGCTAAAATAAGTGGAAATGTAAATGTAATAGAAACAATAAATGATTGGTGCAGAATAGAAAATGATACAGAAACAGGATGGGTAAGAATAAATCATTTGAAAAAATCAATATCAAATGAAACAGAACAACAAGTGGCAGAACAACCTGAAGAAGACAAACAACAAGAAGTACAAGAACCAGTATCAACTACTACAGAGACACCAGCTACAGAAGAACCAAAGGCATCAGTAAAGAGTATTAGTAAAACAGGATATGTAGATGCAGAGGGATTAGTAGTAAGAGAAGAAGCATCAACATCAAGTAAAGAGTTAGACTGTTTATCAAGAAATGATAAAGTAGAAATAACAGGTGAAGTAGATGGTTGGTACCAAATAAAATTAAATGGAAAAACAGGATATGTATCAGTTAAATACATATCAGACCAAAAAACAGTTGAAACAACATCAAGAAGTGGAAGTACAATAAAACCTGAAAGTGTTACACCAATGGAAGAGCAAGAGGAAACAACAAAAAATGAAAATCAATCTACAAGTACATCTTCATCTGGAAGTTCAGGAACATCAGTTGTAGAATATTCAAAACAATATTTAGGATGTAAATATGTTGCTGGTGGCTCATCACCTGAAGGTGGGTTTGATTGTTCAGGATTTACATCATATGTATACAAACATTTTGGTATAAGTTTAAGTAGATCATCTAAAGGTCAAATAAATGATGGTGTTGCAGTTGAAAAAAGTAATTTACAACCAGGAGACATAGTGGTATTTAACAATTCTTCAAATACTTCAATAGGTCATGTTGGAATATATATTGGAGGAAATAGTTTCATTCATGCAGCTAATCCAAAAGAAGGAGTTGTAATAACATCACTATCGTCAAGCTATTATCAAAAAAGATATGTAGGGGCAAGGAGAGTAAAATAATTGAATAGACCAATTTTTATAATAGTAATTGGTTATATTATAGGTATAATATGGGGGCTATACTTACAAAGAAGTATAGTTCCTTTTTATTTTATATTATTAATGATTTATATTATAATCAAATTACCATATCATAAAAAGAAATTTAAAATTTTTTCAATCAAAAGATATTTTAGATATATCAAATTAATTTTTAAACTAAATATTATTTTAACAATAATTATTTCATCACTTATTTCAAATATAATAATCAAATATAAAGATAATAAATATGACAATTTATATAAAGGTATAGAGAGTTTAGAAGTTACAGGAATTGTAGTTAGTAATAAAATAGAAAAAGAATATTATAATAGATACAAAATAAAGGTAATAGAGGGAAAATTCAAAAATACATATTTGTATATTAATTCAAAAGAAGAATTAGAATATGGAGATAAAATAGATATAAATGGAGAATTTATTGAACCATCTAAAGCAAGAAATTATAAAGGATTTGATTATAAAGAATATTTAAAAACATTAAAAATATATGGAACTATAAAGGTAAAAAATATTAAAGTATTGGAAAAAAACAAAGCAGGTATATTAATGCAAATTTCAAACAGAGCATTCATAAAAATTAAAGAGACTATAAAGAGTACATATAGTGAAAAAATTGCTAAAGTCGTTATAGGAGTTATGCTTGGATATACTGATGAAATAGATGCTGAAACAAAGCAAAATTTTTCAAATAGTAATATTTCACATGTACTTGCAGTATCAGGAATGCATATTTCATATATCATAATATTAGTTACAAATTCAACTAAAAAAATATTTGGTAAAAAGCAAAGCAAAATAATTGCAAGTGTTGTTTTATTAATATATATGTTTATTACAGGATTTAGTATATCTGTTGTGAGAGCAAGCATTATGGGAATTTTATCTTGCATGGCATTTATAGTATATAGAAAAAGTGATACATTAAATAATATTTCAATTTCAGCATTAATAATATTAATAAATAATCCATATAATCTAACGAGTTTGAGTTTTCTATTAACTTATGGTGGAACTTTAGGCATAATATATTTTCAGACAATTGTAGAAAAAATTTTAAAAAGTATAAAAATAAGAAATAGAAAATGGAAATATGTATTTCTTAGAATTCAAAGAAAATGCAAAAGTATAATCGAAGTGATTTCAGTATCAATTTCAGCTCAAGTTGTAATTACACCAATAATGGCATTGAATTTTAATTCAATAGGAATAGGTTTTATATTAACAAATCTAATGTTAAGTTATATTATTGGCATAATTGTAATGGGAGGATTTGTTCAAATTTTAATATCAATTATTTCAATAAATGCAGGTATGGCAATTGCTAAGATAATTGAAATACCGGTTTATGGAATACTTTTAATTTCAAAGATTAGTTTTGGAAATTTCAAAATTGTGACACCTGATTTATATCAAGTGATAGGGTATTATATAGTTGTTTATTTATTTAGATTTTTATATCAAATTTTTCATTCAAAAAATTGTAATCCAACACAAAAAAGAGTTAAAAATACAATATATTTAGTAAGATATAAACTTAGACCATATTTTTCGAAAATCATGATAGTTTTCTTAATTATGATACTATTCGTAGGAGGGTTAAAAAAGATTCCTCATGATTTGAAGGTTTATTTTATAGATGTCGGACAAGGTGATAGTACATTAATAGTAACACCAAATAATAAAGCAATTTTAATTGATGGGGGTGGAAGTAAGACATATGATGTTGGGAAAAATACTATAGAACCTAATCTACTTGATAGAAAAATAAAAAAGATAGATTATGCAATAATTAGCCATTATGATCAAGATCACTGTGATGGAGTACTTTATATTTTACAAAATATGAAAGTCGAAAATGTAATAATAGGAAAACAAATAAAGAATTCAGATAATTATAATAAATTTATTAAAATAATAAAAGAAAAAAGCATAAATGTGCATGTTGTAAGTGCTGGTGAAAGATTAAATATAGAGAAAAATTTGTATTTTGACATATTATGGCCTGATATGGAAAACAAAATTAATGAAAATGTACTAAACAATAATTCATTAATTTGTAAACTTGTATATAAAGAATTTTCAATGCTTTTTACAGGTGATATAGAAGAAATTGCTGAAAAAACAATTTTGAAAAAATATAAAGGTTCTAAATTACTAAAATCAACAATATTAAAAGTTGCTCATCATGGTTCTAAAACATCAAGCTCAAAGGAGTTTATAAGTGTTGTACAACCACAAATAGCTTTAATTGGTGTTGGAAGTAATAATAAGTTTGGACATCCAAGTGATATAACTATAGAAAGCTTAAAAGCTATAAATTGTAGGATATATAGAACAGATAAAGATGGAGAAATAAGTATAGAGGTAGATAATAATAAAATAGTAATATTGAATAAAATTGAATGTATAAAAAATACAATTTCGGTAAATAATTAATACAAATTAAAGCTTTAGGAGGCTGATGTTTACATGAAAAATATAACCAAAATAATCATAGCAAGTATAATATCAGTAATTATTATAGCAGTTATAACATATATGATATTTAATCAAAATAAAGATGAAGAGAAAATGCCTGAGTCAAATACTTATACTTCAGAGTTAGTAGAAGATGAATGCACAGAAGAATATGTAGAAGAACAAAATACAACAGCAGTAACTTCAACAGAAGAAAAAGTTGCAGCAAATGCTATATTAATTTTGAAAAAATATTATGCACAGTGTGACCATACAATAAATGAATATGTGGAGTTGCCACAAGAACTTGTAAATATGACAAAAGAAGAAGTACAAGCTCATTATCCTGATTGGAAAGTGATTGGATTTGAAAAGGGAAAAGTAACATTGTATAAGGAATTCGATGATTTGTGTGGAGAGCATTTTAAACTAAAAATCGAAGATGGAAAAGTTTCTGTTTACATTACAAATAAAGACGGAAGTGAGAGTTTGTATGAAAAAACTAATATTTCAAGTGAATACTTAACTGAAACTGATTTGATTAATATGCAAGATGGGTTAGAGATTTATGGTAAAGAAGAGCTTAATCAAATAATAGAAGATTTTGAATAAATTTTACAAAGAATAGATTAAAAAAGTAATCAAAAATTTTGGTTACTTTTTTTATTGTATTTTAGTATTAGGTATGCTAAAATAAAGAAAAAAGTAATGGAGCAAATATGAAAATAGAAGAATTATCAATAAAAGAAAAAATTGGTCAAATGGTAATGATTGGCCTTGATACGAATTATATAACAGATAGAATAAAAAATATGATACAAAATTATAAAATTGGAGGAGTAATATTATATAGAAAAAATTTTTCTACATATCAAGATATGCTGAAATTAATTAAAGAATTAAAAGAATTAAACAAAGATAATAAAATTCCTCTATTTATTGCAATAGATCAAGAAGGTGGAAGAGTAAATAGAATGCCTAAAGAAATAAAAAACTTACCATCTGCGAATTTAATTGCAACAGTTGGTGGAAAAGAATTGGTATCAGAGTCTGCCAATGTAATAGGAGAACTTTTATATAAATCAGGTTTTAATTTAAACTTTGCACCAGTACTTGATATTAAACGATTTAATGACAAAACAGCAATAGGAGATAGAAGTTATGGAACAGATAAAGATATTGTAACTGCATGTGGAATAACTACAATGAAAGCATTACAAGAAAATAATGTAGTGTCTGTAATAAAACATTTTCCTGGACATGGTGCAACAAAGCAAGATTCTCATCATTTTTTACCTATAATAAATAAGCCAATGAAGAAACTGGAAAAAGAAGATATGTATCCATTTGAACAAGCAATTAAAAATGGAGCAGACGCAGTGCTAGTTGGACATCTGTTAATAACAAATGTTACAGGTATTTTTCCAGCATCATTATCAAGAAGGTTTATAACAAAATATTTAAGGGTAAAATATAGATATAAAGGTTTAATAATAACCGATGATCTAAAAATGAGAGCTATAAAATTTATGTATGGACCAAGTCTAGCTGTAAGAAAAGCTTTTGAAGCTGGAAATGATATAATAGTTTTTAGATTTAATAAAGATGAAGAAAAAAGTGTTTTAGATAAAATTATTAATTTAACAACAGTAGGAAAAATAAAGGAAAGTAGAATTAATAGAAGTGTGAAAAGGATTATACAAATAAAACAAAAATATGGAATTTCTGATACAAAAGAATTTGCTGGAGTTGACATTAATAAAATAAATGAAAAAATAGAAGAAATAAGAGAAAAATGTGGAATATAAAAAGAGCCTAATTGAGTTAGACTCTTTTTTATATCTATTTTTGAGATTATTCTTCCCAGAATGCTTTATAAGTTCTATAAGCAGAATAAACATCAAATTTACTTGTAACTTCATAAGGTGCATGCATTGAAAGTACTGGAACACCACAGTCGATAACATCAACACCTTTATTTGCTAAGATATAAGCAATAGTGCCTCCGCCACCAACATCAACTTTACCAAGTTCAGAAATTTGATATCTAATATCATTTTTTTCTAATACTTTTCTAACCCATGCAACAAATTCTGCATTAGCATCAGAAGCCCCAGATTTTCCACGAGCACCAGTATATTTATTAAGACCAATACCACGTCCTAAAAATGCAGCATTAGTTTTATCAGAAACACTTGAATAAAGAGGATCATAACCTGCATCAACATCTGCAGAAAGCATTCTAGAGAAACAGAATACCTTATCTAATAGATTTGGTCTATTTTCACCAGTTTTATTTAATAATTCAGAAACAAAGTAATCAAACATATGAGATTCCATACCTGTATTACCCATACTTCCAATTTCTTCTTTATCAGAAAGAATACAAACAGCAGTTGTTTTAACATTTTCCAAGCTCATCATAGCTGATAGAGATGTATAAGCACATATTTTATCATCTTGACCATATGCAGCAACCAGACTTCCGTCAAATCCTAAAGAACGAGCTTTAAATGCTGGAACAACTTCTATTTCAGAACTTAAGAAATCAGCTTCTGTAATATTATATTTTTGATTTAGAATATTTAAAATATTTAATTTGATTTTTTCGCTACAATTTTCATCATCATAAGGAATGCTTCCAAGTAAAACTGCTAAATTTTCTCCATCAATACCATTTCTTAATTTTTTATCCATTTGGTCTTGAGCTAAATGAGGTAGTAAATCAGTAATTGTAAATATTGGATCATTTTCATCTTCACCAATATTTATAGTAACTTTCTCACCATTTGCTTTAACAATTACACCATGTAAACTTAGTGGAATTGTAGTCCATTGATATTTTTTAATTCCTCCATAATAATGTGTTTTAAAATATGCAAAACCTGAATCTTCATATAAAGGATTTGGCTTTAAATCTAATCTTGGAGAATCTATATGAGCTCCAACTATTTGAATACCTTTTTCTAGTGGTTCTGTACCAATAACAGCTAAGTACATGCTTTTTTCTCTATTAATAAAATATACTTTATCACCTGAATTTAAAGTTTCATAAGTTGAAATATCTCTAAAACCATTTGATTCAGCAATTGATTTTGCTGTAACAACAGCTTCTCTTTCTGTTTTTGATTTGTTCATGAAATTGATGTATCCATTACAATATGAATAGATTGCTTCTTTTTCACGTGTGTCAATTTTTGCCCATCCAATTTCTTTTTTGTTAAATAATTTTTCTTCCATTTTTATCTTCCTTTCTTCAGTATAAGCTAATTTTTCAGCTCTTAATATTTTATTGTAGTATATCACTTTATGTTTTATTTTTCCATATATAAAATAAAATATTCTATAAAAGTATTATAAATAATACATTAAAAGGTTTGTATATTTTGAATTTTATTGGAAAAAATACAAAAAAAATGAGGAAAAATATGAGTTCATTATGTACCATTGGGGACACCCATAAATGGTAAAAATTTTTACCAGTAGGGACACCCTTGTTACCAATTGGCAAATTTTTGCAAAAAAAGTTTTCCAGAAATTGTTTACAAAAAATAGTAGTTTTGCTATAATTAAAATGTATATGATAAACAAAGGAGAACTATACATGGAACACGAAAATGTAGATGAAAATGCAAGATATTTAACTGCATGTGAAAATGTAAAGAAAATAGTAAATGCAATAAAATCAATAAAAATAAAATATTATCCTAATTTTGCAAAAATTTCAGAAGCAGATAAAAAAGTATATGATGAATTAGAACTAAACTTAGAAAAAATATCAGAAGATAATAATTTGAACCGATTAAAAACAGCATTGATGGAAGAAGTTTCAGCAAAATATGATAAAAAGGATATGAAAAATGAACCTAAAGATCCTAAATTTTTAGATAATGGATTATTAGCTTGTTATGGGGCAATTGATGCGCAACAAAAGGCATTATCACAAGGAAAAATAAGTCAAGCTAAAAGATGCCAGACTATATTAAAACAATATATGAGAGAAATAGACTCGATAGAAGTTAGAAGATTAATAATCAATTATAAAAGAGAAAAATTTGGGGAATTGATTAGAGATAGAGAAGCAATACAGAAAAAAAATGAAGAAACTATGCAATATATGAAAAGTTGTTATAAATCAAGAGATGTATCAGAAAGACAACATGCAAATGAACAAATAGAGGAAGCAAAGAATAATTTAACAATGTTATTTAATAAAGCAAAAATAAATACGGATGAATTAGTAATAGGATAGATAACATAGGAGGAAAATGTGGAAAGAGCATATGAAGAGGCTTTTACAGAGGTTGAAGAAGTAATAAAATTGATGCCAATTGATTTGGTAAGTAAAATACCAGCTCAGTTTAGACAAACAATTTCTGAGAATAAAGCTACGAATTATAAGGTTGTTATTAAAGAGCCTTTAGAAGACCAAAAATTAAAAAAAGAAACAATTGCTATATTAGGTTTAATTTATAGAGATTTTTTAGCAAGTCCTGAAGAAAGAGAACAATTGCAAATGAAAGATGCTGAGGAATTAAAGAAGATTGAACAAAGAATGCAAGAACAATATGATATAGAGAATATTTTTGAAAAGAAAAAGAGAACAAAAAGATTAGAAAATGATCAAGATTCAAAAGATTTAACACTATACAAAGAACCAAATTTTTTAAGCAAATTGTTTAATATAATTAAAGGAATTTTCAAGAAAAACAAATTTTAAGAAAATTGTCGAAATTTATTGACTTATACAAATCTTTTTGCTAAAATAACAGCATAAATCATATATTTATATGTTTATAAAACCGTTTATTGAACTAGATAGATTGCTTTTAAACCAGTTATCTAGTTCTTTTTTTGTCCCAATAAATATTTCATAAAAAAAGAATAAAGTATTCAACAAAAAGCGAAAAAATATTCGTAAAAGCTCTTGAAAAAAATACATAAATATTATAGAATGTGAAATAAAGAAAAGGAGGGAGCCATACGGCGAAAAGATGAAATTTGTACATATAGCAGATATACACTTTGATTCTCCATTTGTAGCATTATCAGATAAAGGAAATCTAGGAGAACAAAGAAGAATAGAACAAAGAAAAGTATTTAAAAAAGTAATTGAATATATAAAAGAAAATAAGATAGAATATTTATTTATATCAGGAGATTTATATGAACATCAACATGTAAGAAAATCAACAATCGAATATATAAACAATTTATTTAAAGAAATAGGAAACACACAAATATTTATATCTCCAGGAAATCATGATCCGATTTTAAAGAAATCATATTATTCAACATTTAATTGGAATGAAAATGTACATATATTTAATAATGAAATAAAAAAAATAGAATTAGAAGATGCAGATATATATGGATATGGTTTTAGTGATTTTTATTGTTCAAATTCAGATATAGAAAATCTACAAATAGAAAATCCAGAAAAGATAAATATATTAATAATACATGGAACTTTAAATGGATCTACATCAATAGATATGCAATATAATCCCATGTCAACAGCAATGTTAAAACAAAAAGGATTTAATTATATTGCATTAGGTCATATACATAAAAATAATTTTGAAGAGAATGGAAAGATTATTTATCCAGGTTCAACAATATCTCTTGGATTTGATGAATTAGGTGAACATGGGATGATTGTAGGTGAAATTACAAAAACAGAAAATAAATTAGAATTTATTGAATTAGATGAAACGGAATTTGTAGAACAAGAATTAGACTGTACAGAAATGAATTCAGAAGAAGAATTAATTGAGAAAATAAATGAAATAAAAATAGAAGAAAATAAATTATATAAAATAATATTAATTGGAAAAAGAAACTTTGAAATAAATATATATGATTTATATAAATATAATTTGGATGAAAAAATAATAAAAATAAAAAATAAAACAAAACCAAATTATAATATAGAAGAAATATCAAAAGAAAATACATTAAGAGGATTATTTGCGAAAGAAATATTAGAAGAAATAAAAAATAAAAATTATGATGAAGAAACAATTGAACAAGCATTAGAAATTGGTATGGAAATATTAGAATAGGCATTTATTATTTTGAGATTAGGAGGGATCTATTTGAAAATAAATAAAGTAAAAATAAATTCATATGGAAAATTAAAAAATAAAGAAATAAATTTAGAGGATAATTTGAATATAATTTATGGAAAAAATGAGAGCGGAAAATCTACACTGTTAAAATTTATTTTAAATATTTTTTATGGTGCATCAAGAAATAAAAAAGGAAAAGATATATCAGATTTTGAAAAATATAAACCATGGGACTCAGAAGAGTATTCTGGAAAATTAACATATGAATTAGATAATAAAAATAAATATGAAATATATAGAGAATTTAATAAAAAAAATCCAAACATATTTAATGAAAATGGAGAAGATGTTGTAAAGGAATTCAATATAGATAAAAATAAAGGTAGTGAATTTTTTTATGAGCAAACACAAATTAATGAAGAAATGTTTTTAGCTACATCTGTTGCAATGCAGCAAGAAGTTAAAATTGGAAGAAATACACAAAATATATTAATTCAAAAAATATCTAATTTGTTAGAAACAGGCGAAGATAATATTTCATATAAAAAGGCTGTTGAAAAAATTAATAAAATGCAACTTGATAAAATTGGGACAGAAAGAAGCAGAGAAAAACCTATAAATATAATTCAAAAAAATATTTATAATATTGAAGAAAAAATAAATGAGTTAAAAAAATATGAAAATATTCAATATGAAATTGAAGAAGAAAAAATTGATTTAAAAAATGATTTAAAAAATAAAGAAATAAAAAATGAATTATTAAAAGAAATAAAAATAAATAATGAAAAAAATAATTTGGAAAATGAAAAAATAAAAATAAAGGAAAAAATAGTTGAGGAAAATAAAAATAAAATAAATATAATAAAAAATAATTTAGAAAAAATAAATAATAAAATAATAGAAGAAAAAAAATACGAAAAAAATATTGACGGTAAATATGAAAAAAATAAATTAAATAAAAAATTAAATTTTATTTTTATTTTTTTAATTATTATAAATATATTATGGATTTTATTTATTCCAAAATTAATAGAAAATAAAATAATTAAATATATTTTTCTGCTTACAGTACCAATGTTTTTGATTTTTTATATATTTTCTAAAAATAAATTAAATAAAAAAATAAAAATATTAGAAAAAAATAATAAAAATAATTTTGAAAAAATAAATAATGAAAGAAATAATTTGGAAAATGAAATAAATATTTATAAAAATAATATAGAACAATTATTAAATGAAATAAATAAAATTAAATTAGAAAATAATTTTAAAAATAATTTAGAAGAAAATAAATTAATAAATAAATATGAAAAAAATATTGAAAAAAATGAAATTAATTATTTATTAAAAAAAGATAATATTAATTATGAAATTAATTTATTGGAAAATGAAATATCAAATTTAAAAGTAGAAATTAATAAGTTAGAATTGAAAAAAGAAAATATAGAACCTGAGTTGGAAAATTTATCTAGTATGGAAGAAGAATTATATTCATTAAATGAACAATATAATAATTTGCAAAAAACAAATGAAAGTATTGAACTTGTAAAAAGGTTATTAGCAAGAGCATATGATGATATGAAAAATAGTGTCAGTCCAGTATTTACAAAGAAACTATCAGAAAACATTAAAACAATAACAAAAGGAAAATATTGTAAGCTTAATTTTAATGATGAACAAGGTTTAATAGTAGAATTAGAGAATGGTAATTATATACCAGCAGAGAGGTTAAGCATAGGAACAATAGATCAATTATATTTGTCTTTGAGATTAGCTATGCTAGATGAAATTTCTAATGAAAAAGTACCTATTATTTTAGATGAAGCTTTTGCATATTATGATAGTGAAAGATTAGAAAATATACTATTATATTTAGTCAAAGAATTTAATGATAGACAAATAATTATTTTAACTTGTACAGAAAGAGAAAAAAATATTTTGAATCAAGAAAATATTGATTATAATTTTATTGAGATATAAATATACTACTTGAAAAATGTGGCAATATATGGTACAATATAAAACGAATTTAAAGAAAAAGGAGAATATTTATGTTTGATAAATTAGAAGCAGTAGAAGCAAGATATGAAGAATTAACAAAATTGATAAGTGACCCAGAAGTAATTGCAAACCAAACTGAATGGCAAAAATTAATAAAAGAACATAGTTCAATAGAAGAAGTAGTACAAAAATATAGAGAATATAAAAAAGAAAAACAAAGAATGGAAGAAGCAAAAGAAATGATGGAAGATAAAGAGCTAAAAGAATTAGCAGAAGCTGATTATTATGAGGCAAAAGAAAATCTTCCACATATTGAAGAAGAACTTAAATTGTTATTGATTCCAAAAGATCCAAATGATGATAAAAATATCATTTGCGAAATACGTGGTGGTGCAGGAGGAGAAGAAGCAGCACTATTTGCGGGAACACTATTTAGAATGTACACAATGTATGCAGAAAGAAAACATTGGAAAATTGATATCTTAAATGAAAACGCAACAGAACTTGGTGGATATAAAGAAATATCATTTATGGTTACAGGAAAGGGAGCATATAGTAGACTAAAATTTGAAAGTGGAGTACATAGAGTACAAAGAGTTCCAGATACGGAAAGCAGTGGTAGAATACATACATCTACAGCAACAGTTGCAGTATTACCTGTTGTTGAAGATGTTGAAATTGAAATTAATCCAGCAGATATAAAAATGGAAGTATTTAGAGCTTCAGGAGCAGGAGGACAACATATTAATAAAACGTCATCAGCAGTAAGACTTATACATGAACCATCTGGAATAGTTGTAGAATGTCAAACAGAACGTTCACAATTACAAAACAGAGAATATGCAATGAAGATGCTTCGTTCAAGATTATATAATATCGAAAAAGAAAAACAAGATTCAGAAATTGCAAATGCAAGAAAAACACAAGTTGGTAGTGGAGATAGAAGTGAAAAAATACGTACATACAATTATCCACAAGGTCGTATAACAGATCACAGAATTGGAATGAGCATATTCCAAATGGAAAATTTCTTAAATGGAGATTTGGATGACATGATTGATAATTTAATTGCAGCTGATAGGGCTGAAAGATTAAAAGGTGAAGAAGAATAATAAATTAAACCAAAAACTCTTTACAATTAGTAAGGAGTTTTTTTATAGAAAAAATTATATATGCTATTGTAAAAAACAAAAATATATAGTAAAATACAAACAGATTTTTGAAATGAAATATATAATATAAAATATCAAGGGGTGTCCCTAGTGGTAAAAATTTTTACCATTAAGGGGTGTCCCAAATGGTAAGGAGGAAATAATGGAAGAAATATTAAAAGGATTAAATGATAAACAATATGAAGCAGTTGTAAATACAGAAGGACCATGTTTGGTTATTGCTGGGGCTGGTAGTGGAAAGACAAAAGTTCTTACGCATAAAATTGCATATTTAATGGGTGAAAAAAATATTTTACCATGGAATATATTGGCAATTACTTTTACTAATAAAGCTGCAAAGGAAATGAAAGAAAGAATTGAATTATTAGTTGGTGATGCAGCAAAAGATATGTGGATTGGAACTTTTCACTCAATATGTGTGCGAATTTTAAGAAAGTTTATTGATAGAATAGGATTTGATTCATCATTTATAATATTTGATTCATCAGACCAAAAGACTATGATTAAACAAATATTAAAAGATTTACAATTAGATGATAAAATATTTACTGATAGATCAGTAATGTCAGAAATAAGTAATGCTAAAAATGAAATGCTAGAGCCAGAAACTTATGCTGTTAAAGCACATGGAGATTTTAGAAAAGAAAGAATTGCAGAAGTATATGAAAGATATCAAAAAAGATTAAAGGAGAATAATGCAATTGATTTTGATGATATTATTAATTATACAATAAAAATTCTTATGGAAAATCCAGATGTTTTACAATATTATTCAAATAAGTTTGAATATGTTCTAGTAGATGAGTATCAAGATACTAATAAATCACAATTTACATTAGTAACAATGTTAGCTTCAAAACATGGTAATATTACGGCTGTTGGTGATAATGACCAAGGAATATATAGTTTTAGAGGTGCTGATATTTCAAATATTTTAAATTTTGAAAAAGATTTTCCTGGAACTAAAATAATTAAATTGGAGCAAAATTATAGATGCACTGGTAATATTTTAAAAGTTGCAAATGCTGTTATAAAAAATAATGAAGTTAAATATGATAAAAAACTTTGGACAGAAAATGATGTTGGAAATTTACCAAAGGTATTTTCCGCTGATAATGAATATGATGAGGGTAGATATATTGCTGAACAAATAGAACATCTAATAAGAGAGGAAAAATATAAATATTCAGATTTTGCAGTATTATATAGAATGAATACTCAATCAAGAGCAATAGAGGAAATATTAAGAAGAGAAGCTATTCCATATAAAATTGTTGGAGGTTTAAAATTCTATGAAAGAAAAGAAATAAAAGATATTATTTCATATTTGAGATTAGTACAAAATTCTGCTGACAATTTAAGTTTGAATAGGGTAATAAATGAACCTAAAAGAGGAATTGGAAAAACAAGTTTAGATAAAATTGCGCAAATAGCTGGAGAAAATAACATATCTATGTATCAAGTTATAAAAAATGCAGATGTTTATGGGCTAAACAGAGTATATCTAAACTCTAGGGAATTCATAGATTGTATGGAATCAATTATTGCAAAAAAAGATGAACTTACTATTTCAGAGCTAGTTAAAAAAATATTAAAAGATACAGGATATACGAGAGCACTTGAAAATGAAAATACAATTGAAGCGGAAAATAGAATTGCTAACTTAGAGGAATTTTTAAATGTTGCAGTTGAATTTGAAGAAGAATCAGCAGACAATGGATTAAGTGACTTTTTAGAAGGAATAACATTATCAAGCGATTTAGACAATATGGAAGAAACAGAAGAATCTGTAACGTTAATGACGTTACATAGTGCTAAAGGTCTTGAGTTTCCAGTTGTATTTTTAGTTGGAATGGAAGAAGGAATATTTCCAGGTTACAAATCAATTGGGGAACTAAAGGAATTAGAAGAAGAAAGACGTTTATGCTATGTAGGTGTTACAAGAGCAAAAGAAAATCTATTTCTAACAAATAGTAAACAACGTACAACTTTTGGCTCAACAACACATAATCCACCATCAAGATTTTTACAAGAAATTCCAAAAGAATTGTTAGATGGATATGAAGATGCAGTTATAAGCATGCCTAAGAAAGAAAGTATATTTGGAGACAGTGGATATACATGGAGTTATGGAAGTAAAAATAATGGAAATATTAAAACATATAAAACTACAGAACCACAGTATGCAACAGCTGCAGCTGGAGTGCAGAAAAATAGCGGAGCAACAGGGTTTGCGTTTAGAACTGCAGAAAGTTTCTTAAATAATATTGGTAAAAAATCAAATAATAATATTGACCTTTCAGCATATCAATCAGGAGTAAGAGTATATCATAAGAAATTTGGAGAAGGTACAATTAATTATGTTGAACCTGAGGGAGAAGATTTAAAAGTTGATATTAATTTTGATAAAGTTGGACATAAACGATTAATGGCCCAATTTGCAAATTTAGAAATTCTATAATTTTGTTATTTATAAGAAAAGTCGTAACTTTAGCAAATTGCGTATGGAAAATTAATGTTACTAAATATAGTATTTTTTAGGAATTTATGGTATTATTAATGTCAATATTAGATAAGAAAGGGTTGTGGTTAAAATGGATGAAAAGCCAATGAAAATCTTAATCATAGAAGATGACATTAATGATTGCAATAATTTTATTGATTGCGCAAAAAGTAGAAATGATATTGAAATAGTTGCAGTAACAGATTCTGATATAACTGGTCTAAAATATGTACAAAGTAAAAGTCCAGAAGGAATAGTATTAGATTTAGAGCTAAATAATAGCACAACAGGGAATACAGATTCATTAGAATTCTTATCAAATTTGAAAAAGTTAAAACTAAAGTATGAACCAATAGTTATAGTAACAACACATGTAAATTCAAAAAGGACATATGAGATATTACATAGAAATGGAGTAGATTTAATACTTTATAAAGATCATCCTAAATATTCAAGTAATTTAGTATTAAATCATTTTATAAATTTAAGAAAAATTCCAATTGAAGTAGCTACAGGTTCAGTGGAAGATATAATAAAAGAAAGTGAAGATAAGATTTCAGATTGTATTAATCATGAATTAGAATTATTAGGTATAACATCAAATCTTAAAGGCAGAAAATATATCCATGATGCAATTTTATATTTAATTCAAAATGAAGATAGTGATATGAATGTTATTAAATATTTAACAACAATTCATAAGAAATCTGCAACTACAGTTACAAATGGAATACAAAATGCAATTTATCATGCATGGAGAACATCAGCTATCGAAGATTTAACAAAATATTATACAGCCAGAATAAATTATGAAACTGGTATACCAACTACAATGGAATTTTTATATTATTATAGAGATAAAGTTAAGAAAATGATTTAGAAAATATTTAATCTTTCAATTGTATAAAAGAGGTTATTCTGTACATAATATCATTATAAAATTGTTAGAAAGGGTGATTTTTATGGCAGACTTAACACAAGTAGAATTACAACACTTAAGACATTTAATTGGAGCACATGAAACAGCTTATCAAAAATTAAGCACATATTCAAATCAAGTTCAAGATGCGCAAATAAAGCAAATGTTTACAAAATCAGCACAAGATGCTCTAAATACAAAACAAAAATTAATGAGTTTTTTAAACAATTAATAGGTTGTAATCTATAAAAGAAAGGAAGATTAAAAATGGATGAGAAAACAATGGTTAATGATATTTTAGGTAATGTTAAATCAGATTTAACAGCGTATCAAACAGCAATATCAGAATCAGAAAATATGCAATTAAGACAAACATTTCAACAAATAAGAAATAATGATGAGAGTTTTCAATATGAATTATTTAAAGTAGCCAATTCTAAAGGATATTATAAACCAGCTCAAAAAGCTACTACAACTGAAGTTGAAACAGTAAAAACTGAATTACAACAAGGATAATTTAAAATTGAGTAATTTTGGACCGGGTACATTTTTTTACTTCTTGATATCTAGTAAAAAATGTACCCGGTCCATTTGGCACTTTACAAATAAAAATAATAAATATATAATTACTCATGTAAGGAGGAATTGAAATGGCAAATTCAAAATTAATAGTAGTAGAAGGAGCACAAGGCGCAGGAAAAACAACAATAACAGACTATTTAAGATATTCACTAAGCTATACAAATTTATATAGATTATCAGGGACAGCTGATAGTACGAAAACGGGATTATCAAAAGCAAAAGAAATGTATGAAACATTATTAGAGTATATAAAAAAATTAGAAAATTTAAGTATTAATTTAGTATTTGACAGGACATTTTTTACAGAAGAAAATTATTGTAGATTAGGGAAAAAAGAATATTCATTTACAGATGTATATAATGAATTATTAGAAAAATTTAATAAATTGGATTTTGATATATATTATGTGACATTATATTTGGAAAATGAAGAATTATATAAAGAAAGATTATCAAGAGATGGAAAGGCAACATTTGCAACTTCAAAATTTGGAGTAGAAAATAGTATAAATCAACAACGAGTATATTTAGAAATGGCAGAAGAAATAAAAAATAAATACCCAAATATAAAAGTAATAAATATAAAATCTGATAGAAACTTGGAAGAAGTAAAACAAGAAATAAGAGAAAAAATTGGATATTAATATAGAAATTCTAAAATAAAGAAAAAGAGAGCAAAAAAGAGTAAAAAAGAGTAAAAAAGTAAAAAAACATATAAAAGGTAAATTGTAATCAACTCAAATTGGTAAAAAAACAGGAAGAAAGACTTGTAATCGAACTTGAAAAAATGGATAAATTTGGTATAATAAAAAACGATGGTGCATTATTCTAGTCGTACTAGTTATTGCGAGGGTGGGGCTAAAAATCCACTAAAGGGCATACCGATGAAGCTCCTTGTTTGTGCGCGAAATGCCAGTTTTGTGTGTGAGTAGGGTAGATAGAAACCAGGGTATGGCATAATGGCATATGCAGGATTCCCTTGTTTCGTTGAGGCTTAAATTTATAATTTGAGTAAAACCTATGGTGAGTGCCAAGACACGAAATACATAGAGTAGCCTGTCTTGAGTGAATGTATTGGGATTAATTTGTTAACTTAATTATGAAATTGCATTTGCAAAAAAGACTAGCAATAAAACATAGTATGTTAAGGAAAACTTCTAGAATGTTTGCTTTAAAAGAGAGGCATAGAAATCTGAGGATTAAGGTACGGATTTAAGTGGCGATCTAGTGTCTACTGTGATATGTAGATGTTCTTTTAAATGGAAACAGCTATGTAGTAATATATAGTAAAGGATAGAGAAATTCAACTAGACCTAAACCGTAAAATTTACTCAGATTTTACCATCTTGATAATGTAAAAGATAAGAGCGACCAAAGGTCGCATTTTAAATAAGGAGAAGAAAGTAATAAATGAGCAAAAATAAAGAAAAAGAACACTCGAAAATTAAATGGTTTATAGAAGTATTTATAATAACATTTGTATTATCTATATGTTTTTCTTATATATCAACATATGGAGTATCAAATTTAAATTTAGTATCATCAATAATTATATTAGTAGCTGTAATTGCAGTAGGTATAATATTTGATATAATAGGAGTTGCAGTTACAGTTGCAAAAGAACATGAATTTCATGCAAAGGCAACTAAAAAAGTAGATGGAGCTAAAGCATCAATCAAATTGATAAAAAATTCAACTAAAGTTGCAAATATATGTGCAGATGTTATTGGTGACGTATGTGGAGTATTAAGTGGTGCAATAAGTGCAATGATATCAGCAAAAATAATGGAAAAAACAGGAGCAAATTTACAATTTGTTATTAGTGCAATAGTAGCATCATTAACGGTTGGTGGAAAAGCATTAGGAAAAGAACTTGCAAATAAAGAATCAACACAAATTGTTCACTTTGTTGGAATTATATTAAATAAAGTATATAAATAGATGCATTATGCATCTATTTTTTTGACAAAATGATGTGAATGTGTTAAAATCTGCACAGTCGAATATAATTATATTTGACAACGTATTAATACCTAAAGAGGGTGAAAAAATGGTAAAAGTAATTGAACTTACGAAAGAAAATGAAAAACAATACTTAGACCAAATTGTTGAATTAGAGCAAATAACATTGGAGGCAATGAAAAGAGAGGGAAGAGATGGTCAGTTATTTGCAACTGGAAAAGAAGATATATCAGAATATGTTCATTCAAATGAAAATAGTGTAATTGTTGCAGTAAATGAGAAAGGCAAAGTAGAGGCTGCTACATATATTACACAAGGACAAAAACCATTTACATATAATGATATAACAAAGTACTTTAAATATGGAGAAAAGTATGGGCAATATGTAAAATCACAATATAAAAGTGAACAAGCATATAAAAAAGATATGCTAGAAATGTATCAAATAAAATTACAAGCATTTAAATATGCAAAAGACAGAGTATTAGCAGAACATCCAGAAAAAGCAGGAGTAAAAGAATGGCTTGAAGCAGAAATGAAAGAAAATGACTTTCATGAAAAAAGTGAGTTAAGAGAAAAAATTAATCAATATATGTCACAATATATTACGGAAAATTATGATTTAGCTATTCAAAAAAAGTATGAACAATTTTATTGGATAAATGCAGAAGACATTTCAAAAGAGTTTGGAAAATCAGTAAATGAGCCAAATGAAAAAATTCAAGAATATGAAAGTTTTATGCAGGCAGAATATGAAGAAATATTGAAAAATAGTAAATTGAAAATATATGAAATACCTGAATTTGAAACTGAGAAATATTATTCTGCAAATACAAATAATGCAGTTGAGTTGGATACATATATAACTTTGCCTAAAGACAGAAATTCAGGATTAGCAAGAATAATTGTATATGAAGGAATAAAAAAGCATATAGAAAAACATTTCAAAAATCCAGAAAATTCAGAAATATTTTTATGCTCAACATTGCACAGAGATAATTTGTCGTCAAAATATGTATCAGAATTTTTTGGCTTAAAGGATAGTTTGTATGTAAATCGTAGAAAAGGTAGAGACAGAGAAGTACACATTGCTAAAATACCAAGGGAACAAGCAATGGAATATTTAACATCAATGTCAGATAAATTAGCAGTATTATATGGATATAATCCACATAATAAACACATTTCACAAAGTATGAAAAAGAAAATATTAGAAGAACAACTTAAGTACGAGGAAGATGAGCATAATAGATTAGTAAAAGCAAAAACAATAGATAAAAAATTTAATGGAATAAATGTGAAATTTATAGATAGTAAATTAAGAAAAATAAAAAGATTGAAAGAACAAATACAAAAAATATCAAAAGATAAAAGTGAAGAGAAAAACTGAAAGGAATGTGATTAATTATGGATAGTAAATATATATGGCCAATAATGCCTAAATATAAAGTAGCAGAACATGATAAATATGGAATTAGAAAAAATCATTATGTATTATTTAAGGAAAGAGCTCATTCGGGATTTGATATTACAGCAGATATTGGAACAGAAGTACATCCTATAATGTCTGGAACAGTATTGCTTGCTGAATTTGATGGAACTACAACAGAAGGATTTGATGCATTTAATGATGGATATGGAAATAAGGTAGAAATATTAAATGATGATGGAAGAAGAGTTGTTTATGGACATTTAAGAGAAATTTTAGTAAAACAAGGAGACAAGGTTACAACTGAAACAATAATAGGAAAAACAGGTTCAAGCGGAGGTTCAAGAGTTCCTCATCTTCATATAGAAATTAGAAAAGAAAATACGGAGGAAACAGGATTAGCATATACAATTGATCCATTAGACATTTTGCCTAAGATAGATTTAAATAGCTTAACTAAAGAGTTTACATTAGAACCTTATGCATCATTATGGAGAAAGTTAACATCAAGTGAACCTTGGAATTTTTCAAAAGAAGATATTCCATATTCAGAAGATAAAAATTATATAAGATAAAAGTGTACATAAAAAGGTTGCGAAAAATGTAAAAATATGGTATAATATGGATAGTAACTTGTTGAGAAATCACGAGAAGTATCGTGAAGAAAGAAAAGGAGAAGAAACATGAAGACAAAAACAAAAAAATTGATGGAGTCTATTATCCGGACGATATGGGCAATAGGAATCTTATTGATAGGAACGGAATGTTTCCTAATGGCAATCAATTGGCATGCTCATATGCCAATTGATAATGTGAGTGTTGTGCTCACATTGGCCTTATATTTTGAGGCTTTGGTGTTAATACCATATGGAATATATATGATTTCACCAATATATGTTAGTGAATTTGTTCATAAATTTGCTAATAGAATTATTGATAAAGTCACTATCAACAAAGATTATGACTATGAATACGGAAAAGAAATTGCAGAAAAAAAGTTTCAAAATAAACTTTTTAGACTGAAAAAAAAGTATCTGTGGTAAATGTTTTTAAGAGGCAAAATTCATTGAATTTTGCCTCTTCTCTTTATATAAATTATTTGGATAATAAAATCAAGCCTTTTTTGATTAAATCTTCAACAGACAAAGTTTCAACTGCAAGATGTTCAAATGCTTTTTCAATATCTTTTCTTGAATATCCAAGAACCATAAGTCCTGAAATAGCTTCTTGCACAGTTTCATTAACTTTTGCAGATTTAAGTTTAGACTGTTCAATTTGTTCTTCGTTTTGGTCTGCTTTTAATTTATCTTTTAATTCTAAAATAATTCTTTGAGCTGATTTAGTGCCAATTCCAGGAATTTGAGTAAGTAATTTTATATTATTAGAAATTACTGCAATTGCAAAATCAGATGGTTCAATACAAGAAAGCATTGCTAAAGCACTTTTAGCACCAACACCACTAACAGACAAAAGTAGTTCAAACATTCTAAGTTCTTCTTGAGTTCTAAAACCAAATATACTGATATCGTCTTCTCTAACTCTATAATATGTAAAAACCTTAATATTTTCTCCTATTTCTCCAAGTTCATTTATAGCAGTTTCAGACATGAAAATTTTATATCCTAATCCACCAACATCTATAACAATGTAATTTTTAAATTTCATTTCTAAAGAGCCTTTTATATATGCAAACATTTTATAATCATCCTTTCATAAATATTTAAATCTTTATATTTTCATCTTTTATATAATATTTTGTTCCTAACATTTTATCAGGTAAATATTGTTGTTCAACCCAATGACCTGGAAAGTCATGTGGATATAAATATCCTTCATTATATCCAAGTTCTCTCATTTTTTCTATAGGGGCATTACGTATATGCATAGGGATTTCACCAGTATCTTTATTTGCAACATCTTCAAGAGCTTTATTTATACCTAAATATGTTGCATTTGATTTTTTACAATTAGCAACGTAAACAGCAGCTTCCGCAAGTATAATTCGTGCTTCAGGCATACCTACCATATGTACAGCTTGCATCGCAGATGTTGCAATAACAAGTGCTTGCGAATCTGCTAATCCTACATCTTCAGAAGCACAAATAACAATTCTTCTTGCTAAAAATACAGGATCTTCACCACCATTTAAAGCACGAGCTAAATAAAACAGTACTGCATCAGGGTCTGACCCCCTCATTGATTTTATAAATGCACTTATATTATCATAATGTGTATCACCATTTTTATCAAATATAGCTTTCCTATTTTGGACACTATTTTTTATGACTTCATCAGTTATATGTACATATCCATCAGAATCCATATTCGTAGTTAATACAGCAATTTCAAGGCCATTTAAAGCTGTTCTTACATCTCCATTTGCAATATCTGCTATTTTTCTTAAAGTGCTATCTTCAATTTTTATATTATATTCTCCAAGTCCATCTTTACTAATTAAAGAACGTTTTAAAATATTGTAGATATTTTGTTCTGTTAATGGATTTAATTTAATAACCATTGATCTTGAAATTAAAGCTTTATTAACTTCAAAATATGGGTTTTCAGTTGTTGCACCAATTAGAATTATTGTGCCATTTTCTACAAATGGAAGTAATGCATCTTGTTGTAATTTATTAAATCTATGAATTTCATCTATAAATAAAATACTTTTTCCTGCTGGGTTCATCATAAAATTTTTTGTTTCTTCAACTATTTTTTTTATATCAGCAACACCTGCTGTTACAGCATTTATTTTATAAAATTTGTATTTTGTTGTTTCACTTATTACTTTTGCAAGAGATGTTTTTCCACATCCTGGAGGGCCAAATAATATTATACTTGATAGTCTGTCTGCTTTAATTGTTCTATATAATATTTTTCCAGGTCCAATTACATGTTCTTGTCCTTCATATTCTTCTAAAGTTTTTGGCCTCATTCTATATGCTAGCGGCTCTGCTTGATTCATATATATCTCCTTCTTTTTTATATACTAGGAAAGTTCTTTGAACTTCCTAGTATATAAAAGCTATAATCGCTAGCCCTTTGAGATTTTCTCCTTTTAGTCGAAAACTCAAATCGGGCGAGAACAAAGGGCGACTACGTCGCTTTGTTCTACATGGTTCATATTATAAAATTTATTTTTTTAAAAGTCAAGTTTTTCCAAACATTTTTTTGCGTTTGAATACTATTTATGAATGTGGATAAAATATTAAAAAAGTAAATGTGGATGGTTCTTTTTTGTCAAGAAATTATAATATTTATATAAATTATATCTAGAGTAAAAAAAGAACCGACCCCATTTTAAACAGGAGATAATAAATGATAAAGAAAATAATTTTAGGATTAATAGCAGGAATAATTTGTGGACTGTTTGGAACAGGAGGAGGAATGATACTTGTACCAGCATTTATATATATGCTAAAAATAGAACCTAAAAAAGCAAGAGCAACATCATTATTGTGTATGCTAGTAATGGTAATTGTTAGTAGTATTTTTTATTATAAAAATAAGTACATAGACTGGAAGATTGGTGTATTATGTGCAATAGGAGGAATTGTAGGGGGATATTTAGGTGCAAAAATTTTGAAAAAAGTACCAGATTATGTACTTAAAATAGCCTTTACGATTTTCATAGCATATTATTCTTTTAGAATGTTATTTTTGTAATATTTAATTATAAAGGAGAAAGCCATGTCACAAGTATTAATAGGAGTATTTTCAGGAATATTTAGTGGAATTGGAATGGGTGGAGGAACAATATTAATATTTCTACTTACTACATTTATTGGTTTAGAACAACATATAGCACAAGCAACAAACTTAATATATTTTATTCCAACAGCAATTTCAGCAATAATTGTTAATTTTAAAAATAAAAATATAGATACAAAACTAGCAATATTTGTGTCTATTGGAGGAGCATTGGGAGCGATAATAGGAGCAAATATTTCTGTTAATATTGATGTACAAAAATTGAGAAAATTATTCGGGATTTTTTTGCTAACAATTGTTATTCATGAAATATATACATTATTTAAAGAGTATAAATTACACAAAAAAAGTAATACTAAAATTAGTTAAAGATTATAATTGAAAAATTTAGATATATTAGAAAGTATTTATTTTAATTTTATGAAGGGAGAAAAAAATGAATATGAAATTTGTAAAAGGTTTAGTTGTTGGGGGACTAATAACTACAAGTGTTATGATGATTTGGAATGATAATGATATGAATACAAAAAAGATGGCTAAAACAGGAAAAAAATGGGCTAAAAAAATGGGAATAATGTAAAAAATTTAAGAGGGAATCCAATTGAGATCCCTCTTTATTGATTAGTCTTCTTTAAGTTCTAGTGTAAGTTTACTATCATCATTGCATCTGTCACATTTATCATGTTCACAATCACATTTATGATCACAATCAAGATCTATGCCTTTTAAGCAATTAAGGTCTTTACGTGTTTTTACACATATTTTAATGTGTTTAACATCATCTTTCCAAATTTGAATAGCATATTTTTTATCTGCACAAAGAGGACCGAAAACGAATTCTCCTTCTTTATCAGTAAAAGTATGAGAAACAGGTTTTATTTCTTTTTTACCATATTTAAATTCAACTTCTACTAGTTTTACAACAGCATCTCTAACAGGTTCTTTAAAATTATCTCTAACAACTCCAAAAATGACATTTCTACGGTCATTTGCAAGAGTAATATCTAAATCAAATTGCTTACCATCAGCAATGAATCCATCAACATCAACTATTGGATGCATATCAGGTCTTTTTTCATTCATTTCCATATTTAAAACTTCCTTTCTTCTGGCACATGCCAAGATTAATATATAATATGAAAAAAATATAAAATTGTTAAAATTGTGTAGATTATTTACCATATATAGTATATAATATTTTAAATTTTGGTTTATAGATAAAACCATATAAAAATCTAAATACTATATAAGGAAAATTAAAAATGAAAAAAAAAGCAATAGGGATATTTGACTCCGGAGTTGGAGGATTAACAGTTTTTAAAGAAATAAGATTAAAATTACCAAACGAAAATGTTATATATTTAGGAGATACAAAAAATTTTCCATATGGGAACAAACAAAAAGAAGAAATAATTAAATATGCAATACAAAATGTAGAAATATTGTTACAAAAAAATGTAAAAGTTATAGTAGTAGCTTGTGGTACAGCAACTAGTCAAGCACTTGATATAATAAAAGAAAAATTTGATATTCCAATAATAGGTATTATAGATCCAACTGTTGAGTACATAAAAAATCAAGAGTATAAGGAAATAGGAGTAATAGCAACAGAAGGAACAATAAGAAGCGGAGCATGGGAAGAGAGGTTAATACAAGAAATTCCCAACATAAAAGTGGTAAACAAAGCATGTCCAATGCTTGCTACAATTGCTGAAAGAGGGGAAGCAAGAAGCAAACAGGGAAGAAAAGTACTAAAAGAATATATGAGACCATTTAAAGAAAAAAATATTAATAAGATAATTTTAGGGTGTACACATTATCCAATATATGAAGAAATAATAAGAGAAGAATTAGAATATAATGTAGAGCTAATTAATACAGGGACAACAGTAGCAAATTATTTGGTAAAATATTTAAAGGAAAATGAGTTAGAAAATAAAGGTATGATGGAAGAAGAAAAAATATATTTAACAAAGCCAGAAAAAGAATTTAAAGAAATTGCAAAAAATATAATGAATGTTGATGTTGAAATAAATCAATTAGATAAAACCTTGACATACATATAATTTGCGTATATAATACCGATATAGATTTATTAGGAGGACAAGACATAATAATGGAAGAAAATATGTTTTCAATTAATGAAAATAAATATACACAAATGACAGACGAAAAGTTAATAGAAAATATAAATAAAGATGACCAAACAGCATTAAACTGCTTAATGGGAAGATATAATGATGTTGTAAATATGAAGGCAAATAAATTTTTTATGGTAGGTGCTGAAAAAGATGATATAATACAAGAAGGAATGATAGGTCTATATAAAGCTATAAAATCATTTGATACACAAAAGCAAAATTCATTTAAAACATTTGCTAATATGTGTATAGAAAGACAGTTAATAACAGCGGTAAAGAATTCAAATAGGCAAAAACATATTCCGTTAAATTCTTCAATTTCTTTAAATTCAGCAGCTTATGAAGATAATGAAGATATGGATAAAATGGATATATTAGATGTAAAAGTATTAAATGACCCATCAGATATTGTCGCAGACAGAGAATATTTTGAAAGTATGGAAAGTAAAATAAAAGAAAATTTAAGTAATTTTGAACTTCAGGTTTTACATGAATATGAAAAAGGAAAGTCTTATGCTGATATTGCAAAAAAATTAAATGCAAAAGTTAAGTCAGTGGATACAGCAATCCAGAGAATAAGAAAAAAAGCAAATAAAATTAAAGAGAATATAGGGTAGAAAAGCAAACGAGAATGAAGTTTGCTTTTTTATTTTATATAATAATTAGAAAAAGAAAAACTTTCAAAAAAATATAGTATGTTTTATTATTAGTATAATAAAAAAATATAAAAAACAGAATGGTGATTTAATATGCATAAATTAAGAAGATTTATTTATCAAAATAAATATCAGATTTTAGGAGTTTTAGGAATTATAGCATTTATTCTTATAATAATACAATTGATGAATTTATGGGCTAGAAAGAATAATAATAGTGAAATTGAAAATAGACAACAAAATACAACAATAGTAAATGAAAATAATTCTGGGGTAATATCAGAAAAATCAGCAGTAACAGGAAAAGAAGTATCAAAAAAGCAATTAGATAATGAAACAACAGCAATTAATAAATTTATGGAATATTGTAACAATCAAGATTTTGAAAATGCATATAATATGATTACTGAAGAATGCAAAAAGCAAATGTATAATAGCCTAGACGTTTTTAAACAATCTTATTATAAAAATGTTTTTAATGGAGAAAAAAAGAATTTTACTATTGAAAACTGGGTAAAAGATACATATAGAGTGAATATAACTGGAGATGTATTAGCAACAGGAAATGTTGATGAATATTCAAAACAGGATTATATTACAGTTAAACAAGTTAATGGAGAATATAAATTAAATATTAATAATTATATTGGGTATACAGAAATTAATAAAAAAACAACAGAAAAGAATATTTCAATAGAAGTAATAGGTAAAAATACATACAAAGATTATGAAACATATACTTTTAATGCAACTAATAACACTGGAAGTGTTATGCAATTAGATAATATAAGTAATACAGAATCTCTATATATAGAAGATAGTAAAGGTGTAAAATATCCATATTATAATCATGAATTAACAACACCGATGATAACTGTATCAGCAGGGCAAACAAAGGAAATAACGATTAAATTTTATAGTTCATATGTATCAACTAAAAAAATAGAACGTATTGTTTTTTCAAATATAATGTTAAAAAACGGAGAATTAGGAGAAACTGTTAAATTTAATGCAAATGTATAAAAATTAAGAAAAGACCAAGTTTGGAAAATTTTCAAAATTTGGTCTTTTAAATTTTTGAATAAGTGTTGCCATTAATAAAAAAAATTGTTATAATGAACAAGATATCAAAAGATAGAAACGAAAGGTTGAAAATAATAATGAGAAAAGATGAAGAAATAGAAGAATTACCAAAGGCATTAAGAAAAGATGCAGATGATAAAAAAGAAAAAAAGAAAAAAAGAAACTGGAAAAAAATATGGCTAACATTAATAATATTGGCAATAATAGGGACGTCATCAGGAGGATTTTTGCTATATGGACCATATTCAGGATTTAGAGATTGGCTAATAACAACTGCAATGACAACAATGACACATCAATACTTTGCAACATGGTTCTATGATGATGAAACAATACAAGCAGTATTAGCTAAAAATAAAGTAGAAGAAACAGATGAAATAACAAACACAAATACAATAATAGTAAATACAACGTCAAGTAAAACAGAATATGCAAACGAATATGAAAAAGCAATATTAGAAAAAGATCCTAATAATGATGATTATAAAATAATAGAAATTGAAGGAAAAGGATATAGTGGATATTTAGCTGCAATCTATGATCCATCAAGAATAAAGACTGTGTATACAAAAAAATTAGGAACAAGTGGCCAATATTTAACACAAATGGCAAAAGACAATGATGCATTAATTGCTATAAATGGTGGTGGATTTGAAGATCCAAACTTTAATAGTAATGGTGCAAATCCATTAGGAATAACATTTTCAAATGGAAAGTTGATTACTTCAAAAACATGGGGTGGTTCTGGAGGACTAATAGGTTTTACACAGGATGATAAACTTGTTTTAGGAAAAATGACAGTAAAACAAGCTCAAGAAATGAAGATAAGAGATGGAGTAACATTTGGACCATTTTTAATTGTAAATGGAAAACCATCAAAAGTATTAGGAAATGGTGGATGGGGAACAGCTCCTCGTACAGCCATTGGTCAAAGACAAGATGGAATTGTATTATTTTTAGTAATTGATGGAAGAACAGTTACAAAACCAGGTGCAGATATGAATGATTTGATAGAGATAATGCAAAACTATGGAGCATACAATGCAACAAATTTAGATGGCGGAACATCAAGCGCAATGGTAGTAAATGGAAAAATAATTAATGACCCAGTAGATAGCTCTGGCGCTCACAGAACAAGATTTATATCAACAGGATTTATTTTAACTAAAAAATAAAATCTTTGTATAATTTTGAAAGGAGAAATTATGGGATTTATAGTAGCTGTTGATGGAACAGCAGGAAGTGGAAAAGGAACAATAACGAAGATTATAGCGGAAAAGCTAAATTTAGTAAGTATTGATACAGGAGCAATGTATAGATGTGTTGCTTTAGAATGTATAAATCAAGGTATAGAATATACAGAAATAGAAAAAATAAAAAAAGTTTTGGAAAATATAAATATTGAGTTAAAAAAAGAAAATGGAAATCAATTAGTATTTTTAAATGGGCAAGATGTAACGGAAGATATCAGAACACCAGAAGTTGATAATCAAGTAGCAAAATTTGCAGCTGTAAAAGAGGTTAGAAAAAAAATAACACCTATGCAAAGAAAAATGGGAGATAACAATGATATAATAATGGAAGGTAGAGATATTGGAACAGTAGTATTCCCAAATGCAGATGTCAAAGTATTTTTAGATTGTTCTGTTGAAGAAAGAGCAATGAGAAGATATAAACAAGATTTAGAAAAGGGAATACAAACAACATATGATGAAGTTCTTGCAAGTATAAAAGAAAGACATAGATTAGAAACTGAAAGAGAGATTGCACCATTAACCAAAGCACCAGATGCTGTGTATATAGATTCAACAGGAATGACAATTGATGAAGAGGCTGAGGCAGTTATTAAGGTAATAAATGAAAAAAGAGGAATGGCAGTTGAAAAATAATTACAATTTTGGCTTTGTCAAATTTCATTTAAAACGCAGTTACATACACCACGTATGCACCTTTGCCTTTTAAATAAAATTTTCCTTGCCAAAATTTAATTCTTTTCCAACTATATTTATATGTTAAAGAAAGAATGTGATAATAAATGAAAGAAGAATTTTTAAAAATATTAAGAACAGTTAAAAGAGAAGGATTAGAAGATTTTATAAGATTTTTGGAAAGTACAGATTTCTTTACTGCTCCTGCAAGTACAAGATTTCATGGTGATTACGCAGGTGGACTTGTAGAACATAGTATGAAAGTATATGAAATTTTAGTTGAAAAAGTAAATAATTCATCTAAAAAAATAGAAGTATCAGATGATACTTTGAAAATAGTAGCATTATTACATGATGTATGTAAAGCTAATTTTTATAAAGTAGATTATAGAAATGCCAAAAATGCATTAGGGGTATGGGAAAAAGTACCATATTATACTGTAGATGATACTATTCCATATGGACATGGAGAAAAATCAGTTATGATGATTACTGAATATATGAAACTAACAAGTGAAGAAAAATATGCAATTCGTTGGCATATGGGATTCACAGAACCAAAAGAACAATATGGAACTATAGGAATTGCATACACAAAATATCCATTAGCTCTTCTTGTATTTGAAGCGGATCTTGAAGCTACATATTTTTTTGATACATAATATAAAAAAAGCACTTTTGTTAAAAAAGGTGCTTTTTTGCGGTAAAGAAGCTATAAATTTATTCAAAACACTTGACAAATGAATAAAAATGGTGTAAAGTATATTAGCATTACACTTAAGAAAGAGGGTAGTAGTATGGAAAAGAAAGTAGAAATAAGTATGTTATGGCAAATATATGGAAAGCTGTTAACAGAAAAACAATATGAATACATTGATTACTACTACAATAATGACTTATCTTTATCAGAAATTGCAGAAAATGACAGCATAACAAGACAAGCTGTAAGAGATATCATCAAAAAGGGGGAAAGAAAACTTTTCGAATATGAAGAAAAGCTATTGTTTATGAAAAAGACAATTAATCAAGAACAAAAAATACAACGAATTTTATTGAATTTAACAAAAATACAAAAAGATTCATCAGATAAACAAATAAGCAGTATTTTAGAAGAAATCAAAAAAGAATTAAATTGTTTAGTATAAACAAAAGATAGGAGGAAAGTATGGCATTTGAAGGATTATCATCAAGATTACAAGAAATAACAAGAAAAATTAGAGGAAAAGCAAGAATAACAGAATCAGACTTAAAAGAAATGCTAAGAGAAGTCAAACTTGCCCTACTAGAAGCTGATGTAAACTATAAAATAGTAAAAGAATTTATTAGCAGTATACAAGAAAAAGCACTAGGTCAAGATGTAATGAAATCATTAACACCAGGACAACAAGTAATTAAAATTGTAAAAGATGAAATGGTAGAATTACTAGGAGGAACAGAAAGTAAAATTAATTTTACTCCAAATCCACCAACAATAATAATGCTAGTAGGTCTTCAAGGATCAGGAAAAACAACAACAGCTGGAAAACTTGCAAATCTATTAAGAAAACAAGGAAAAAAGCCGTTATTAGTAGCATGTGATATTTACAGACCAGCAGCAATCAAACAATTACAAGTTGTTGGTAAGCAATTAAATATACCAGTATATGCTAATGAAACATCAAAAGATGTTGTACATATTGCAAAACAAGCGATAAGTGTAGCAATATCAAAATTAAATGATGTAGTAATATTAGATACAGCAGGTAGATTACATATTGATGATGAATTAATGCAAGAATTAAAAAATGTAAAAACAAGTGTAAAACCACATGAAATCTTATTAGTAGTAGACTCTATGACAGGTCAAGATGCAGTAAATATAGCACAAACTTTCAACGAAGCAGTTGGAATAGATGGAGTTGTACTAACAAAATTAGATGGAGATACACGTGGTGGTGCAGCACTTTCAGTAAAAAAAGTAACAGGTAAGCCAATAAAATTCGCAGCAACAGGTGAAAAATTAAGTGATATTGAAGTATTCAATCCAGAAAGAATGACATCAAGAATACTTGGAATGGGTGATGTGCTATCAATAATTGAAAAGGCAGAAGAAACAATAACTGCAGAAGAAGCAGAAAAGTTAGAAAAACAACTTAGAAAAGATGAACTAGACTTAGACGATTATTTAGCACAAATTAGACAAGTAAAGAAAATGGGTTCATTTTCGTCAATATTAAAAATGCTACCAGGTGCAAATAAAATAAAAGACTTAAATATTGATGACAAAGAATTTGATAAAGTTGAAGCAATTATTTGCTCAATGACTGTTGCAGAGAAAAGAAACACCAAATTACTAAATGGAAGTAGAAGACTACGTATTGCAAAAGGTAGTGGGACAACAGTACAAGATGTCAACAAATTCATGAAATCATTTGAAATGACACAAAAAATGATGAAACAATTAAAATCAAACAAAGGTGGAATGAGGAAAATGATGAAAAATATGAATATGGATGATTTAAAAAATCTTAAAATATAGTTATTAAATTTTTAAACTTATATAGAATTTTTGGGAGGTGAATTAAATGGTAAAAATAAGATTACAAAGAGAAGGAAAGAAAAAAGCTCCTTTCTATCATATAGTAGTAGCTGATTCAAGATCTCCAAGAGATGGTAAAATAATTGAACAAATTGGTACATATGATCCAATGACAAAACCATCTACAATAGTTTTAGATAAAGAAAAACTAGAACAATGGATTAAAAATGGTGCACAACCAACTGATACTGTTAAAGCATTAATTAAAAACGCTTAAGGAGGGAAATATCCATGAAAGAAGTTCTAGAAACAATAATTAAAAATTTAGTAGACAACCAAGAGGCTGTTGAAGTAAAAGAAGTTGAAGGTGAAAAAAACATAATCTTCGAAGTTAAAGTAGCTGATGGAGATATGGGAAAAGTAATCGGTAGACAAGGAAAAATTGCACAATCTATAAGAACAGTAATGAAAGCTGTAGCAAACAGAAAAGATAAAAAAGTTACAGTTGAATTTATTGGATAGATTTAATTGCAAAAGTTATACCATGAAAGGAATGGTACAAACATGCAAAAAAGATTAGAAATAGGTCAAATTGTAAATACATTTGGAATAAAAGGTGAAGTTAAAGTTGTACCTTTTACAGATGATATAAATAGATTTGATGATTTAGAAAAAGTATATGTTAAAACCAAAAAAGAATCTAAACTATACAAAGTAGAAAATGCCAGATATCATAAAAATATGGTATTACTAAAATTTGAAGGAATAAACAATCCTGAAGATGCAGAGCTACTAAAAAATTCGTTTCTTGAAGTTGATCGAGAAGATGCAATTCCTCTTGAAGAAGGAACATATTTTATAGTAGATTTGATTGGACTAGATGTTTATACTGATGATGGAAAACTACTTGGAAAAGTTGAAGATATTTATAATACAGGTGCAAATGACATATATGTAGTAAAAGATGAATTAGGAAAACAAATTTTATTACCAGGAATTGATGATGTAATAAAAGAAGTCAAACTTGAAGATAGAATTATAGTTCATCTTATACCTGGTTTAATATAATTTGGAGGAAGTTATGAAATTTGATGTATTAACTCTTTTTCCAGAAATGTTTGAGCCAATCAAGCAAAGCATAATAGGAAAAGCGGAGGAAAAAAAGCTAATAGATATTAATTTAATAAATATTAGAGATTTTTCTAAAAATAAACACAAAAAAGTAGATGACACTCCATATGGTGGTGGAGCTGGCATGGTAATGCAAGCAGATGTAATATATGATGCATATAAATCAATAAAAGATGAAAATGCAAAAGTAATATATCTAACACCACAAGGAAAAGTATTAAATCAAAAAAAAGTAGAAGAATTAAGCAAACAAGAACATCTTATTTTACTTTGTGGACATTATGAAGGAATAGACCAAAGAGTAATAGATAAAATTGTAGATGAGGAAATATCTATAGGAGACTATGTACTAACAGGAGGAGAGCTTCCAGCAATGGTGCTAATAGATTCTGTAAGTAGATATGTTGATGGAGTTTTAAGTGAAGGTTCAACATCAGAAGAATCATTTTCACAAGGAATTTTAGAATATCCTCAATATACAAGACCAGAGACTTTTGAAGGAGTAAAGGTTCCAGAAATATTGCTATCAGGTCATCACGAAAATATAAACAAATGGAGAAGATGTGAAGCTTTAAAAAATACATATTTAAAAAGGCCAGATCTTTTGAAAAATGTAGAATTGTCTGAAGAAGACGAAAAATATATTAAATCACAAGGGTAGGGGACATTTCTTATCATAAAAGAAAGACCCTTAGTGAAGAAGTGTCCCCTGACAAATAAGAAAGATACAATGTGCTGAACTACAATTCAAGGCACCGCTTGTATAAGAAAAGAAGGAGGTAAATACGATGGATATCGTAAAATCAATAGAACATGAACAACTAAAAAATGCTATTCCAGATATTAAAGTTGGAAATACAGTTAAAGTACATGTTAGAATTAAAGAAGGAAACAAAGAAAGAATCCAAGTATTTGAAGGAATTGTAATTAAAAAACAAGGTGGAGGAGTTAATGAAACATTCACAGTAAGAAAAATATCTTATGGTGTAGGTGTTGAAAAAACATTCTTAATCCATTCACCATTAGTTGAAAAAGTAGAAGTAGTAAGAGTTGGTAAAGCAAGAAGAGCTAAACTTTACTATTTAAGAGAAAGAACAGGTAAAGCTTCTAAGACTAAAGAAATGGTTGGAGCTAGAATCGAAAATAAAATGATTACTATTAAAGAAGATTTAGTAGAAGAACCAGCTAAAGTTGAAGAAGTTGCAGAAACACCTGCTACAGAAACAGTTACTGAAAATACAGAAAAGACAGCTGAATAATGTAAAAAGTAATAATATCATTTTGACGTTCACTTCGGACGCGTTGCTATTTAGAATTTGTTTTTTAAACAAATTCTAAACATCTCGTTGCACTTTAAAATGATATTGTTACTTTTTTGTTGTTATAAATATTAATAAAAATATTCTTTTATCATATCTAAGAGAAAGTTAAGCTCTTTAAATTTGTACGAATTTAAATATACACCAAATTCAACTTTTCCTAGTCCAATTTCATTATTAACTTTTGCTAAATTAAAATTTTCCCATTCCCAATCGTATAAATATTCTTCTGTAACAACACCAATAACCATTCCTTCATCTATAAGTCTGACGATGGATCTATAATTACTTAATTTTAAACTTAAATCACTATTTTTGGTTAATTCTTGCATTCTTTTTGTTGTTTGTTCATAATTTCTAGGAATGTATATTGATTTTCCTTTTAAATTATCAAATGTTAATGTTTTATTTACTAAATCAGAATTTTTATTAACTATAAATGTTTCATTTAAATAGCCTAATTTAATGAATTTTAATCCTTCTGGTACTTCTTCATTATATTTTTTGGCAAATACCATATTGATTTCTTTATTACTTAGCTTCTTTAATAAATCATCAATATCTTCACATATTAAATTTAAATTAGTATCAGGGTATTTTAAAGTAAACTGGTTTAATACATTTCCGAAGATTAAACCACTCATATGATTATGTGTGCCTATATTAATTTTTTTGTTTTTATCAAAATTTTCATTTATTTTGTTTAGTTCCTCAATAGGATTTTTTACTTTTTCAAGTAGTTCTTGTCCATCTATAGTTAATTTTAACCCCTTACTTTTTCTTTCAAATAAAGTCATAGATAATTGATTTTCTAAGTTTTTTATTTGCTTTGTTATAGCTGGTTGAGATATATTTAATTTTTCTGCAGCTTTAGTTATATTTTCTTCTTTAGCTACAGCAACAAAAATTCTATATAATTCAAAATCTATCATTATTAATCACTCCTATTAATAAAATATCATAAAGACGTGAAATATTCAACATAATTCACGCCTTTATAATAGTTATTTAGAATTAATTCATTAAAGTCTTTATGAACTAATCCAATTAATAATAACGAACATCAAGTGAAATGGTTATGATAATTTTTTTCAAATTCCTGCAGTGAGAAAACTTATCACCAGTAAGTAATGATCTAACAGTACTGGGAACAAAAATACATTCTAGATTTTCACATCCAGAAAACGCTCCATATGAGATTTCAGTTACCTCATCTGGAATTACTAACTGTTTTAAATTTTTACAATTAGAAAATGAGCAATATCCGATTGATGTTAATGTACTGGGTAATTCTATACTTTCCATATCACTGTACATAAAAGCATGATCGCCAATAGCAGTAACACCTTCTGGAATAACTACATGACCAATTTCTTTACTACCATCTACTACAATACCATTAGTTATTGTCATAAGAAATACCTCCTAAAATATGCGTTTGCATTAATTATATATTTATAATAACATAATTATTTAAACTTTTGAAATACATATATTTCATAGTGCTATAACATATTGGAATATCATAATATTGACTCCAAATATCTTATAATTTTTGATTTTTTATAGTATGCTAAATTTTATATGGATTCCAAAAATTACAACAAAAAATACTCAAAAATCCCTTTACAAAAAAGTATAACTAATATAAAATAAAATAGATAAACTAGGACAAAATAGAAAGGATACGGAGGAAAAAATGAACGAGAAAAATGAGTTAAGTTATAGAGATTTAAAAATGGTATGCAACCAAAATATGTTTAATTTTGAAACAACAGAAGAATTAGAACCAATAAATGATGGGATTGGGCAAGAAAGAGGAATAAAAGCATTAGAATTTGGAATTAATGTAAATGTAAAAGGATATAATTTGTATATAGAAGGTCCAAGTGGAGTTGGAAAAACAATGTATACTAAGAATTATTTGGACAGTATTTCTTCTAAAAAGAAAGTTCCAAATGATTGGTGTTATATATATAATTTTCAAAATCCAAATGAACCAATAGCAATATCACTTCCAGCAGGACAAGGTAAAGAATTTAAAGAAAATATGGATGGATTCATAAAAGAAGTAAAAAAAGACATCAAAAAAACTTTTAATGCAGATGATTTTGAAAAAGAAAAAGCATTAATAAAAAAAGAATTTGAAGAAAAAAGAGAAGCAGTGCTTAGTGAACTTAACGAAAAATCACAAAAACATGGATTTCAAGTTAAATCAGCACAAAATGGAATTTATATGATGCCAATGGTTGATGGAAAAGCCATTCAGGAAGAAGAATTTGATAAATTAGATGAAAATATAAAACAACAATATGAAGAAAAATCAGCAATAGTTCAACAGCAAATAATGGATGCTATAAGTGTAATAAAACATATAGAAAGACAATCAGACAAAAAAGTATCAGAATGGCAATCAAATGTTGCATTATTAACAGTTAATGCACATATTAATTACATCAAATCAAAATATAAAAGAAATAAAAAAATTAATCAATTTTTAAATGATGTAAAACAAGATGTATTAAGAAATGTATCATATTTCTTGGAAGAAGATAATCAACAAAATAATACACAAGTGCCACAGGCACAGAAGAAGCCAGATCCATGTTTGAATTATAGAGTAAATTTATTTATAGATAATAGTAATATGGAAGGTTGTCCAGTAGTAATGGATTCAAATTATTCATATCAAAATTTATTTGGAAAATTAGAATATGAAAATTATTATGGAGCTTTAAAAACTGATTTTACAATGTTACAGCCTGGATTGATGCATAAGGCAAATGGGGGATATATCATATTCCAAGCAAAAGATTTGCTTGCAAATGGTATATGCTATGAAGAATTAAAAAGAGTATTAAGAGTAAAAGAATTAAGTATAAATAATGCTATGGAACAACGTTCACAAATGGCAATGATATCTTTAAAACCTGAACCAATTCCATTAAATGTTAAGGTAATAATTATAGGAGATGCTAATATATATCATACATTATTATCAGTAGATAGTGACTTTAGAAAATTATTTAAAATTAAAGTAGAATTTGAAGAAACAGCGCCTATAAATGAAGAAAATGTTAATAAATTAGCAAGGTTTGTTCATACATTTTGCGAACAAGAAGAATTGCCACCATTAAATAAATCAGCAATGGCAAGAATTGTGGAATATGCTTCAAGATTAGCAGGAGATAATGATAAATTATCAACAAGATTTACAGAAATTGCACAAGTTGTTGGAGAAGCAGGAACTTGGGCTAAATTGGGCAGAAGTAAAACTGTTACAGAAGATTTTGTTGATAAAGCATTAGCAGAAAGAGTTGAAAGAATTAAAAAATATGATGCGAAATATGTAGAAATGATAAAAGAAAATACATTATTAATAAATACTAAAGGCTCTCTTATAGGTGAAATAAATGGACTAACAGTTATGACAATAGGTGATTATTCATTTGGTAAACCAGCAAAAATTACAGTAAATACTTATACAGGAAAAGAAGGAGTAGTCAATATAGAAAGAGAAGTTGAAATGTCAGGTTCAACACATTCAAAAGGTGTATATATTTTATCAGGATATTTAGGAGAATTATTTGCACAAGATATACCATTATGTTTAACTGCAAGTATTTGTTTTGAGCAATTATATAATGGAGTTGATGGAGACAGTGCTTCAAGTACAGAATTATATGGATTACTATCAAGCTTATCAGAAATTCCTATCAAACAATCAATTGCAGTAACAGGTTCAGTTAATCAAAAGGGGCAAATTCAGCCAATTGGTGGTGTAAATGAGAAAATAGAAGGATTTTTCCAAATATGTAAAATGCGTGGACTTGATGGTTCTCATGGTGTTGTTATACCTATTCAAAATGTTAATAATCTTCAACTTTCTGATGAGGTTGTTGATGCAGTTAAAAATAAACAATTCCATATTTATGCAATTTCTACAATTGATGAAGGAATTGAAATTTTGACTGGTGTTCCAGCAGGTAAAAAAGATAAAGAAGGCAATTTTCCAGCTGGTACAGTAAATTATTTAGTGTATGAGAAATTAAAAAAATATGCAAAGGTTTGTGAAAAATAATAATGAAAGAACAAATATATAAAATAGAAAATATACAATCATTTGAACTAGCAGATATATTTGACTGTGGTCAATGTTTTAGATGGAATAAACAAGATGATGGAAGTTATACAGGTGTATTTAATGAAAATGTAATGAATGTACAGAAAGAAGGCAATACTGTAACTTTTAAAGGAATATGCAATGGAAATATAAAAGAAATAGTTGAAGATTATTTTGACTTAAATCGTAATTATGAAGAAATAAAAGAACAACTTTCAAAGATTGATGAAAACGTAAAAACAAGTATAGAATATGGACAAGGAATAAGAATATTAAATCAAGATTTATGGGAAATGATAATTTCTTATATAATTTCAGCTAATAATAATATTCCAAGAATAAAAGGAATAATAGAAAGATTAGCTAAAAACTATGGAAAAGAGATTGAGTGGAATGGAGAAAAATACTATACATTTCCAACTGTAGAAGAGCTAAAAGATGTTAGTGTAGAAGATTATAGAAAATTAGGTGCAGGATTTAGAGATATACGTTTATACGAAACTGTTCATATGGTTTTGGATAAAAAAGTAGATTTAGAACAAATGCAAAATAATCCTAATACTTTAGAAGTAAGAGAACAACTTCTTACATTATCAGGAGTTGGACCTAAAGTGGCAGATTGTATATTATTATTTTCTACATTAAAAAGATTTGAGGTTTTTCCAATTGATGTGTGGGTTAGACGTGTTATGAATGAGCTGTATATAAAAAACGAAGATGAAACAAAGGTGAACAAAAAAGAAATTGAAAAGCTTGCACATGATAAGTTTGGAAGTCTTGCTGGAATTGCACAACAATATTTGTTTTATTGGAAAAGAGAAGCCTAAAAGTCATTGACTTTTAGGCTTTTTGCGAGTATAATAAATGTGTTAAATTAAAAAACGAGAAAGGGGAATAAAAATGACATATAATTTTAAAGAAGTAGAAAAAAAGTGGCAAAACAAATGGGGAAAAGAAGGAACATTTAATGCAAAAAATGAGTATTCAAATAAAAAGAAATGGTATGGACTAATAGAATTCCCATATCCATCAGGACAAGGATTACATGTAGGACATCCACGTAGTTATACAGCATTAGACGTAATAGCAAGAAAAAGAAGATTACAAGGTTATAATGTCTTATTCCCAATAGGATTTGATGCATTTGGATTACCAGCAGAAAATTATGCAATAAAGACAAATGTACATCCAAAAATAACAACAGCAAAAAATATAGAACATTTTACAGAACAATTGAAAGCATTAGGATTTTCATTTGATTGGTCAAGAGTAATAGATACAACAGATCCAGAATACTACAAATGGACACAATGGATTTTTATTCAATTATATAAACATGGATTAGCATATAAAGCAACAATGCCAATAAACTTTTGTACAGGATGTAAAGTAGGATTAGCAAATGAAGAAGTTGTAAATGGTGTATGTGAAAGATGTGGAAGTCCAGTAGTACAAAAAGAAAAATCACAATGGATGTTAAAAATTACAGAATATGCACAAAGATTAATAGATGACTTAGATGATGTTGATTATCTAGAAAAAATAAAAACACAACAACGTAATTGGATTGGCCGTAGTGAAGGAGCAGAAGTTAAATTCAAGATTGCAGATACTGATGAAACATTGACAGTATATACTACAAGACCAGATACATTATTTGGAGCAACATATATGGTAGTAGCTCCAGAACACAAATTAATAGAAGAATATTCAAATAAAATAACAAATTTGGAAGAAGTAAAAGAATATCAAAGAAAAGCTGCACTAAAATCAGATTTTGAACGTGGTGAAATGAATAAAGATAAAACTGGTGTAGAATTAAAAGGAATAAAAGCAATAAATCCATTAACAAATACAGAAATTCCAATATGGGTAGCAGACTATGTTTTATCGTCATACGGAACAGGTGCAATTATGGCAGTTCCAGCACATGATACCAGAGATTTTGAATTTGCAAGTAAATTTAATTTACCAATAATTCAAGTAGTCGCACCAGAAAGTGGAGAAACAAAAGAGAAACTAGAAGAAGCATTTACAGATACACAAACAGGAGTATTAGTAAATTCAGGATTTTTAACAGGATTATCTGTTACAGAAGCTAAAAATAAAGTAATAGAATATCTTGAAGAAAATAAAATAGGAAGTAAAAAAGTAAACTTTAAATTACGTGATTGGGTATTTTCACGTCAAAGATATTGGGGAGAACCAATACCAATGGTATATTGCAAAGATTGTGGATGGGTGCCACTAGACGAAAAAGATTTACCATTAAGACTTCCAGAAGTAGAAGACTTTTTACCAGGTGAGAATGGAGAATCACCATTAGCAAAACATGAAGAATGGATAAATACAACATGTCCACACTGTGGTAAACCAGCAAAAAGAGAAACAGATACAATGCCACAATGGGCTGGATCATCTTGGTATTTCTTAAGATATATGGATCCACATAATGATAAAGCATTAGCTTCAAAGGAAGCATTGGAATATTGGACTCCAGTTGATTGGTATAATGGTGGAATGGAACACACAACACTTCACTTACTATATTCTAGATTTTGGCACAAATTTTTATATGATATTGGAGTTGTTCCAACAAAAGAGCCATATGCAAAACGTACATCACATGGAATGATATTAGGAACAAATGGAGAAAAAATGTCAAAATCAAAAGGAAATGTAATAAATCCAGATGATATTGTAAAAGAGTTTGGTGCAGATACATTTAGAGTATATGAAATGTTTATGGGACCATTTGATCAAACTGCAAGTTGGTCAATGGATAGTATTAGAGGATGCTTCAAATTCCTAGATAGAGTTTGGAACTTACAGGATATATTAGTAGATGGTGATACATATTCAAAAGAAACTGAAAAAATGATGAATAAAGCAATTAAAAAAGTTTCTAAAGATATTGAAGAAATGAAATTTAATACATGTATATCAACATTTATGACAATGTTAAATGAATTTACAAAATTGAAACGTATTAATAAAGCAGAATATAAAACATTTTTAACATTATTAAATCCATTTGCACCACATATGACAGAAGAACTAAACAAACTAGCAGGATTTGAAAGTGAAATTTCAACATATGAATGGCCAACATATGATGAAGCAAAAACAATAGATGATGAAATTGAAATTCCAATTCAAGTAAATGGAAAATTAAAGGCTATAGTTATGACTGCTTTAGATGAAGATGAAGCATCAGTTAAAGAAAAAGTACATGAAGCTATTTCAGATAAACTTGATGGAAAAAATATTGTAAAAGAAATATATGTAAAAAATAAAATATATAATGTAGTTGTAAAATAAGAACATTTTGCATTATATTTTGTAATTAAAAATGTTGCATTTTATGTAAATGTATGATATACTATATTAGTAAATTTTTTATAATAAGTTAAAACCATAAAGGAGGGAACAATAAAATTAGAGTTTAAAGATAACTCAATGCAAAACAATATGGTAACACACTAAAGAGATTTTTAAATTTAAAAATTCTTTAGAATAAAAAGTAATATACTTTTTAAAGAGGATCTTAAAAAAGCATATTTGTAGGCATTATTATTAAAATAATAAAAGGAGAAATTTATTATGATTAAGAAATTCTTTCAGAATCTTTTAAAGAAAATTTACCATAATCGGGAATTTGGTGTAGCAAGAAATGAAAAAAGATTTTACAATACTATTAGAGATTTATTCTACTCTTTACAAGAAACTTATTCTTACGAGGAGGTAAAAAAATTTAATGAACTTACCACATATTCTGCCATATATGGATATTGCCCAACAAAAGGACATATTGCAATAATAGGAATTCCATATCAAGAGAAGGATTGGGACAGTTTTATAGACGTACGTGCTTACGGAAGAATGAGTAATAGTGAACAGTTAGAGTTTAGAAAATACTCTATAGAAGATGCCAAAAAAATTATGAATTATACAGTATATGGAATAAAAGGTATTGAAGAACTTGCTAACAATATAAGGTTTGACAAAATTTATGCTTGTTATGATTCAAGATATAGAGAAGTAATTTCACATGAACAGAGAGTTTTAAAAATGAAAGTAAAACTTAAAGGCAAATATACCTTTGAAAAAGTTAAAAAATTAGTGCATGATCAGCAGTGCTGGGCAGTAGATCGAGGAATGGCTTATGCGACACTTGAAAATGGTGAACATGTTGCAATTATGAGTTTTTGGTATAAAAAGAAAGATGAAGCAACAGGATTCAGAGATGTATGGGAAAGTGGAAAAGCTGAACCATCAGTTCAAAAAATCACTTTTATGACAGATGAAGAAGCTGCAGAAATTAGGGACTTTTCTATTTATTTGTATGATTATATTCGTTATTATAAACCAAAAAGAGAACCCAAAATTAGCAAAATTGATAGGACTTTAGTTCCAGGATATGATTTCTATGATACACCTGATGGAAGGGATTTTAGATTGTCTTAAATGTATATAATAAGATTCTAGAGCGAAGCTGGAGTGATTATTAAATAATTACTCCAGCTTTTGTTTTGGAAGTAAATTACATTGTATAAGTAGAAATATTTATTGACAAATAAACTTTTAAAATATAAAATAAATAACACGAGGTGTTTATATGAAAATTGATTTAGAAAAAGCACAAGAAGAATTTATAAAATATACTGAATGCTATGATTTAACAGATGAAAATTTAGATAGAAAGCAGAAACATTCATTAAGAGTAATGCTGATTTCAAATAAAATGGCTAAGGAATTAAAGTTGAGTCAAGAAGAAATTGATGTAGCGACTTTGATAGGATTATTGCATGATATAGCTAGATTTGAACAATATACAAAATATAAAACATTTAGAGATATGGATAGTATAGATCATGGAGATTACGGAGCTGAAATTTTAGAAAAAGATATAAGAAAATATATTGAAACATCACAATATGATGAAATAATAAAAAAGGCAGTAAAAAATCATAACAAATATAAAATAGAAGAAGGACTTTCGGAACAAGAAGAATTATTTGCAGAAATAATTAGAGATGCAGATAAAATAGATATATTATATGAATCAGTAGAAATGTTTTGGAAAGGCAGAGAAAACATAGTAGAAAATTCAACTATTACAGAAGATGTAATACAACAATTTAATGAATGTACACAGATAAAGAGAAGGAAAGAGAGAAGACCTGAAAATTCAATAAATGAGATAGTCTCAGTAATAGCATTTATATTTGATATTAATTTCAAAGAAAGTTTTAGAATAATAAAAGAAGAAAATTATATAAATAAAATTTTGGATAGATATGATATTAAAGACGAATATACAAAAAATGAAATAGAAAAAATAAGAGCTAAAGCAAATGAGTTCGTTGCAGAAAAGAGCAGATAAGGTAATAGGTGATATGAATTGTTATAAGGGTGTCCCCAGTGGTAAAAATTTTTACCATTAATGGGTGTCCCCACTGGTAAAAGGAGGTGGCTAAATGTCTAAAAAATTATTAATAACAGAAAAACCGTCAGTTGCTATGGAATTTGCAAAGGTATTAAAAATTACAGCGAATAGAAAAAATGGTTATATAGAATCTGATGAATGGATAATAACATGGTGTGTGGGACATTTAGTTACAATGAGTTACCCAGAAGTTTACGATGAAAAACTAAAATTTTGGAGGCTTGATACATTACCTTTTATACCACAAGAATGGAAATATGAGATTATACCAGCTGTGCAAAATCAATTTAAAATTGTTCAAAGTTTGCTTCAAAGGGAAGATGTAGAAGAGATATACAATGCAGGTGACTCTGGAAGAGAAGGAGAGTACATACAAAGACTAGTTTTTATGATGGCTAAGCCAAATCCAAATGCTAAAATCAAAAGAGTTTGGATTGATTCTCAAACAGAAGAGGAGATACAAAGAGGCATTAGAGAGGCTAAAGATGAAAGTGAATATGATAGTTTGTCAGATTCAGCATATTTAAGAGCTAAAGAAGATTACCTGATAGGTATTAATTTTTCTAGATTACTTACAATTATTTATGGTAGAAGAGTTGCTAATCAAATTCAAGAAGATAGAGCTTCAATATCAGTTGGTAGGGTAATGACTTGTGTTTTAGGCATGGTTGTGTCAAGAGAAAGAGAAATTAGAAACTTTGTTAAGACAAAATATTATAAAATAATTGGTGAGTTTGGTAATAAAGATGGTTCTTTTAAGGCTGAATGGAAAGTTAATGAGAAATCAGAATTTTTTGAGAGCACTAAATTATATAATGAGAGTGGTTTTAAAAAAGAAGATGATGCTAAAAATTTTATTGCAAGTTTAGCATGCAAAAAGGCTAATATTACTGAATTGAAAAAATCAAAACAAAAAGAAAATGCACCACTATTATTTAATTTAGCAGAAGTTCAAAATGAATGTACAAAAAGATTTAAGATAAAGCCTGACGAAACATTAGAGATAATTCAAAATCTATATGAAAAGAAATTAGTTACATATCCTAGAACAGATGCTAGAGTTCTTTCTAGTGCAGTTGCAAAAGAGATATCTAAAAATCTGAATGGATTAGTTAAAGGCTATAGAAATGAAGAAGTTCAAAGTCTTTTAAATAAAATGATTAGTGAAAAATATTCTACAAATTTGTTAAAAACAAAATATGTGAATGATAGCAAAATAACAGACCATTATGCAATTATTCCAACAGGACAAGGTTTTGAAAATTTTGATAAATTACCTGATTTACAAAAACAAGTTTATAATGTTATAGTAAAAAGATTTATCGCAATATTTTATCCTCCAGCTCAATATAATAAAGTATCTTTAACTGTTAGTGTAGAAAACGAAACATTTAATGCAAGTGGAAAGGTATGTACAGATTTAGGTTATTTAGAAGTTTTAAAACCTAAAAATGCAAGTGCAAAATCCACTGATAAGGCACAAACTGTGGAAAAAGATGAGCAAAAAACTGAAAAAACAAGTAATAATGGAGATACTGAAAATAATTTAGAAGTTTTTAAAAATTTGAAAAAAGGACAAGAAGTTGAAGTAAAAAATTATGAAATAAAAGATGCAGAAACTTCACCACCTTCAAGATATAATTCTGGTTCAATTATTTTGGCTATGGAAAATGCGGGAAAACTTATAGAAGATGAGGAACTAAGAGAACAAATTAAAGGGGCTGGAATTGGGACATCAGCAACTCGTGGAGAGATTATTAAAAAACTAGAAAAAATAAAATACATAGATATAAATTCTAAAACTCAGATTGTTACTCCAACAAAAAAGGGAGAAGCAATTTATGATGTTGTTTTTTATTCTATGCCTGATATGCTTAATCCAAAACTTACTGCTAGTTGGGAAAAGGGCTTAGATATGGTTGCGAAAAAAGAAATTCAACCAGATGAATTTATGGTTAAGTTGAAAAATTATATCAATTCTAAGTTTAATAAGTTGGTTATTAGATAAAAATAGTTTAAAAGAGTTACTTCGCATTTGCAATGTAACTCTTTTAAGCTTTATGCTAGCATCTTTTTAAATCAAAAACATACTCTAATATCCGTCTTTGATTTTTTAATGATACTCTTGTTAAATTCAAGAAATTAATTGGAATATTGTACTTTTGAAATTTTTTACTTTTTTCTATTTTATCTGTGACCATTTTATCAATTGCCTCTTTATTTTTGATATAATATTCTTTTTTATCATATTTCCAAGTGATAGCCAGATTTACTTCAACATAAATATAGTCAAAAGTGTTTGCATTTGTATTTTCAGGCACACGTATATATTGTGGCTGGCCAATCTTAGTAACAAAATAATCGAGCTCCGTTAAAGGCTCCCTTTTTTGAAACCTTGAATTGTGATAATATTGTTTTAAATCTTCGATTGTGTCACCATTCTTCAGTTGACAATAGGCCATAGTTAAGAATACTCTATTTACAAACTCTGTACTATTAAATTTGTTAATTTCTATGTCACTAAAGTAGAGAGTACCGTAAATAGTAACACATAAGTTAATCACATCTGATTTCAATATCTCAGTTTGATTTAATGTTTCTATAACTTCCTCATTATTAAAGAATATGTATTTTTTGGATTTCCTCCGAATGACCATATTTTTTAAATCCTGAATTGGATAAGATTTTTGAGATATTAAATTTTGATAATGAAAAATGTATTTTTCAAAATCCTTAGGTGTTTCGCCTTCAACTAAACGTAATATTGCTCTTGAGATTATATCTTCTTTTATTGAAATTAATTTTAAATTATCATCAAATAACAATATATATGGTTTACTGTAGGTAAAAGTTCTTGAATTCCTGTCAAAAGAAAGGTTTTTAAATTTTTTCTTTTTAGCTTCTTTGGTCGACATAGATGTATAATAGCCATTTTCGTTAAAGAAAAAAACTTTTTCATCCAAAAGTAACATTATTTCATCATTTGCAATACGTAGCATTAAATTACCTCCTAAATTTTTTGGAGGTATGAAACCTCCAAGTGTTAATTCTTTTCAGTTTCAAAAAATATTTACAATTTTCATTATAGCAAAATTTCGCTAAATAGTCAAGTTATGTAAATTGTTGATATACATGAATAATTTTAGAATTTTAGAATAAAATAAATAAGGTATTGACTATGATACTAAAAAGTATTATAATTAATATAGCTTAAGCTAGTAATTTAAGAAATTCATTTGTGTAGATTCACAAAAAATCCCTAGAGTGCAAGTCTAGGGATTATTTTTTGTTTAATCATCAAATTTTTTTTATAAAATAAAAAACACCAATGCCCAAAAGACATTGATATTCCTAAGATTGTTGCACCATCTCGGAATAAAACCGAGGACCGCCAGATTAAGAGTCTGTTGCTCTACCAGCTGAGCTAATGGTGCAACAGGAACTCCTTATATATCAACACTTTGACATGTTATTTACAATTTATTTTTGAGCTCTTTTTGAAAAAGGGGCTCCAGATTTTGTATATTTATAGTAACATAAAATTTTATTTTTGTCTAGTACATGAATAATTTTAGAATTTTAGAATAAAATAAATAAGGTATTGACTATGATACTAAAAAGTATTATAATTAATATACAGAAAGATGATTTTGATAATTTTTCATTTGTGTAGATTCACAAAAAAATCCCTAGTCTCGAACACTAGGGATTTTTATTTAGTTATCAAACTCTTTTAAAATTAAAAGAACAATAACTAAAGCAATGATTTTAATAAATTTTTTCATTTGTACAAATTCACCACCTTTCTACCTTTAAGTGAAAGGCTTTTTTATTATAAAGTATTTTACTCTAGTTGTCTAGAGGTTTTTATAAAATAAAAATAGTAGAAATTTAATCTACTATTTATTATTCTTCTAAATTATTTAATCCATATTCAATTATTTGATTTATAACACTATTAAAACTCAAACTATTTTTTTCTGCTAATTCAGTTATTTTGTCAAATGTAGTTCCGCTTATTCTAATTGTTCTAGTAATTGTATCATTACTTTTTGAGCTTTTCTTGATTTTTAATTTTTCCATTTTTATCACCTATTTATAGTGTACACAAAAATAAAAATAAAATAAGTGTACAATATGTGTACAAATTGAAAATTATATGGTACAATTTGAAATATGAAAATAGAAAGGAGGATAAGAGTGATATATAAATAAAAGGAGGATGATATAATAATTTATAAAAATAAAAAAATTGAAAAAAATAAAATTAGAAAGGGAAAATTTATGAGAAAAATAAAATTTATAATAATGCTTTTAATATTAATTATAATAGGATTGCTTAATAATAGAGTAAATGCAAGTGAAATAAATTATGAAGAAATAATGAATAATTTACCTGATACAATAGAAATTGATTACTCTAAATCTGAAACAATAAAGCAGAAGATGTTAACATTTTCAGTTCCAGAAGGATATGAAGTAATACAAATTTCTCAAAGTGCTTATAATGGAGTGGTAACTAAAATAGGAATAGGATTAAAATATAAAAATGATACTTCAGAAAAATATTTGGCACAAAAGGAAATTAATGTTACATACTCTTGTGATTTGCTTAAGAAAATTCTGAAATTATTACCAAATAAAATGGAAGTAGATATTCCAGAGATTGAATATGAAAAAGCTAGTTCAATAGTTAAAGAGAATTTAAATAAAATTATAGAAGAAAATGGAATTAGACAAGAAGAATTAAATAACCAAAAAATTAAAATAGATAGCTATGTATTTTTGATGGACATGGATAAGAAAGAATCTATAAGAAAAGCTTCAATTAGAATTGAGTATAATGGATATATAGCTTATAATGGAGATATAGACATTATATACAATAATCATAATGAATATAATGAAAAAGATAAAGAATATGTAAAAAATTTAAATATTAAAAGCAATAAATATTATGAAGTTAGTTTAAATTGGTTAGTAGATAATAGAGACGACAATGATAAGTTTTTTAATATAATTGAAAAAAAATATGAAGAGCAAATTGGAGATAATACTATTACTGTAAAGGCATATTCTGGTGCTGGTGGTTCAGAAGGAGGAATTAATTATTGGACATTTGAAGAAGGAACAATTATAGGGATTTTTAAAAATGGAATTTTATATGATATTAGAGTAATGGGATTGGAATGTACGGTGCCGGTTATAAATATTCCAAGTACAATAGCTAAAGAAAATTTAAATAGTTATGTTATTGAAGAAATATCTAAATATTATAAGGATTTTGGAAGTAAAATTTATGAAATAACTAAAGGAACAAAAGATTTAAATATTACAGAAGGCTATATAGTAAAATCTAAAGAAACAGAAATAGATAATTATATAATATTAAGAAAAAATACAAAAACAAAATTGATAGATAATAATTCTGGTGTAAAATTGGAGACGAATGTAGAGGTTGTTCCAGAAGACACAGAATTAGTAGTTAAAAAAATATTAGATGGAAAAGAATATGATAACATCAAAGAAATATTGAAAGGTAAAACTAATAAATTTATTGCATATGATATTTCTTTAATGAGAAATAATGCTAATATTCAATCTAATGGAAAAATTAAAATTAGTTTACCTATTCCAACTGAATATGATAACTCAAAGTTAATATTATATAGTATAGTAGATAATAGAGAAATAGAGTATGAAATTTTGAAAAAAGATGGTTTTGCAATATTTGAAACAGATAATCTTTCAACATATGTTTTAGCAGAAAGAACAAATAATAGTAATGAAGAAGAGAAAAATAATGAAAATAATATAGAGAAAAGTGCAGATATTGAGCACAAACTGGATAATACACCCAAAACAGGTAATACAGATATAATTACAATTATAAGTTCTATATTAAGTGTAATGTCATCAGCTGGAATTTTTATTATAAAAAGATTATAATAAATTATTATAGAATAATATAAAGGAAAGCATAAAATGGCAAAACATTTAAAGAAAAATAAAATAGAAAATGTAACAATAATTGTACTTCTTATAATTTTTATTTTTTCTACAGCTTTAGTTATAAAAAATAAAGTGAAAGAATACAAAGATAATAAAGAAATTGAAAAAATATCAAATGTTTTAGAAAACATAGAGACTGAAGAAAAAAATGAAGAACAAGAAAAAACTGAAAGAAGTTATAAAGTAGAAAAGTTAAAGTCAGAAAGTCCGGAAGTTGTTGGTTGGTTAGAAATAGAAGGAACAAACATAAATTATCCAGTATGTCAATCACAAGATAATGATTATTATTTAACTCATACATATAAAAAAGAAAAAAATTCTAATGGTTCATTATTTTTAGATAAAGATTATAAATTGGGTGAAACGAATAATATTCTTATATATGGACATAGAAATAAAAAGGGACTTATGTTTGATGAATTAATAAAATATGAAAGTTTTCAATTTTACAAGGAACATAACCAAATTAGATTTACAACAGATACAACAGACGATAGCTATAAAATAATATCAGTTTTTAAATCTAGAGTTTATTACCAAGACGAAAATAATGTATTTAGATATTATAACTATGTAGATATAAAAAATCAAATAGATTATACAAAATTTGTAGAAAAATGTAAAAAAATATCATTATATGAAACGGATACAACGGCACAATATGGTGAACAACTGATGACATTATCTACTTGTGATTATTCACAAAAGAATGGGAGATTTGTAGTAGTTGCAAAAAAAGTAAATATATAAAAATATATACATCTATGCCATATTCAAACAACGATCAAAATACAGTCATTATATTGTTAGAAAATATAATTTTTGATAAAACTAGAATTGAGGGTTTAAAAATGAAATAAAAGCCTATTTAGAAATTAAATATTGCGAGAATAAAAGAGCTAGAAGCGGTTATTAGGTAGAAGTATAATTCGTATTTTGAAAAGTACTCCCACAGATACCGCTTCTTTATTCGAAAATATACCGAAAATATAAATTTCGAAATAAGTTAGTAATATTAAGGCTCTTAAAAAACAAAATATAAAAAATTTAAGAAAAATTTCGAAAAGTAATAGGTACCACAAAATATAAGAATATGCAAATAAAAACACCTTTAGTGAAGCTTGTCTATAAGTTGCTTCGCAAATAAATAAAATAGTTTTCTATATAATTCTTTAAGAGGTGAAACTTAAAAGGCTTGATACATCTGCAATTAAAAAATCAACTCGAAAGATAATACATAAATACAAAAAATATGTTTCGGATTAAAAGAAAACAAAAAAGAAATGATGATTTATATTCAATAAGCTTAATCTAACTACAAAGACATTCTAAGCTTATTGAATATAAATAACACAAAGGGGTATGGGGAAAAAAGGTTTCTGTTTTCCCCATGTATATAGGAAAATTTTTATATAGCATTATTTAGCCAATTTAACAAAAGATTTAGCATTCTTTCACTTGGAATGTAAATACAAACAGGTTTGTTATCACGAATTGCACTTCTCCAAATCCATTGTAGTAGCTCACTCAAAGCATATAAATCTTCATCAAAATTCTCACCACTTGGACAATAATTTTTAATAAAGTTATAGTAATGAGGATTAATAAATCTATTCACTAAATATATTAAGACATTTGCATCTTTATATTGATTAGTTGCTTTTGAATTTATAGGAATGTAATTAGTACTTGAAAAATGTCCGCGACTGTTAGAAAAAGAGTCTTTAGCACAATCAAAAACAGACCAGATAACTCTTTTGTTATTATGCTTAAAAGAAGGGGGCAAATTATCTTTAGTGAATTTGTTAACATTGTTCTTTAACATACTCAAAACTTGTTTATTATTTTCTATATTTTGATAGAAACTATAACTTAAAGTAATTGTATTTTGAACTTTTCTATTTTTATTCCAAAAAAAGTATAAAGTATTTTTTGAATTTGGATTCTTTGCATAAATATTTCTTTGTATATTGTAGGTATATCCTGGTAAGTAAATATTTTTACAAGCTTGTATTCTTTGAGTAAATTCAAAATTTTTATAAAATTTTTTATTATCTAATATAAAAAAGTCTTTATTTTCAAAGTCTATAAAATTTTCTTCTAGATTATAATTAGAAGAATTTATATTATTTAAACTTTCACTAGAGCCTGAAATAGGAAAAGCTGGTACTGGGTATAAGAAGTGATATTCAGAACCGTAAAAATCAAAATAATATTTCATCATTTGAGCATCCCATAAATAAGTCATAATAAAAATATCTTTGAAAACTCTAAAAGTTTTTATTGGGAACAATGAAATATAATAATATGTATCCTCTTCAAGTTCATGTTTTGCAGTTAATCTATAAACATCATTCTGAATGAAGTAATCTCTTAAACATGAATAGATAGAGGCTAATGGTTTTGTATCATCCCAAATAATTAGATTACTAGTATCAGAACTAAGCTTTAAATACCCTTTATTAAATAAAAAAGTTAAATCATCATCACCAAAAGAATATATTGAGGCATTTTCTTTTAAAGTTAAAGTATTATCACTTTGAATTTTGATATCTGTGTTTATTCTTTCAGAATTTATTAATTTAGGAAAATCAAAAACAGATATAAGAGAATTTATTGCTTCATCAATTACTAAAGTATAGCCAGAGGCATAGTTTACGATTAATTCTGAGTTTTGCAAGAATAACTGGTGAGTACAAATAATGTCTTTATTTTCTTTTAGATATTTTTCAAGTGTTATTTTTTTGGGAGGAATACTTTTTACTAAGGCTTTAAAACCTCTAAGTGAAGCTGAATATCTTTCTACTTCATCTAAATATGGTACAATAATTAGAAATTTATTATCTGGATTCTTGTTCTTTAAATAATTAATTTTATTTATCATTCCACTAGATTTTCCACTTCCCATAATTCCATCTATAACATTAATTTTTAATTTTTCCATAAATTTCAACTCCTTTACCACATTATAACAGCTTTTAGTGAAAAAGCAACTTTATATACAAATATTACAGAGTTTTCAAATAAACAAAAAGGAAATTATCAAACTTAAATTCTAATATACTATTATCCTCACTTTGTGATATATTATAAATCGTTTCAGTTTCTAAGGTAAAAACTTCATTAGTTATACTATCTTTGAATATTATTTTTCCATTCTCTCTTTTGTAATTAGCAGTTACTTTATATAAGTTAAAATTGAAATGAATAATTCCATCAATTTCAACATGTATATCTTTTGAATTTAGCTTAGAAATAACTTGTTCTAATTCTTTTTCAAATATTCTTATCATATATACCATCCTTTCTTTATCATTGTAATAGTTTAGTATTAAATATTAATTTTGTAAATTAGAGTATTTTTATTCTTTCTTTATAGTTAGATATATTATCTAAAGGACTAAATACATCAAAATCTACTTTCAAATCATGTCCAAATAAATCAACATACTTTTGAGTTATTTGAATTGAGCTATGACCTAATATTCTTTGTAATTTTAAGACATTACCACCATTTTGAATATATTGTTTTGCAAAATAATGTCTGAATGAGTGAATCCTTGTTGTGTTTACACCTCTTTTGTGATTATACTTTTTTATGATATTGCCAAGTGAATCTTTTGACAATTTTTCTCCCTCTAAATTGCAAAACAAAAAGTCAGTTTTTTCTCCGTTTTCTAAATCTTAAATATTCTAATAATATTTTTTTTACTGTTTTACCCATTGGAATAATAATTGATTTTCTATTTTTAGTAACTTTAATATAAATTAATTCATTGTCAAAATCCAAATCCTCAATTTTTATATTTCTTAAACTTCTACTTCTTACACCAGTTGCAACTAGAAAATTTATAATTACCCAAGTACGATATTCAGCAAAAGAGCATTTTTTCATATTAGGTTTTTTTAGTAATTGCTGTATTTCATTATCAGTATAAAGTTCAATTTCAATATTATTTTCTTTTATTTCAGATATTTTAAAAGAATTTATATATTCATTTCGCATTAGATAATACAAAACACAACGAATAGCTCTAATTCTTATATTAATTGTTGAATCTTTTAAGCCTTTAGATTTTAGCTTCATGATATATCCTGATACAACACTTTTGGACATATCTAGTTTTAGATTAAAATTTTCAAAAGTATTATTTATATAATTTATAAAATAAGTAAAACATTCATCATAGTTTTTTATTGTGCTTTTTGATAAATTTTTAACTTTGCAGTCTAATAAAAATTCCTCTTTTGCTTCAGTTAGATTAGAAAAATCTTTTTTAATTGTTATCATATACATTTCACCTCTTTTCTTTTTGGGTGAAATAACCTAAAAAAGGGGCACCAGATTAGGATATTTTCACCTTAAAATCTGTTGCCTCTTTTTATAAAATAAAAAATACCAATGCCGTAAAGACATTGATATTCCTAAGATTGGTGCACCATCTCGGAATCGAACCGAGGACCGCCAGATTAAGAGTCTGTTGCTCTACCAGCTGAGCTAATGGTGCATATAAAATTAACTTATTATAAATATCATACTAACTCAATTGGCTTAATTTAAGTAGATAATATAACAAAAACAATTATAATACTAAAAAAAAGAAATGTCAAGATTTACTTGTAAAAAAAGTAAAAATGTGTTATAGTATATGAGCATAAAAAGAGAAAATAAAGGTAAAGTAAATAGAAAAGTGCGAGAAAGGAAGGGATAAACAATGTTGACAGCAAATGGAGTAACTGTTAGATTTGGAAAAAGAATCCTATTTGAAGATGTAAATATAAAATTTGGAAAAGGAAATTGCTATGGAATAATAGGAGCAAATGGAGCAGGAAAATCAACATTTTTAAAAGTTTTATCAGGTGAACTAGAACCAAGCAAAGGAGATGTATCATTAGAAAAAGGAGAAAGACTATCAATATTAAAACAAGACCACTTTGCATTTGAGGAATATACTGTAATGGATACAGTAATAATGGGAAACAAAGAATTATATGACATAATGAAAGAAAAAGAAGCAATATATATGAAACCTGATTTTTCAGAAGAAGATGGAATGAAAGCAGCAAAACTTGAAGAAAGATTTGCAGAACTAGATGGTTGGAATGCAGAATCAGATGCTGCAATATTATTAAATGACTTAGGAATAATACCAGAAAATCATTACAAATTAATGAGTGAATTAGAAGCAAGAGAGAAAGTAAAAGTATTGTTAGCACAAGCTTTATTTGGAAATCCTGATGTATTATTACTAGACGAACCAACAAATGACTTAGATTTAAAAAGTATAAATTGGTTACAAGAATTTTTAATAAATTTTGAAAATACAGTAATTGTAGTATCACATGATAGATATTTCTTAAACAAAGTATGTACACATATTGCAGATGTGGACTTTGGAAAAATAAAAGTATATCCAGGAAACTATGATTTCTGGTATGAATCAAGTCAGTTAGCATTAAAACAAATGAGAGAACAAAACAAAAAGAAAGAAGAAAAAATTAAAGAATTACAAGACTTCATTGCAAGATTTAGTGCTAATGCTTCAAAATCAAAACAAGCAACATCAAGAAAAAAGACTTTGGAAAAAATTGAATTAGATGAAATAAAACCATCAAATAGAAAATATCCATATGTAGATTTCAAACCAGATAGAGAACCAGGAAAAGAAATATTACAAGTTAAAAATATTTCAAAAACAATAAATGGAGAAAAAATATTAGATAATATATCATTTACAGTAAAAACTGGTGATAAAATTGCATTTTTGGCAGATAATGAAAATGCAAAAACAGTATTATTCCAAATAATTGCAGGAGAAATGAAACCAGATGAAGGAGAACTAGTATGGGGAACAACAATAACTCAAAGCTATTTTCCTAAAGATAATAACTACTTATTTGATACAGATGAAAGCTTAACAGAATGGCTTAGAAAATATTCAAAAGATCCTGATGAAACATATGTTAGAGGATTTTTAGGAAGAATGCTATTTTCTGGAGATGAAGCTTTAAAATCAGCAAATGTAATTTCAGGTGGAGAAAAAGTAAGATGTGTATTAGCAAAAATGATGCTTTCAGGGGCAAATTTCTTAATATTTGATGAACCTACAAACCATTTAGATATGGAAAGTATTACATCAGTAAATGAAGGAATGAGCAAGTTTAAAGGAAATATATTATTTACATCACATGACCATCAACTTACTCAAACCGTAGCAAATAGAATTATAGATATTAAATCAGACAAAGTTATAGACAGAGAAGTAACATATAATGAATACCTTGGAATTGAATAGAAATTTTACAAAAATAATCCTAAAATTCCAATTACACCAAATAAAATAAAGATACTATTTGATAAAATTTCTATAATATTATTAGAAAACTTTGAACCTAGCCATTTTCCAAAGAAAATAGCTATAGAATCACTTGCAACCATGCCACAAATAGAACCTAAGATAAGAGGAATTTTAAAATTAGGATGTTCTATTCCAAGACCAATAGATGTAAGAAATGTTTTATCACCTAATTCGCCAACAGCAATAGCACAAGCAACAAGTAAAGTACAGTTTTTAGTTAAATTACTTAAAAATTTAATAATATGAGATTCAGAATCCGTTTCAGAGGTTGTTTCCGTAGAAGCGGATTCTTTTGTGGTTAAAAAACCTATGAAACCGAAAATCAAAAATGTACAATAAGTAAATAGTTTTAAATAGAAAACAAAATTATCATTATCAATAGTACCAATTTTACTTCCAAAAGTAATTGCTAATCCATGACTTAAAAGTGTTCCTAAAGCAACACCTAATAGAATATGATGTGTTTTATTTCTAGCGGAAAAAGACAAAACCAAAATTTGAGTTTTATCACCTAATTCAGAAAGAAAAATAAATATAAATGAAACTATAAAAGGATAAATATATTGCATAAAAAGACCTCACTTTTTTCATAATATGAAGAGAAAAAGAAAAAAAGAACCATACGGAAATGCTAGTTTTGTGAAAATTAGGTGAAAAAACTTTACAAAGTAAAAAGAAAATGGTAATATTAGCACAGAACAAAAAATGAGGAGGAGAAATTCGTGATTCAAGTTGAAAATATTACAAAAAGATACGGAAGCTTTACAGCCGTAGAGAATATTAATTTTGAAATTGAAGAAGGAGAAATAGTCGGATTCTTAGGACCAAATGGTGCTGGAAAAAGTACAACAATGAATATGATAACAGGATTTATTGAACCAACATCAGGAAAAATAATTGTAGATGGATACGACATTTCTAAAAAACCAAGAAAAGCCAAAAGACAAATTGGATATATGCCAGAAGGAGTGCCACTATATAGCGATTTAACTGTAAAAGAGTTTGTAACATATATGGCAGAACTAAAAGGTGTACCAAGAAAGGAAAAGAAAGAAAAAGTACAAAAAGCAATTAAAGAAACAGGATTAACAGATGTACAAAATAAACTAACAAGAAATTTATCAAGAGGATATAAGCAAAGAGTAAGTATGGCTGGAGCTTTAGTAAGTAATCCAAAAGTAATAATACTTGATGAACCAACAGTAGGGTTAGATCCAAAACAAGTTACGGAAATAAGAGCTTTAATAAAAGAACTTGGAAAAGAACATACTGTAATATTAAGTTCTCACATATTATCAGAAGTAAGCCAAATCTGTAATAGAGTAATAATAATTAATAATGGAAAGATTGTTGCAATTGATACACCAGAAAATCTTGAGAAGAAAGTTGTTAAAGATAATTCTGTATATGTAACAGTAGAAGACAATGATAATAAAATTGAAACAATAAAAGAAAAATTACCAGAAATAAAAGAGATAAAATTAGTTACAGAAAATGAAGATAAAACTAAAAAATATATTATAACAGCAGATGAAGATGTTGATTTAAGAAAAAGTATTTTCGAAACATTTGCAAAAGAGGGAATTACAATTTTCGAAATGAAAAAATCTGATGCTACTCTTGAAGATGCATTTATGCAATTAATTGATTCAAAAGAAGAAACAAATGTTGAAGAGAATAAAGAAACTGAAAAGTTAGAAGAACAACCAACAGAAAATGAAGAAGACAAAGAAAATTTAGAAGAATCAATTAATAATGAAGAAAAACAAGAAGTACCAAAAGAAAATGCAAATGAAGAAAACGAAAATAATGGTGAAGAAAATAAAACAGAAGAAGGGGGACAAGAATAATGTGGGCAGTATTTAAAAAAGAGCTAAAGAGCTACTTTTTATCTCCAATAGGATATGTAGTAATAGGAATACTTTTATTAGTATGTAGTATATTCTTTTATTTAACAACTGTACAATATGCAAGTGTAGATTTAGGGGGATTATACTTTTATGTTGCATTATATGGATTAATAATAACAGTACCAATATTAACAATGAGAATGTTTGCAGAAGAAAGAAAAACAGGAACAGAACAATTAATATTAACATCACAAGTAGGAATAACTGGAGTTGTATTAGGAAAGTTCTTAGCAGCAATGGCAGTAATCGTTATAGCATTATTAATGTCATTTATGTATTTTGGAATAATGTGTTATTTTGGAAATCCAAATATATTAGTGTTATTAGTAACAATGTTAGGATTTATACTAATTAGTGGAGCAGCAGTTTCAGTAGGAATGTTTGCTTCAAGTATAACTGAAAATCAAGTAATAGCGGGAATTATAACAATAGCATTTTTGATAATAACATTATTTACTCAAAATCTAGACATTGGATTACCAGATATATCAATAATGAGTTATTATCAAAATTTCCCAAGTGGAGTAATTGCATTAAAAGATGTTGTAGGTCCATTAACACTTGCAATGATGTTTATAGCATTTACAATTATAGTAATGCAAAGAAGAAAATTAGTTAAATAGATAGGAGAGGGAAAAAGTGAAAAAAGAGAAAAAGGTCAAAGAAAAAAAAGAAAAGAAAGTCAAAGTGAAAAAAGAAAAAAGTCCAAAAAAATTCTTTGAAATTATAAAAAATAAATGGCTAATAAAAGGCACAACAACTCTTCTTTTAGTAGCTATAATAATAGCATGTTATGCGTTAATAAATTATGGAGTATCTAAACTAAAAATAGAAAATATTGACTGTACTGAAAAGAAATTATATTCTTTATCAGATGAGACAAAGACAAAAATGAAAAACTTAGATAAAGATGTAACAATTCAATTAATAAATATGAGTAATTCTAGCTATGTAATTGAATATGCAAATAAGTATCCAGCTGTAAGTAAAAAAATAAATGTTGAAGAAATATCAGATTTATCATCAAGAGTTGATTTACAAACAAAGTATAATTTAAGTGAATCAGATGGATTAATAGTTGTAAAATCAGGAGAGAAAGAAAAAACATTAACATTAAATGATTTATACACATATGATTATTCTTCAAGTGAACAGATAGATAAAACAGAAGAAGCAATAACAAATGCTATTATAGAAGTAACATTAGATGTAAAACCACATGTGTATATACTTTCAGGAAAAACATATTATAATACAGAACAAGCATTATCATCAGTAGTTACAAAATTAAAAGATGAATCTAATGATATAGATTATTTAGACATATTAACTAAAGGTGAAGTTCCAGCAGATTGTAATTGTTTAGTAATTACAACATTAAAACAAGACTTATCAGATTTAGAAAGAGATAAAATATTAGAGTATATTAATAATGGTGGAAAAATATTAATGCTATCATCTCAAAATATGTTGGCAGATGATACACCAAATTTAGATAAAATATTAGAACAATATGGAATAACAATAGGATATGGAAGTGTATTTGAACAAGATAGTAGTAAAATGTTACAAAATTCACCTAATATAATAATATCAGATGTTAGTGCAAGCTTTATGAGTAAATTAGATATGCAAATAAAAATGTGTCTTATAAATGCAGGAAAAATTCAATTTGCAGATGATGATAAATTAAAAGAAATAGGTGTAACATATGAAACTATAGCATCAACAAGTGATAAAGCATTTGTAAGAACTAATTTTGATATTAATTCGACATCAAAAGCAGAAGGAGATAGTGAAGAAGGTGCAGCTATAGTTGGAGCAAATGTAACAAAAACTGTTGCAGATGATAAAAAATCACAATTGATAATATATTCAAATGAATTATTTGCATCAGATGTACAAATACCAATAAGTGCACAATATTACACATATGCAGTGCAATTATATAATAATGAAGATGTTATATTAAATTCAATTTCACATTTAACAGAAAGAGAAGACACTATTTCTATAAGAAAGACTAATGAAAGTGAAAAATATTCAGTTACTGATCAAGAAGATATTATTATAAAAACAATAATATTTGTTGTTCCTATGTTAATTATATTAATAGGAATTGGAGTATGGATTTCTAGAAGAAGAAAAATGTAGATAATTTATTGTTTTGTAAATAATTATATAATAAAAAATATCATTTTAAAGTTTAACTAGGTGTTTTAAATTTGGTGAAAACAAATTTAAAATAGCAGAGCATCCAAAGTTAAACTGCAAAATGATATTTTTTTATTATATAAATGTTTGAATATTTAAAAATTTTATTAATATACTGATACAAGAGGTGCATATGGAAGAAGTTTTTTCAATTGTATTAGTAATAATAGGTGCATTGGTTGGGGCTGGTTTTGCATCAGGGCAGGAAATTTATTCGTTTTTTTATTCATATGGAAGTATTGGAATAATTGGAATTATTATAACCTGTTGTTTAATTAGTTTAATGGTATATAAAAGTTTAAAAATTATATATTCAAATAAAATAAATAGTTATGATGAATTTCTAAATATCTTTATAAAAAATGAAAAAGTCACTAAAGCAATAAGTATAGTAATAAATATATTGCTATTAGTGACTTTTTATATAATGGTTGCTGGTTTTGGAGCATATTTTGAACAAGAAATTGGAGTAAAAAGAATTATAGGGAGTAGTATATTAGTAATTATGACAGCAATAGTATTTTTTACGAGTGTAAAAGGAGTTTTAAAGGTTAGTGAATACATTGTTCCATTATTAATACTTTTTATTATAATAATAGGTGGAACGAATTTATTAACAATAAATTCAGAAGCAGAAGCATTGTGTATAAAAAAAGGATGGTTATTAAGTAGTGTGATATATTGCAGTTATAATATGATACTACTAGTTCCAGCACTAATATCATTAAGAAAACAAATAACAAAGCAAAGAAATATTAAATATATAGCTGTTTTATGTGGAATATTTATGATAATTATGTCTTTGCTATTATATATGTTACTTATGAAAGTAGATGTAGAACTATCAACATTAGAAATGCCAATTGTGTATGTAATAAGGTCTTTTTTTAAACAATATAAAACGATTTATGCTTTTATAATTTTAACATCCATTTTTACAACAGCAATTTCTATTGGAATAGGTCTATTACAGAATATAAATAGTGATAAAAAAAGATATACACATTTTGTGATATTTATGTGTATAACTAGTTTAATAGTTTCAAATTTTGGGTTTTCAAAACTTGTTAATTTGATGTATCCTATTTTTGGCTATATAGGAATTATACAATTAATTTACATATTTAAACATTAAAAAAATAAAAAATAAAAAAATATTGCAAAAAATAAGTGGTATGATATAATAGAAGCGAAAACCAAAAGATGAGGAGAAATATAATGAAAGATTTTTGGGCGGAAGAGCTACAGAATCGAAAAAAAAATAGAGTTTTTAAAATTATAATATTAGTAATAATAGCACTATTAATAATTGGAATAGGAATTTGTATATGGGAATATTATATAAATCTAAATTTTAGAAGCTGGTGTGACGAAAATATTTTAAGAAAAGAAATATTACAAGAAAATACCAAAAGTATAGAATTAGAAGGAGATGAAAATACGAAAGTATTTTCTTATGAGAAATACATATGTGTGTTTAGAAAAAAAACATTAGAGTTTTATAATAAAATAGGAACTCAAATAGAAAAAATGGAATTAGATATAAACGAGGCAGTTTCAACAACAGCAGGAAGATATATGGCAATATGTGAAGAAAATGGACAAAAATTTTACTTAATATGTGGAAAAGAAAAATTATTCGAAAGAGAAATAGAAGGAAATATAACACAGATAAAAGTAAGTAGAAGTGGTTATGTTGCGATAGTTATATCAAATACAAGTTATAAATCAATTGTAGATGTGTTTGATAAAAATGGAAAAGAAATATTTAAAACTAATTTAGTATCATCAAGAGTGGCTGACATAGGCATATCTCAAGATAGCAAATTTTTAGCAATTGCTGAAGTAGATTTATCAGGAATTCTTATTCAATCAAAAATACAAGTAATATCAATGGAATTAGCACAAACCAAACCACAGGAAGCAATGTTATATAAATATGAAGCACCAACAGACAAATTAATAATGAATGTTGAATATCAAGAACAGAATAAATTAATATGTATGTATAATGATGGAATAGAATGTTTACAAGAAAATAAAAGTACTGAATTAGCTAAATTTGAAGATAAACAGTTATCATTTATAACAATTGAATTAAGTAATAGCATGATGTTTGTTGAGGAAGTTTCGACAGGGCAATATACTGTAGATACAAATGTTAAAATTGTAAATACAGAAAGCTTAAAAGAAAAAGAATATGTAACTAAAAATGTTGCAAAATCAATAATAACATCAGATAATAAAATTGCTATAAATTTTGGTACAGAATTACATATTATAAATAAAAATGGAATATTATTAAAAAAATACATATCAGATACTGAAATAAATAACATTGTAATGACAGATGGATTAGTAGGTATTATATATAAGGATAAGGTACAAATTATAAATATATAATTAAAAGAGAGGATGATAATAAAATGGGAATAATTTTTGATATAATAGTTGTTGCAATAATTGCACTAAATATATTTGTATGTTATAAAAAGGGATTAGTTAAACTAGCTGTTGGTTTAATTGCAGTTTTAGCTGCTATTGTATTGTCAATAGTTTTATATAAACCAATATCAAATGCTATAATTAAAAATACAGATATTGATGAAAAAATAGAGAATGTAATAATAGAAAACTTTTCTGCTGAAACAAATGGAAATGAAGAAGTTAGATATGTAGGAATTATAGATTATCTAGAAAAATATGTTGATGATGCTGTAAACAAAACACAAAACGAGATTGTATATGAAACAGCTGGAACTATGGCCGTTAGATTTATAAATATTGCAGTAATATTAATTATTTTCCTAATCATTAGAGTTGCTTTGATTGCACTTACATTTATTTCTGACGTTATAACTTCATTACCTATATTAAAACAATTTAATGAGGTAGGAGGAATTCTATATGGTATTGTAAAAGCTTTATTAATAGTATATGTGATTTTAGCTATTGTATTTTTTGTAGTATATATAACAGGAAATACAGCAGTTTCCGAAGCAATATCAGGCTCATATATTACAAAATTCTTCTATGAACATAACTTAATATTAAATATTATATTTAAATAAAAAAAGAATCGGCAGATAAAAGCCGATTTTTTTGTGAAAACTATGGAAAAAATTCTAAAAAAAATGAAATATATAGGTTTAAAATAGATATGTCACAAATACATTGAAAATAAAATATTGAAAAGAGAGCACAAAAATGATAT
>CAKPGU010000006.1 GCA_934155265.1 uncultured Clostridia bacterium
GAAGAAGAAACAAATGAGTTTGTTTCTTCAATTATAAATGCTAAAAAGAATTTAAAATATTGTAGTAAATGTTTTAATATATCAGATACAGATCCATGTCCAATATGTGCAAACCCTAAGAGAGACCAAAGCCAAATATGTGTTGTAGAAGATGTTAGGGATATAGTTGCAATGGAAAGGACTCATGAATTTAAAGGAGTTTACCATGTGTTACATGGTTCAATTTCTCCAATGAACGGTATTGGACCAGATGATATAAAAATCAAAGAATTACTTGCTCGTCTTATGGATGGACAAGTTAAAGAGGTAATACTTGCAACAAATCCTAGAGTTGAAGGAGAAGCTACTGCAATGTATTTATCTAAATTGATTAAACCTTTAGGGATTAAAGCAACAAGAATTGCACATGGGATTCCTGTTGGAGGAGATTTGGAATATACTGATGAAATTACACTTACAAAGGCTCTTGAAGGAAGAAGAGAATTATAATAAAAAAACTTATGCGAATTTATGAATTGAATTTTGCATGAATTTTTTATTTTGAGGCTGCTATTATTCCTAGATTATCTCCTAATGCACTAAAAAATGAGGCGAGTATATCTAAATTATCTGGATCTACTTGTTTACTTATGAATATTGCAACTGAGGCTGCAAGACCTACAAAGTCACAACCAGAACAATTATTATTTTCCATACAAATCACCTCTAGATATTATATGAAATAATTTGAAAATGGTTAAAAGTTACCAGACGTTACCAGAGGGGACACCCCTAAGTGGTCAAAAAAGTTACCAGAGGGGACACCCATGTTACCAGTAGGGACACCCTTGTTACCAGTAGGGACACCCATTAATGGTAAAACATATATTAAAATGTTAATTTAATTAATATGTATTCAACTATATTTATTAAATAACTATTTTAAATATTAAGTTTTACCATTAATGGGTGTCCCTACTGGTAACAAGGGTGTCCCTACTGGTAACATGGGTGTCCCTACTGGTAACATGGGTGTCCCCTCTGGTAACTTTTTTGACCACTTAGGGGTGTCCCCTCTGGTAACGTCTGGTAACTTTTAACCAAGTAAAATTTTGCAAATATCTTTTGTAGAGTTCTTTTTAGAAATAAGTCTAGCACGAATTTTCATTTCTTGCATTTTATCAGGATTAGAAAAAAGATTATTCAAAATATCTTCAACATTATCTTTTTTACGTATCCAAATAGCAACCTTATTTTTTTCTAAATAAGCTGCATTTTCTTCTTCTTGGCCAGGAATTGGGTTAATAACAACAATAGGCAATCCAGAAGCTAAACTTTCAGTTGTAGTAAGACCACCTGGTTTTGTTACAACTAAATCAGAAATACTCATAAGCTCAGGTACTTTATCAGTATACTCCAAAATTTTAATAGAATCATGTTTATTTAATTCATCAGTTAAATTTTCAAAACTTTTTTTCATTTTTTGATTTTTTCCTGATATTGCAACAATTTGAATATTTTCATGACATTCTGCGAAAGATTTAAAAATATTAAATGTTTGTGTTTTACCTAAACCAAACTCTCCACCACCGAAAAATAATACAGTTTTTTTGGTAGGTGATAAACCAAAATTTTCTAAAGTTTTTGCTTTATCGTATTTTAGTAAGAATTTATTAGAAAGTGGAATACCTGTTGCGTAAATTTTATTGTTAGGAATTCCTTTACTATGTAATTGTTTTTTCATTCCTTCGTGTGAAACAAAATAATAATCTACATAGTTATTAAATACAAGCCATTGGTCATGTGGTGCATAATCAGTTAGAATAGTTGCAAGCTTCACATTTAATTTTCCTGTTTTTTTCAAATATGCGCACATTGTTGACGAAAATGGATGTGTAGATATTATTAAATCTGGTTGATAATCTTTTAATAATTTATTTAATTTTATAGATAAAAGCTTATTTGATGTTGTACTTATTTGTGCAATTGGGCCATATTGTGCCTTGGAATAAAGTCTACCCCAAGTACGTGGTGCCTTTTTTGCCATTTCAGAATATGCAGTTGTAGTTACTTTGTTAATAACTTTATTAACATATTCCATGCAATCTACAAGTTTAACTTCAATATCAGTATAATTTGCTTCAATATTTTCCTTTATAGAACGAGCAGCAGATAAATGGCCTCCACCATAAGCTGCATAAAAAATCATTATTTTTTTCATAGACGGTCTCCTTAGGTATTTTTTTTCATTTTATCATAAAGTAAAAATAAATTGTATATTTTTTGTAAAAAAATCCAAAATAATAAAAAGGGAGGTTAATATGCAAAAAAGTAAAATTTGGATTGCTACTACGGCAATAGCTGTAATTGTGGCTGTAATACTTGGATATAATTTATTTAATCAGAAAAAGACATATGCTAATACAAAAGAGAATGATAATAATATGGCATTTTATGAGGTGGTAGAATATGTGCAAAATGTAAAAACATATTTAGCAAAATCAATGATATCAAAATCTGCTGAACATGGTGCAGAAATGTTAACACATGTATGGAAAGAATCTAATTTAGCATTAAGCTATTTAGGGATGTTGCCAATTGAAAGCCAAGAACTAGAAAATACAGAAAAGTTTTTAAATCAGGTAAGTGAATATAGTTATGCATTATCAAGAAAGAATATTGAAGGAAATGTACTTACAGAAGATGATATAAATAAAATAAAAGAATTATATAATTATTGTAATGATTTATCAAATACTTTAAATGAAATGTCAGATGAATTAAATACTGGTGCATTAAGTTGGGAAAATTTAATGAAAAATACGGAAGGATCAGATATAGCGGAAGTAAGTACTTTTGATGTTATTGAAGAAAATTTTCATGAATATACAGGATTAATTTATGATGGTGCATTTTCAGAACATATAACAAGTGCTGAGAAAAAAGGCCTAACAGGTGATGATATTGATGAAGAAACTGCAAAAAATAAAGCTGAGGATTTTATTGGAAAAGATAAAATAAAAGAAACTAAAAATAATGGGTACGTAGAGAATGGTGATATACCAGTATATAGATTTGAAATTACCACAAATGAAAATAAAAATATTGGAATATCAGTTTCTAAAAAAGGTGGACATGTTGTATTTTTAAATTATAATAGAGAAGTTTCTGAAGAAAAAATAAGTGAACAGGAAGCAGTTCAAAAAGGTAAAGAATATCTAAGTAGCAAAGGATTCAAGAATATGCAAGAAACTTATTATATGAAAGAAAATGGATTTATTACAGTTAATTATGCATATAAACAAAATGACGTTGTCATGTATGCTGATTTAATTAAGGTGAAAATCGCACTAGATAATGGAGAAGTAATAGGATTGGAAACTACAGGATATTTAAATTGTCATTATGATAGAAAAATTTCAAACAATAGAATATCTGTAGATGATGCAAGAAAACATTTGAGTAGTAAAGCTCAAATTACTAGTGAAGGTTTAGCAATGATTCCTACGGAATGGAAAACAGAAACATTTTGTTATGAATTTAAAGGTAAAATAGAAGATATGGATTTTATTGCTTATATAAATGCAGAAAATGGTAAAGAAGAAGATATTTTAATTGTTACAAATACTCCTAATGGAACTTTAACTGAGTAAAAAAGGATGGGTTACTATATAGTGGCTCATCTTCTTTTATTTTTCATAAGGTTCTTTTTTATTTGTTTTCCCAACAAGATAGTCAATAGGTGTTTTATAAAAGTTAGATAAAATCATGGCAAATTCTAGAGGCAAATCTCTTTTACTAGTTTCATATAAACTATATTGTTGTTGTTTGATAGATAAAATATTTGCAATATCTTTTTGAAGCAAATCTTTATCTTCTCTTAAATCTTTTAAACGTTTTAAATACATATACTCATCCGCTAATGTAATATATCCATTTGAATTTCTTCTAAAATTGAACGTAAATAATAAATAAAAATATTATAAATACATTATATATACATTCAAAAAAATGTATTAACTTTACAATTTTTTAGTTGTAAAATAAAATTACGTACAACCAAACGAATGTATAAAAGGAGAATAAAAAATGAAGAAAAAAACAAGAATGATATGGCTGATTATAGTAGCGATAATGGTTATAAGTATAATATGTCCTAATAATTCATATGCTGTTAGTGCTGATACAATTGGTTATGTTGAAAATCTAGGTGGTAAATTATTAGGTCCTGTTACAGATATTTTTGTTACCTTGTGTGATGGCTTAATAGATATATCACCAAAAGCATTATTTGGTGAAGAAGGGGATGCAATTGTAGATGTAGATAGAGACGGAATTTCAATTTCTAAAGCACTGGGGATTTTTGTTGGAATTGCAGTACTTGCTGGTTGTGTCGCTCTTGCAGTGTTTCTTGGACCTGCTACAACATTGGCGGCAAAAATTGTTGTGGGTGTTGGAACAGCAGTATTAAGTGTTGGGAAAGTTGTCAAAACATATTTTATAGTATCTTTGATATCGAGTGCTATGTTGAATAGTTCATTTCAATTGCCTTTTATAGTAATTTCTCCTGAAAATATTATTCAAAATAAAATAGGTATGTTTGATATTAATTTTTTTAGTGAAAATACAAAAAATAATGAAAATGATAATTCTGTAAATATTGCTAATGAATTACATCTTACAATTGCAAAGTGGTATTACTTAATTAGAAATTTAGTTATTGTCATATTTATGATATTGTTAATATATATAGGAATAAAAATTTTAATAACAAGTATTTCGGAAGATAAGGCAAAATATAAAAAAATGTTAGTTGATTGGTTTGTTTCATTTGCTTTGGTTTTTGTAATACATTACATAATGGTATTTTCTATGAATATAGTTAACGAATTAAATTCAACAATGTCAAGGGTACAAGAACAATTAAAACAAAAACAAAAGGATTATGACAAACAAATTAAAAATATTTTAAACCAAAAATTAGAAAGAAATGAAGAGAGAATGCAAGTTCAAGCAGTTGAGATTCAAAGAGATAATGATCAAGAATTGAATAAATTAAAGAAAAATGTTGAAACTTTTCAAGTAAAAGTATTTGAAAAATTAGACAAATATAGTGAATATAAATATAAGGAATAATGTTATGAAAAAATTAATAAAAATAATAAAGGAAAAAATAGAAAAAAACGTCTTAATACGTGCAACTTTAATTTTAGTAATATTAATGATATTAAATGTAATTTTTGAATTTTTACAAAAATTGAAAAAATAAAAAAAGTTTTTTTGTAAATAATATATAGTGAAAAAGTTAAATAACTTTTTTTAAAAAAGCGGTCCGTAATACAGATAAATTTGAAAGGAGAGGCTTTTTATGTCTAGAAGTAACAAATTAATATCTGAAAACTTACGAACAGAAATTGCAAAAGAATTAGGTGTTTATGACCAAGTAAAAAAAGATGGTGGTAGTTGGGAAAATGTACCTTCTAAAACATGTGGAAGTATAGTTTCAAAAGCTATAGAAATTGCAAATAGAGCTGTTGAAAATCAATAGTTTTTAGATATGCAGAAAAAGAGAATTCTTATTTTAAGAATCTCTTTTTTTCTTTCAAAAGAATTGACAATAATTTTATTTAATAGTAAAATAAAATTAGTTATAATTGAGCGAACGATTACGAAAGAAAAAAGAATGATTAGTCTTGCTCAAAATGTTTTTATTTAAAATTAGGGGGTATTATATGAAAAAATTTTTAAAAATGCTTAGTATAAGTGTAACACTGATGCTAATACTAACAACAATTGCAATGCCGATTTCAGTAAATGCATCAACAAATAGTAGTAATATATCAAGAGGATTTAATTTAAGTTCAATGATTCAAATGGCTACTCAAAGATATCAGTTAGTAAATAAATATAAAGAATATTTAAAAGAAATGACAAAATTTACGAATGGGCTTAATAAAAATATGTCTGTTAGTGATATGAAGATACAGATTATAGATAAAGCTAATGAATTGGAAAATAAATATAGTGAATCATCATCAATTCCAAAAATATCAAATCAAATAATTAATACAACAATAAATTCAGAAGCAACTTCAACAACAGATTTGTTAGGAACAATAACAACGACATTAAAAAAATTATTAGGAAATAGCAATAATGCAATAGAAAGTTTAACACCAGATGTAAAAGTTGAGGATATGGTGGCTACTACTGCAGGAGAAAGATGCGGAGATACTTATAAAGTAAAATTAGTTGGCAAAATATATTATGCGAATGCAGATAAGAATGGAAACCCAACATCTAATAAATGGGTATACTTGGTTCATGGTTCACAAATGAATGGACAAGCAATGGCAGATGCCGTTGGACAAATGTATTTAGACCAGGGATATAATATTTTAGCTCCAGATTCAAGAGGATATGGAAATAGTGAAGGTAGTGTAGCCATGGGATATGTAGAAAGTCTTGACGTATGGGATTGGCTAACATATTTAAATAATACATATGGAAGTAAATGCCAACAAGTAATAATTCATGGTGTATCACTAGGTGGAGCAACGACAGTGTTTGCTTCAGGATTAGAGGTTAATGGTAAAACTTTAAAAGATCAGAATGTAATTGGGTTAGTAGAAGATTGTGGATATACTTCTTTAACAGGAATTATAAAAGGAATGTTAGGAGCATCAAATTCATCATTTGGATCATCAAGTAATGAATTGGTTGCAAAAATATTAGGTATAATAAAGAAAGATGATTTATCAAGTTTGTCAAAAGAATCATTAACAGATTCTGTAATAAAAAAACTTTTAATTGAAAAAATTGGAGTAGGCTTAACAGAAGAAAATTTTGATCAATATCAAAATGCATTAGATAGCTTAAATAGATGTGAGTTGCCATTATTAATAGTACATGGTACAAAAGATTCGACTGTACCATTTGAAAATAGTACCGAAATATATAATACAGCAATGAATAATTCAAAAATGCCATATGTTCAAAGATTTACTGCAGATGGTGAGCAACATGCATTTATAATATTGGGATCAAAATATAATGTATATGAGGGTCATGTTGAAAACTTTATTAATAAGGCTGAAGAAATAGCAAATGGAAAATCAGTAAATAAAACATCCGATTATAAAGAAGAAACAGAAAAAAAGACATCTACAATGACTCAACTTATAAAAGCACTTAAATTAATAAAAAATATAATTAAAAAAGGATGAGAAAATGAAAAGGATAAAACAAAAGACAATAGCAATAATATTGATTGTTATATTAATAGTTATTGGATTAAATTCACAAACAGTTTATGCTAAAACTGAGGCAGATGAATTAAAAGAATTACTTGATGAATACAAAGATGATTTGGGAGATTTAAAACAGTTTAAAAATGTTGTTAATGAAACTTATAAGGATTTATATGATGCTGCTAAAGTAGACGATACATTAAAACAAAAGCTAAAAAAAGATGTGGAAAAATTTAATAATATTGATGGGATAAATCCTTTAATTGTAAGTATATTAGATATAGAATTAAATTCACAAATAGATAATTTAACTGATGATAATATAGATGATATGAAGGAAGAAATATCAGTTATAAAAGAATGGGTTGATAGTAATGTAGATGAATCTAGTGATAAAAATGATTCCAATATATCAGATGATGATGGACGAGATGATAATTCTGAGATTCCAGATCAATCAATCGATAATGACGATGGTACAATAGCAGATTCACAAATTCCTCGAGCTGGAGTAAAATGCTTTATAAGTATTTCTTTAATGATTGTAATTATATTAGCAATTTTATTTAGAGAAAAATATAGAAAGTTAAAAGAAATAAAATAAAAAAAGCTTCGTTATGAAGCTTTTTTTTTACATATTTTTATTTACATTCTTTCTTAAAACAATATAACTTCCTATTAATAACACAAAAGTCATAAGTATAATTATACCTATAATATGATGCATGTGTTCTACAGTAAATGTAAAATAGCTTTCTGCTTCAACCTCAATCATAGGATTTATAGTTTGAACTAAATGAGTTAATTCATTTAGATTTGCACTTGTTCCTAAGCCTTCAACAGTCCATCTGCATAAAACGAAATTAGATATAAAATCAGATAATCCTTCTAATTTAAATAACATTCCTGAAAATAATAAATGTGGTACTAAGACTAATGGAATTATTGTCATTGCAATATTAGCATTTTTTACAAAAGATGATATAAATAAGCCCATTGTTGCGGATGATAATATTGATAAGAAACATATAATTTGTATATCCCAAAATGAGTTTATTAATATACTGTACTCAGAACTTCCGGCAATTTTTTGAAATATAGATACTAATAGCAAAGATTGAATAAATGCAAGTAGACCTTGAACTATAAACTTCGATAGTAAATAAGCTGAAAGTTTTAAGTCAGCCATATGTTCTTTTTGCAAAATAACTTTTTCCTTGCATATTTCTTGTACTGAATTCAATAACCCTAACCATATTGATGCACAACCTAATGAAAATAAAATAGCTTTTGTATCATCATAGCTTTTATATAAATCATCAGTTGTTACCATTGCTAATAGTACAGCGACTATAGGGGCTTGTGCAAATAATATTAGAAGTTGTTGAAAGTCATTTGAAATTAATTTTATATATCTTTTTATTAGTATAATTAATTGTTTTATAAATGATTTTTTCTTGTTTTCAATATTATTACTTTTTCCTGAAGGTACAGTTTTGGGAACAATTTCTTCTCTTGAGTCTTCGAATTTATTGTACCAATAATCTAAATTTTCATTGATTAGAGTATAAATATCAACAAAATCATTAACTTCAAAAAAGTTTAAAGCTTCTTGAGGTGTTCCATAGAAACATAAATGTCCGCTATCACCGAAAAATGCGACTTTATCGCATAAATGCAAATTAAGGGTGTTGTGTGTAACTAATATAATAGTTTTTCCCATTTGAGACATTTTTCTTAATGTTTTCATTATACTTCTTTCAGTTCCAGGGTCTAGGCCACTAGTAGGTTCATCCAAGAAAAAAAGATTAGGATCTGCTAATAATTCTACCGCAATACTTGCTCTTTTTCTTTGACCACCACTTAATTGCCTTATATATGAGTTTTCAAAATCAGTTAGACTAACAATGTCTAAAACTTCTTTTATTCTTTCGTTACGTTCTTTTATAGAAGTGTTGTCAGGCATTCTTAATTTTGCTGCATATTGTAATGTATCGTGCAATGTTAGATTTGAAAAAACGATATCATCTTGAGGTACATAACCAATGTTATATTTTAGATTTTCGTAATTTTCATACAAATCTTCCCCATTCATTAATACTGTTCCAGATGTTGGTCTATCTACACCACTTATACATTTCATAAAGGTAGATTTTCCTGCCCCTGAACCACCAACAAACGCAACGAATTCTGAAGGTTTTATACTCATAGATACATGTGAGGAAATTTCACGTGTTTTAAATTTAATTTTTACTTTTTTTACTATATCAATTGCATCTAATTGTATTCCTTTTTCGAATATTTGATAAAATAAAGTATTTCCAGATAAAATTAATTTTGTATTTCCTATAAAAATAATATCTAGATTATTTAATTGAATTGTTTGTGATTGTGTTATATTTTTACCATTTATATAGATTCCGTTTAAACTGCCTTCATCTGATATGGAAGTTTTATTTGGCGAATGATGTATAGTTGCATGATGTTTGGCAATACCAGAAGGTGTTAGCACAATATCACAAGAGCCACTACTACCAATTGATATATTTCCAGATGGTAAGGTGTAGGATTCCCATTCATCTAAATTTTTATTGATTGACATTATCATAATGATTCCTGCTTTGGTATCATTATTTAATATTTTTATAAAACTTCCTTCTGATAAATATACATTGTCTACTATTTGGTTTCCATTTCCAAGCAATGGAACTTGTAAACTATCATTTGTAACAAGGACACCATATTCATTTAGTTCAAGATAACCTTGATAATCATCAACAGAATTTGAAGATATTACAATATCATTGTTAAAACTACTACCAAAGGTTAATTTGTTTTTTCCAAATGTTGAAAGATTAATTGTTTGCAAACCAGTGTCATCTAATAATGTTAAAAAATAGTTTTCGCCATTTTGGGCGACATGTCTTTGATGAACAAAATCATCTAATTCTCTATTTTCTTTTTTCATAATATTATCCTTTCCATAAAGTATTTTAATATAAAAAAATATACAAGTCAATAAATGTTTGCAAAAAATAAATAATTGGAATATAATAAAAAAAATGTTTTTTGGGAGGTAGAAAATGAATGTTGACAATATATTAAAAGTTACTGGAGGAGAGTTGATTTTAGGAAACAGCAAACTTACTTGTGAGACATTTTCTAAAGACACAAGAACAATCCAAAAAGGTGATATATATATAGGAATAAAGGGAGAAAAATTTGATGGAAGTCAATTTTGGAAACAAGCATTAGACAATGGTGCAGAAGCGGTTATTATTCAAGATGTAGAAGTAACAGAAAAAGATATGGAAAAATATTCAAATAAAACTATTATAAAGGTGAAAGACACATTAAATGCATTATATGAAATTGCAAGATATAAAAGAAGTTTATACAATATTCCTGTTGTAGCTGTAACAGGAAGTGTGGGAAAAACAAGTACAAAAGATATTATTGCAAGTGTTGTAGGAACAAAATATAAAACATTAAAAACAGAAGGCAACAATAATAATAATATAGGATTGCCATTTACAATATTAAAATTAAAAGATCATGAAGCTATGGTAATAGAAATGGGGATGAATCATCTTGGGGAAATTAGTTTACTAACAAGTATCGCAAAGCCAACTTTGGCTGTTATTACTAATATAGGAACATCACATATTGGAAATTTAGGCTCAAGGGAAAATATTTTAAAGGCAAAATTGGAAATACTCGAGGGAATGAAAGTACCTAAAATAATTATAAATAATGATAATGATTTATTACATAAATGGTATGAAGAAAATAAAAATCAAATAGAAATACATACATTTGGAATTGAGAATGACAGTGATATTGTTGCTGAAGATATAAAAATGGAAGAAGAGAGTAGTCAATTTACAGCTGTGCTAAAAAATTCAAATAAATTAGAAATTAAAGTTCCTGTTGGAGGAGAACATTTTGTGTACAATGCATTATGTGCTGCTGAGGTAGGACGAATGCTAGAAATAGCTGATGAAAAAATAAAAAATGGGATAGAAAAATTCGAATTAACCAAAAAAAGAATGGATATAAAAAAGCTAAAAAATGGTGCAATAATTATAAATGATGCATATAATGCAAGCTATGAGTCAATGAAAGTTAGTTTAGAATTTTTAGCAAAGCATACTGGTACAAGGAAAATTGCAGTGTTAGGCGATATGTTCGAATTAGGAGAATATTCAGAAAAATTACATAGAGATGTTGGAAAAGAAGTGGCGAAAAATAATATAGATATATTAATATGTGCTGGTGATAATTCAAAGTATATCATAGATGAAGCAAAAAAAAATAAAAATATAGAGACATATTTTATGAACAGTAATGAAGAAATTGTGGAAAACTTAAGTCAAAAATTAAGAAAAGGAGATGTTGTTTTAGTTAAAGCTTCAAATGGAATGAAATTTTTTGAAATTTGTCAAAAACTATAGATTTTTTTGTAGAAAATTGATATAATGCAAATACCAAAAAAAGAAGAGTGGCTTAGCCACTTTTCTTATAGGGAGGATGTCAAAAAATGAAATTTAAGGATTATTACAAAATTTTAAATTTAGAAAATAGTAAAGTAACAATAGAGCAAATAAAAACAGCATACAGAAAACAAGCAAAAAAATATCATCCGGATGTAAATGTTGGAAATAAATTGGCAGAAGAAAGAATAAAAGATATAAATGAAGCATATAGAGTATTATCAAATCCAACAACAAAAAGAAAGTATGATAGGACGTGGAATTATAATATAGGATTTAAACAAAAAAAGGCAAAGCAAAAAACATCAGGAGATGTTGCAGGTGAATTTTTTGGAATGTTCTTTGGAAATAGTGAGATAAAAGAAGAAATAGCACAAAGTAAAATTCCTCCAGTTAGAGGACAAGATGTTGAAACGGAAATAAATATAACAATAGAAGATGGCTTTTACGGAGTTGAGAAAAAAATTGTATTGAAGGACTTGGACGGTAAACCAAAAACAATAACGATTAAGGTACCAGAAGGAATACAAAATGGCGAAAAGATTCGTTTAATTGGACAAGGTAAAGAAGGTAAAAATGGTGGAAAAAATGGAGATTTATATATAAAAATAAACATAGAAGATGGAAAAAAATACAAACTTAATGGAAAAGATTTATATACAATAGTTCCAATATCACCATGGGAAGCAGCATTAGGGACAAAAGCAAAAGTTAATTCAATAGATGATACAAAAACAGCAATATATATTCCAAATGGAATACAATCTGGAGAAACAATAGAAATTCCTCAAAAAGGCTATAAAACAGCAAAAGGAGAAAGAGGAAATTTAATTGCACAAATTAAAATTGTAGTTCCAGAAAAACTAACAAATGAAGAAAAAGAAATGTTTAAAAGATTAAAAGAAATATCAAAATTTAATCCAAGAAGAGTTTAAAAAATATAAATATTAAATATAAAATGGCGAGAAACCTTGAAAATAAGGTAAAAGGGTTGACAAGCCTTTAAAAATTTAGTATAATTATTTATGTGAGTTCGTAAACATAAGATAAGCTATGGATTAAATCATAGGAATGGGGTGTAAAATATATGGAGATGTTACAAGGAAAACATTTTAGTATAACAGATCCAAAAGGAGTAAACACAGTAATTTATCAAGTAAATAAAACAAAAAAGGAATTTCAAAAAGACTATCCTAAATATACAGTAGAAAGATTAGATTTTACTGAAGAAATAAGAGGAGAAGCTACTAGAAAAACCTTTTATGTTGACGAGCCACAACCAAAGGGAAATCAATTAGTGATTTTGTCATTTGGAAGAGAAAGTGTTGTCATCAACTCAGGAATATTGATTGATGATGAAGTACGAATTTCAAAAACACCAACACCATTTAAGTTTAATACATTATATTCAGAAGAAGAACAGGAATTTAAAGAATTTAACTATACACCAAATATGAAAAGAGATATATGTGTTATAGATCCTGAAACTACAGAAGAATTAAGACCTAGACTTTACTTTGATGAAAATGAAAATAAAGTTAAGGGAAGATGTAAATTAAAACCATACAAATCTTATTTTGCTTTTGAAGTAAGAGAGGATGATGGTAATATTTAAGGAGGCAATTTACTATGGTGAATAACACGGTAAATGGTAAAAAAATAGGAAGTGCTGCAGGAAAAGATGATAAATTAAAATTTAATTATTTTTCTTGTGGAAAGAAAAGCGAAAAAGAAAAAATGGATGCTAAAATAAATAATGTAAAACCATCAATATCATTGATTGATTCTTTAAGAGAAAATGGAGAAATCGTTAATGAAAGTAGTACATTTGTATCAATAAAAGCATATCCAGGAGGAAATCCTAATAAAGAAAAACATAGTGAAGATATAACACATTAAAAATACATAAAACCAAAGAGAAGGTGATTTATATATGAATTATAAAGTAGAAGGAGCAATAAGAAGAAATAAAAAATATTTTATACTATTTGGAATACTATGGTTATTTATAGCCATAGTATTAATTGTGCCTATTACTGTTGGATATAATACTGCTGTAATACAGCAAGATGGAACAGCTGGAATAACAGCATTTGTAGAAACTATGAAAAATCCTTTTGCTGGATTTGCAACAATGGCATTAAATAATTGGACTGGAATATATATAAAAAATCTAGTAATATTTTCAATAATATTTGCAATATTTTTTATAGTAGGAGTTGCAAGATCTGCACCTAAAAATGAATATACAGATTTTGAACATGGTTCAAGTGATTGGAGCAAAAATGGAGAACAATATACAGTTCTAAGTAATAAAAAAGGAATTGTATTAGCTGAAAACAATTATTTACCAGTTGATAAAAGAGGAAATGTTAATGTATTAGTAGTCGGAGGTTCAGGTTCAGGTAAGTCAGCATCATATTCAATACCAAATGCATATCAATTATTAGGGTCATATGTATTTACAGATCCTAAAGGAGAATTATATGACAAAACAGCAGGATATTTAAAATCAAAAGGATATGAAATAAAAGTATTAAATCTAGTAAAACCACAATATAGTGATGGATATAATCCATTAATGCATATATCTTCAGAAATTGATGTTGATGTTATTGCAAATACAATAGTAAAAGGACAAAAAACTGGAGATGGCGGTTCAGATCCATTTTGGGATGATTCAGCAGAGATGTTATTAAAAGCATTAATATATTATTTGATGGCAACAAGACCAGAAGAAGAACAAAATTTAGCAAGTTGCGCAGAATTAGTAAGAGCAGCAAATTCAAATGGAGGAAGTAATTTGCTTACTGAATTAATAAGCAAATTGCCATATGACCATCCAGCAAGAATGAATTACAAATCTATTGAAATAGCACCTGAAAAAACATATAGTTCAATATTAAGTACATTACAATCAAAATTAGGAAAATTTGATTCAAAAGAAATAGCAGAATTAACGTCAACAGATACAATAAATTTTGAAGATATAGGAAATAAGAAAACTGCAGTATATGTTATTTCTTCAGATACACATACAGCATATGATTTCTTATTAACAATATTCTTCTCACAGATGATACAACAATTATACAATTATGCAGATGACAATGGAGGAGCATTAAAAGTTCCAACATATTTTATACTAGACGAGTTTGCTAACATAGGTAAAATACCAGATTTTGATAAAAAAATATCAACATCAAGAAGTAGAAAAATATCTTTTAGTGTAATATTGCAGAACTTAGACCAGTTGGAAGCAGTTTATGAAAAATCATATGAAACAATTATTGGTAACTGTGATACACATGTATTTTTAGGAAGTAACTCATATAAAACAGTTGAATATTTCTCAAAAGCATTAGGAGAGAAAACCATTGAAAGGGATAGTATTTCTATAAATAGAGATAGACAATATTTTAAAACTGGTCAAAGTACATCAGACCAAGTAATGGCTAGAGCTTTGATGACACCTGATGAATTAAGAAGAATGGATAACGACTTATGTATAATTTTTGAAAAGGGAATAAAACCAGTAAAAGCAAATAAATATTATTATTTTAAACATAAAAATGTTTCTGATACTATGAGAAAATTAGAAATTAGTCATAATGATATAGGAGAAATCCAAAGAGGAGAATGGAGAAAGTTTAATCCTTATAATCCTTGGACTGAAGATAAATCAGAAAAAGAAGCACAAAATTTAAAAGTTGAATCTTTGGATGATTTGTTTGATGATGAACCTAAAAAAGAAGAAAAAGAGCCTGTGAAAGTTGGAGAGGTAAAGGAAAAGATAAAAGTAGAAAAACCTTCTTCTGATTTTCAAGAGATAGATGATTTGTTTTCTGATGATCAAGAACAAAAAGTAGAAGAAAAAGAAATTCAAACAGTTCAAGATGATGAAGATACATATGATTTACAAAAGGAATTAGAGGCTAAGTTTGATGAACTATTTGGACCTATGGATGAATAATTTAGGGATAAATAAAAAGTGGACAGGTAATATATACCTGTCTTCTTTTTACCTTTTTATCTTTTTAAATAATCAAGAGTTATAAAAAGAAAATAAAAGAAAAATGGAGAAAATAAAGTAAAAAAGCTAATTTAGAAAAATTGCAAAAAAAAGTAAAAATAGTATACAATCAAAAAAAATATATATAAGGGAGAATAGGATGATAAAAAAAATATTAGTATTTGCTAGAAAATCAATGAAACTTACAATACTTATAGCAATCTCTATATTTTTAATAATATGTGCAGTTGCACTACTTTTTAAACCAATATATAGTGTAACTATAAATGGTGAAGCCGTAGGGTATAGTAAAGATAAGAGTAAATTACAAACAAGAATAAATAAATATATGGAAAAAGGTGAAGATGAAAATAATAGTAACATAGCATTTGTTCAAGTAGATAATTTACCAGAATATAAAATGTGTTTATTAAAAAGAAATATAATTACAAATGATGATGAGATATTTGAAAAAATAAAACAATCAGGTGTTGTATATTATAAATATTATGCAATAATAGAAGGAGAAGAAGAAAAGGCATATGTTAGTCAATTTTCACAGGCAGAAGATATAGTAAATCAGCTAAGAGAAAAAGAAAGTAATAATATTGATCAAATATCAATATTAGAAATGTATGATACTGAATTGAAAGATTTTGCAGAAGTTGATGCAACAGTTGCGGCATTATATCAGCAAAAAGTTATTATTGAACAACCAACTCCAAAAAAAGTAGCCATAGGAAAAGTTAATACATCAACAAATATTTCATATCAAAAAGTTCCATTAACTTTGAATTTAATAAAACCTATTTCAGGTATTATTACTTCTAGGTTTGGGGCAAGAAGTAGCATAAGAGTTAGTAATCATACAGGATTAGATATAGGAGCTTCAATAGGAACACCTATAAAAGCTGCAGCAACAGGAACCGTAACATTTGCAGGATATAAAGGGTCTTATGGATATATGGTAGTAATATCACATAGTAATGAAGTTGAAACATATTATGGACATTGTAGTAAATTGTATGTTACAGCAGGTCAAAAGGTAAATCAAGGTGATGTTATTGCAGCCGTAGGAAATACAGGAAATAGTACAGGCCCACATTTACATTTAGAGATTAGAGTAAATGGCGTTGCATACAATCCACAAAATTATTTATATTAGAAAAAAGCGAAGTTGATAAAACTTCGCTTTTAGTAATTAGTTATTAAATGAATATAAGCATTTTGTGATAGCATCTCTTGAAAAAATCACTTTTCCATATTCACTTAAAAAGCCATCAATATTAAAAGAATTTGAAACATTTTCTCCAAACTCATCAAAAAAAGTTTTAATAAAATCTAGTGCAACAGAAAATTCTTTTGTTTTAATAAATTTTAGATAATATGTATTATTATAATAAATCAAAGAAAAATTCTTTGAAATATCTTTTAAACATAAAAAAGAAAAACTATTTAAAAAATTACATAGTGCTACAAAATCATCAAAACTATTAAATTTAAATATAAATATATCATTATTTTTTTCTAAATTTATTTGATTTTGATTAAGTTTTGTAATTGTATAAATACATTCCATATCAGGAGACATTATAGCTTCAACTAATAATTTAGAATCATCAGTTTTAAAACCAATTTTTTTTTCAGCTTCTAATAATATATTTTGTAATAGTTTCTGAGAAGAAGCAGAATTAGAAAGTATATTTTCAGCAGAAACATTGTTTAGTTCCATATCTTGCAATGAAAGAATTATTTTTATTTTAACATCTGTTATTTTTTCAAATTTCATTTATAACCTCCGTGCAACTCTTTTAAATAAATTATACTACTTTTAGTATTATATTTAAAGGAACAATTTTTGGTAAAAAAGATATATAAGTCTTGAAAAAATTGCAAATACAATATATAATAATAACATGGTATAGGGGACCTTTCAATTTTAAAAAATTAAAAAAGAAAGGAAATGGATATATGCCAATAAAAATGAAAGAATTACCAGAAACAGAAAGACCATATGAAAAATTAGAACAATATGGTGCAAAAACTTTAACAAATGCGGAATTATTAGCAATAATAATAAAAACGGGTACAAAAGAAGAAACTGCAGTGGGATTAGCACAGCAAATTTTAAAACTTAATACTACAAAAGAAAATAACTTAAAATTTTTGATGGATTTAACAGTAGAAGAATTCATGAAAATAAAAGGTATAGGGAAAGTAAAAGCAATACAATTAAAGGCAGTAAGTGAATTAGCAACAAGAATTAATGTGGTAGAAAATTATAAGGAAAAGATAATTTTGCAACCACGAGATATTGCTGTAACACTAATGGAAAAAATGAGATTTGAAAAACAAGAGATACTTAAAGTTGCATTGTTAAACAATAAAAATAAATTGATCAAAATAAAAGATATAGCTAAGGGTGGGGGAAACTTTGTTGTTGCGACAATAAAATCGGTATTAAATGAGGCAGTAAAAATAGAAGCAGCAAAAATAATACTAATACATAATCATCCAACAGGAGATCCAACACCAAGTTTTCAAGATATTAAATTTACACAAAATGTTGAACAAGCATCAAAAATACTAGGGATACAATTATTAGACCATATTGTAATTGGAAATACAGATTATGTTAGCATTTTTTCAGAAAGGAATAAATTCATGAAAAAGTGATTTTCAAAATGAAAGGAAAGAAATAAAATGAACTTTTTGTCATTCAAATCTAAAGATATAGGAATTGATTTAGGAACAGCAAACATATTAGTAACAATAAAAGGAAAAGGAATAGTTTTAAGAGAACCATCAGTCATTGCTACAAATGCAAAAACAGGTGAAATAATTGCAACAGGATTTGAAGCAAAAGAAATGGTTGGTAGAACTCCAAAAGAAATAAATGCTATAAAACCCTTAAAGGACGGAGTAATAGCGGATTTTACAGCAACAAAATTATTATTGAAAAATTTATTAGAAAGAGTATGTAAAAGATATAATGCTATTAGACCTAGGGTTTTAGTTGGTGTGCCATCAGGAATAACAGAGGTTGAAGAAAGAGCTGTTGAAGAAGCAGTAATGAGAGCCGGAGCAAGAGAAGTTTATTTAATTGAAGAACCAATGTCAGCAGCGATTGGCGCAGACATAGAAATTGAAGAGCCAAGTGGAAATATAATAGTAGATATTGGTGGAGGAACGACAGAAGTTGCAGTAATATCTTTAGGTGGAATAGTAACAAGCAATTCAATAAGAATAGCTGGAGATGAACTTGATGAAGATATAGTAAATTACGTAAAAAAAGAGTTGAATTTAGCAATTGGAGAATCTACAGCTGAGCAAATAAAGAAAGAAATTGGATGTGCAATGCCATTAATGACACAAATGACAATGGAAATAAAGGGTAGAGATTTAAATGATGGATTGCCAAGAACAGAAATAATTACATCAGATCAAGTTGAAAGAGCAATGAAAGAATCTATTGATAAAATAGTAGAGGTAGTAAAGATCACACTAGAAAAAACACCTCCAGAATTAGCATCAGATATTATGGAAAAGGGAATTATGCTATCTGGTGGAGGAGCATTAATAAAAAATTTAGATAAATTAATAAGTGCAGAAACAGGAATGCCTGTATATATAGCAGAAGAACCATTAGATTGTGTTGTAAAGGGAACAGAAAAAACATTACAAGATTTAGAAAAACTAAGAACTATTTTATTAAATTCAAGAAAGAGAAGATAGTATATGGAAAGAGATAGAAAAGGTGGAATTATAGGAATTATAATTACTATATTAGTATTAATTATATTAGTTGTATTTTCAAATACAAATTCTGAAAATATATCTATAATTGAAAATGTTGCAAGTACAGTGGTAATGCCAATAGAAAATGGACTAACATATCTAAAGAATAAAATAAATAATAATGATAAATTTTTTGAAAATGTAAATGAATTAAAAACAGAAAATGAATCATTAAAACAAAAGAATAGTGAACTTGAACAACAATTAAGAGAATATGAAATTATAAAAAATGAAAATGAACAATTGAAGCAAGAATTAAATTTAGCAGAAAAATATGAACAATATACTACTGTGCCAGGAATGATAATATCAAGAGATATAAGTAATTATTCAAAAACATTAGTAATAAATGTTGGAAGTGATAATGGTATAAAAGAAAAAATGACAGTAATAGCAGATGAAGGGCTTGTAGGATATGTTGTTTCAGTAACGAACAAAACTGCGAAAATTCAGACTATAGTAGATAGTGCAAGTGCAACAAGTTGTTTAGCAAGTAGTACTAGAGATGCAATGATATGTAAAGGAACAATTGAAAGTAAGTCAGTATTAAGTGCTTCAAATATTGAAACAAATGCAAGAATTATACAAGGAGATAGTGTTGAAACTTCTGGACTTGGTGGTATTTACATGAAAGGAATTCATGTTGGAAAAATAAAAAAAGTAAATGAAGGATCAAACAAAACAGATTCATATGCCACAATAGAAACTGCTGTTGATTTTGAAAAAATTGAAACAGTATTAGTAATAACAAATCAATAGAATATGCACCAATAAGTATATTCTTTAGAAAGGGAAAAATAAATGAAAAAAATTTTTATACATATTTCACTAATAATTACATTTGTAGTAATATATTTTTTACAGACGATTTTTTTCAGTCATTTCACTATTGCAGGAATAATGCCTAATGTTTTTGTGATTTTGATGTTATATATAGGATTATATATGGGACGAACAATGGGTGTTATTTATGGAATAACATATGGAATATTTTTAGACATATGGATTGGAAAAAGTTTAGGTTTAACATCTATTGCATTGGCTTTAATAGGATTAATAAGTGGAATGTTTGATAAAACCCTTTCAAAAGATAATAGAATGACAGTTTTATTAATGGGGATAGTATGTACAATAATTTATGAGATAATATTATACTTTTTACAATACATGGCATTTAAGACAAATGTAGAAATTTTAACTTTTGCAAAAGTATTATTAGTAGAAGTAGTTTATAATATGTTACTAATAATTATATTATATCCATTGATGAATAAAACAGGATATGAAATAGAAGATGAAATAAAAGGGAATAGGATTTTGACCAAATACTTTTAATATAATAGGAAAGTTGGTGAAATGTTGAACAAGCGAATTAGTTTTGATAAAGAAACATCATGGGGAGAAGAAAATAGTAATGACCAAACAAATTTTAGATTTAATATAATAACAGTAATAGCTTATTTAATAGGGATAGTTTTAATTGTTCAACTATTTAATCTTCAAGTAGTTAATGGAGAAAGTTACCGAGAACAATCAAATACAAGATTATCTAGAGTATCTACAATAAAAGCTGCAAGAGGTTCAATTCTTGACAGATCAGGAAATGAACTTGCAGGAGTAAAAACAGAAAACAATATAGAAATTTATAAAACAAATATATCAAACGAAGAGTTAAATGAATCAGTATTAAATTTGGTTAATTTATTAGAAAAATATCAAATAGGATATGATGATACATTTCCTATAAAAATAAATCCATTTGAATTTACAATAAGTGGTGCTCAACTTACAGAGTGGAAGAAAAAATATAAAATTGCTGAAGAAGCAACGGCTGAAGATGCTTTTTACAAATTCAAGGATAAATATGAAATAAAAAGTGAAAATGTAGAAGATACTAAAAAAACAATTTCAATGAGATACTTAATTGCAACAACAGGTTATAGTGCTACAAAATCAATAACAATTGCAACAAATGTTAATGAAGAAGTTGTTGCTCAAATTAGTGAAAGAAATAGTGATTTTCCTGGCATTAGTATTTCAACTAAGGCTGCTAGAACATATTTGACAGGAAACTTAGCATCACATGTAATAGGATATACCGGTAAAATAAAGGAAGATGAGTATAACGAAAAGAAAGATGATTATGATATTGACGATATAATAGGAAAAACTGGAATAGAGTCTGTTTTTGAAAAATATCTTAAAGGAAAAGATGGACAAAAACAAATAGAAATGTCAGTTGACGGAACAATTACAGGTGAATATGTTTCACAAAATGCTACGGCAGGAAGTGATGTTGTTCTTACAATAGATTCTAATTTACAAAAAGTAACACAAGATGCATTAGAAAATTGTATAAATAAAATAAGAAGCGGAGGATTTTCACAAACTTATGATGCACAAGGTGGAGCTGCAGTAGTAATGAATGTAAATACAGGAGAAGTTCTTGCGACAGCAAGTTATCCTACATTTGAGCCACAATGGTTTGTTGGTGGAATATCACAAGAAAATTGGGCATATTTAAGAGATGACCAAAGACATCCTCAACTAAATAAAACAACTCAATCAGCATATGCACCAGGGTCAATATTTAAAATGGTAACAGCTATTGCAGGATTAGAATCAGGAGCAATTACATCAAAAGAAAAAATTAATGATACAGGTATTTATACAAAATATAAAAGTGCAACAAAAGATGGATTTAAGTGTTGGTATTATACAAGTTATCATAGAGGGCATGGATATTTAAATGTAACACAAGCATTACAACATTCATGTAACTACTTTTTCTATGAAACTGGAGACAGAATGGGAATAGATACTTTGGCTAAATATGCATTACATTTTGGGCTTGGTAAAAAAACTGGAATAGAATTACCAAGTGAAAAATCAGGAGATGTAGCTTCAAGAGAAACATATTCAAAGATAAGGCCAGGAAAAAATATTGGACCAGGAGATGTTTTGAATGCATCAATTGGACAAGGAGACAATAACTTTACACCTATGCAAATTGCAAAATATATTTCATCAGTAGCAAATGGAGGAACAGTTGTTAATCCAACAGTAATAAAATCAGTATTAAATTCAGATAGTACTGAAGTTCCAAGAGAAGAAGTAGAGAAGTATGTTAGTGAAGAACTTGGAAATCAAAATACAGATGATGGAATAAGTGTTAATCTAGAAAGTATAGCAATTGCAAAAGAAGGAATGAGAATGGCTGCCAGTGAAGCCGGAGGAACAGCATATAATATCTTTAAAAACTTTAAAGTAGAAGTTGCAGGAAAAACAGGGTCAGCAGAAGCTGGTAAAGATAAAAATGGAAATGATATTGTTAACGCATGGTTTGTATGTTTTGCACCATATGATAAGCCTGAAGTAGCAGTAGTTGTAATGATAGAGAATGGAGGACATGGAAATTATGCAGCAGAAGTTGCAAGAGATGTTCTTAATCAATATTTTGGAATGAATGCAACGACAACTGAAATAAATGAGAGTGTTACAGCAGTTCCATTTGTAGAACAAATTAGGTAGACAAAAGAAATCCCATATAAATGGGATGAAAGGATGTTTAATATGAATAGTGTAAGTATAAATTTGAAAACAGATGAAGTGATAATAAAAATAGATGACAACGCAGAACAAGAAAAAATAATATTAGAATTAACGAAAAAATTACAAGAATTAAAAAAAATGTACAAAGATGATAAAACTCCAATAAGAGTAACAGGAAAGATTTTAACAAATAAGGAATTAGAAGAAATAAAAGAACTTATAAAAAAACAGATAGATGTAGAAATTAGTTTTGATACTCCTACAACATTAGGGCTACATAGTATTACAAGAAGTTATAAAAAAGATGTAGGTACTTCTGAGACTACATTTCACAAAGGGTCACTTCGTTCAGGACAAAAAATTGAAGTTGAAGGTAGTATTGTAATAATTGGAGATGTTAATTCTGGAGCAGAAGTTATTGCTGCTGACAATATTGTTGTTATTGGAACACTTAGGGGATTAGCTCATGCAGGTGCAAAGGGAAATAAAGAGGCGATTATTGCTGCTAGTACTCTTGATGTTGTTCAATTACGTATTTCTAATATTGTTATGGAAATTGATAGAGAAGAAGAAAATGTATATGAACATGCATATATATATGTTGATGATGATAAAATTGTAATAGAATGAGATTGGGGAAAATTTGTACCGGGTACAATTTTTCCCTTTTTATTATTTTGAAAAAATGTACCCGGTCCAAAATTATCAACTAATAAGTAATAGTACTAAAGCAAGAAAAAGTCCTTCATCTTTAACCTCTTCTTTATATAAAAAGAATAAAAGACTTAAAATAAGTACATCATCGAAATAAAGTTTTATGCCAAACAAATCAAACCAAACATTATCATCAGACTTTTGTTTTGAACGAGACTGTTCTGTATTAGAGAAGTTTTCAAATGTTTGTTGTTCAGGGGGAGTTACAGGTGTGATGTTAGGTGGTTGATTGTTATAAGAAATTGGAGCATAGTTTCTTTCATAAGTAGGTCTATAATAATTATAAAAATTAGGTCTTCTATAAGGACTATAATATTTAAATATAGGCATTTTTTACTCCTTTCTATAAATGTTTGGCTATAAATTTATTTTTTATCATCATTATTATTGTTATTTTTATTCATAAGTTCTGCTATTTTAGAAACATTAAGTAAATTTACATATTGGTCAAGTTTATCTTTTTTGCTATCACGTAAATAAGGCTTCAAAGAATAAAGCAAATTTGCTCGAGGATCATTTTTATTATTCATGTTTTCCATAATTGATTTCATTTTCATAATTGTATTCATATCTAAATTGAAATTATTAGACTGAGAATTTCCTTGAGAAGAGCCTGAACTATTAGAATTTAACATGTTTCCTAAATTATTAATCATTTCAGGAGAAACTTGATTTAATATATTATTTAAGTCAGTATTATTAATGTTTGGGCTTTGATTAGTATTATTGTTGGAATTGCTATTAGAATTATTTAGGTTATTCATCATTTGTTTTATATCATCAGGAATATTACCGCTATCAACCATTTTTTTTACATTAGCAAATAGATCATCCATATTATTAGACATAGTATCACCTCTAAACAGTTTATGTTTTTTCTTTTTATTATATGTATGAAAATGAAAACTGTTCTTTATTATTACGGATAATGTTTTTAAAAATAATTAATAAAAACTATTAAACCATAATGCTTTTTTACCTAATTTATTAAAAAAACTTGTAATTTTCGACAATCTATAATAAAATAGAAATCGCAAAACAAAAGAAAATGATAAAAGAAAAAAATAAATATCACAAAATGTAAAAAACTTTTTTATAGTAAAGTACTAAAAAAGACAAAAAACACAAAAGAAAAGGATTAAAATATTGCTATATTATGAAAAAGTTATGAGGTGGTAAGGATGTCAAAACAATATACAAATAAAGAAATACTAAAAAATTTAATAAATATAAAAAATATAATTATATATATAATTGCATTTATGATATCAACAATAGGGATGGGACAAGAAGTGTCACCATTTAGTATAGCAATAGTAGCTGCTAGTTTAGCAGGAGGAGTTCCTGCTATAATGGTTGTAGTAGCAGGACTCATTGGTAATTTTATAGGAGTTGGAGCTGTTGGAGTACTAAATTATATATTAATAATACTAATGTTATTAATATTATTATGCATAAAACCTCCAAAAGAGAACGATCAATATAAAAATGAACAAATGCAAATATCAGCACATGTATTTGTGAGTATATTATTTGTAATGATTGCTAAATTAATTTTAACAAAATTCACAATAGGTGATATGTTATTACATATAACTTTAGCGATATTTTCTGTTGTATTTTATAAAATTTTTGTAAATTCGCTAGTAGTTATACAAGAAATAACAGAAAAAAGAGCATTTTCAATAGAAGAAGTAATTGGAGCAAGTTTACTTGTATCAATAGCAGTTTCAGCATTTGGAGAATTTTCAATATTAGGATTATCAATTAGAAATATTTTAAGCATATTAATGGTATTAATACTTGGTTGGAGAAATGGAGTATTAGTAGGAACAACTGCAGGTGTAACAATAGGAGTAACACTAGGGATAATTGCTCAAAATGAACCTATGGTAATTGCAGTATATGCACTTTCAGGAATGATTGCAGGATTTTTAAATAGATTTGGAAAATTAGGTGTAATAATAGGATTTTTAATAGGAAATGGAATATTACTATATGCATCAAAAGGGACAGCAACAGATTTGGTAGTATTTAAAGAAGCATTAGTTGCATCATTAGGGCTACTTGCAATTCCTAAATGGGTAGGAATAGATGTTGAAGAACTTATTAAAAGTGACAACATGTTACCTGAATATAATAAAAGAGGTCTAGAACAAAGTAAAGAAACTATAAATCAGTTAAATATGGTATCAGAAACAATAAAAGATATGGCAAATACATATCAAGAAAAACCAGAAACAAATATGTATTTTAAAAATAGACAATCATTTATAACAGAATTATTAAATAATCTTGATGGCCTTGAAGATAATATGTTATATGAAGATATGGTAAAACCAGAAAATGAAATTGTAAATGAATTATTTGATATTTTATTAGATAAACAAGAAATAGATAGAGAAGATTTATTAAAAACATTTGCAAAATTCAATAACTATATAGTTCAATATGATGATGAAAAAATCAGCAAAAGAATGAACAATGACATAGAGCAAATAGTTAAAGCTGTAAATTATGCATATAAAGTAAGTAAATCTAATTTTATATGGAAAGAAAAAGTAAAATCAAATAAGAAAAATGTACAAGCTCAATTAGATGGTGTATCAAAAGCAATTTCAAGTATTGCAGTAAAAATGGAAGAAGAGATAAAACAGGATGATAATTTTGTGGAAGAAAAAAAGAAGGCAATCACTGCTCTTGAAATAAAAGAGATTTTAGTAGATGGAATAGAAATTAACAAACAAGATAATAGATATTTTATAGATGTATATTTACAAAAAAATAGTAAGATAAGTGAAAATACGGATATTGATAAAGTGCAAAAAGTTTTAGAAAAATGTTTAAATGAAAAGTTAATGAGAAATGAAGCAAAAACAAAAAAATTAAATAAACAAGGAAAAAGAGTTTTTAGTTATATATCCGCAGATAAATATATTATTCAGATAGGACAAGCAACAAAAATAAAAGATGGAAGTCCTGTATCAGGAGATAGCCTTTTACAAATCAGATTAAATGATGGAAAATATTTAGTTGCATTAAGTGATGGAATGGGAACTGGACCAGAAGCGAGAAAAAGTAGTCAAATAGCAATAAAAATGCTAGAAAGATTACTAATGTCAGGATTTGATAAAGACACATCAATAGATTTAATAAATACTACAATTATGAATACAAATGAAGAAATATTTGCAACATTAGATATTGCTATTATAGATTTATATAATGGAAAAATAGAATTCATAAAAAATGGTGCATGTCCAACATATGTAAAAAACAAGAAAAAAGTTCAAATTGTAAAATCTTTAAGCTTACCAGCAGGAATTTTAAAAGATATAAACTTAACAACATATGATAAAGATATCGACAATCAAGATATTTTGGTAATGTGTAGTGATGGGATTTTGGACTCCAATGTAGAGTATAAAAATAAAGAGCTATGGGTTAAATATATGTTAGAAGATATTGAAACCACAAATTCACAAAAAATTGCAGATTTAATATTAAATGAAGCCATTGATAATAATTATGGAATAGCAAAAGATGATATGAGTATAATTGTATGCAAATTATTTTATACTGAAAAACCTCATTAATGGTAATTTTTTTACCATTAATGAGGTTTTTATATTGCTTTTGAAAGAATTATTTTGATAAAAAACTTAAGAAAGAAGTAAACCTCCAATAATACAAATAATAATCAAGATTATTATTAAAACTGTATTTGATATTTTCTTTTTTCTTATTTGTTTTTTAAAATCTTCTAGATTATCACAGTTAAATTTAGTTAATTTTCCTTTACCTTTTAATGTTTGAGGTAAATTATAAACAAAATAACTATTGCCAGTTATTTGTATATTTTCATCTAAATATCCAACTAGTTGGTCTTTATTCCAGCCTTCACTATACAATTTAATATTATGGTTTCCATCTGCAAGTTCTGACTCATATATTTGACTTTCATTTATTTCACCAATGATATTTTCATCAATTTTTAATTTCAAAATATTCCCAATGCTAGCACCTATACCGGATCCTTTATTATATGCTAAATATAAATGTCCCATATTTACCACCCTTTCTTTATAGTATGATCATTTTTTTCTTTATAATAGTCACTATTTAGAATAATTTTTTCAATTTCTTCATAATTATCCATAAATATTGAAAATTTTAGATTACTTTTATCTTTAAAAGTTATCATAATTCCTTTAGATTCTTGGAAATTTACTTTAATTATATCTTGAAAATCATGAATTCTTTGTTTTCCAAAGAAACTATAACTATAAAATTTATTATTATCAAAAATAATTTTACCATTTTTTAGTGAGATATATAGTAATACAGCTAATATCGCTAGGATTATGAATACTAGTTGCTGACCAAGATAATTTTCTTTAGTAGTGATAGATATAATAAAGAAAAATAGAGCACAAAGGAATGGGATTATTGAACAAATAAGTATTACCTTTTTTACATCTTTACCATATTCCAATATTATTTTATCATTATTGTTATTTTTAACGTTAGTTTCTTTAGAGAAAGCAATTGAAAGTAACCAGGAAGTTATAGCTAAACTAATTATTTTTACAAAAATATTCAAAAAATCACCTCCATGAAATTATTATAGAATAATATTTAAAGTTTGTCTATATCAAATAAAAAAATTCAGAAGGAAATTTAAAGTAAACATTATACTATAACTAATGTTCTAAAAATTTAATCAAAAGTGTTGAAATTATAAAAAAGATGTTATATACTTTATTTATACGAGGGAGGATTTTATATGGAAAAAAACATTTTAGAAACAAAAGAGAGAAACTTTACAATTGAAGATTTACATAGAAAAAAAGCAGAAGCAGAAATGTTAGAAGAAAAAGATAAGCAAGTATCTGCAGAACTTGAAGAAATTGTTTCTAAAGATGAAAATGAAATTATGAAAGATAACATTCAAGAAAAAAATTTAATTGAAAAAAACGAGGATAATATATTTGGAAAAATAAAAAATTTTTTTAAAAAAATATTTGGTAAAAAACAAGAAAATGATGAAAATAAAGTTAATGAGGATGTATTAATAGAAGCAGAAAAAAGTTATATTTTTAGAGATTATATAAGAAAAACTGAAGACGAGGAAACAGAGCTTTTTGATCTTCAACAAAGATATCGCAGGGGAGAAATTGCTGATAGTGAATTAACACAAGAACAAATTAATTCTTTATGCATGTTATATGATAAACAAATTGAAGATTTAAAGAGAACTATTAAAGCAAAAGAACAACAAATTGTAAAATATAAAAAATAAATAATTATAAAAGAACACATTTTAAGCAAATAAAAAAATTTTGCTGATATGTGTTTTTTTATTATCAAATAAATTATATAAAATGCTTGTAACCAAAAAAATTTTGTGATATATTATACATGTAGAAAAATATAAATTAGAATATAAGAAAGGTTTATAGGTATCCAGAAAAACCTAAATATATTTTACAAGGAATGAAAGAGATGGCAAGAGGAAAAAGATATGAAACAGAAGGAAAGCTGAACTATCAAAAAGTATTTGCAGTTATTATTGCAATAGCAGTTATAATTATGTTCATATTTATAATAAAGAATGTATTAAAAGAAAGAAAAGAAATAACAAAAGATTATGAATATTTTGCATTATATGCACAAAACAAATGGGGAGTAATAAATCAAGATGGAGAAGAAGTAATTCAACCATCATATCAAGAAATGATAGTAATACCAGATAAAACAAAAGATGTTTTTATATGTACATATAATGTAAATGAAGAAACAGGAACATATCAAACAAAAGCAATAAATAGTAAAAATGAAGAGATTTTAACAGAATATGATCAAATAGAAGCATTAGATAATATAGACGAAAATAGCAATGTATGGTATGAGGAAAATGTTTTAAGAGTTGAAAAAGATGGAAAATATGGATTAATTGATTTATTAGGTAAAGAAGTATTACCAGTAGAATATGACGAAATAACTGTACTAGAAGGAATAGAAAATAGCATAATAATCAAGAAAGACAATAAAATTGGACTGGTTAATGATACTGGAAGTATTATAATAGAATGCAATTACAAAGAAATAAAAAACTTGGGAAGTACATATAAAGACGGATATATAACAGTTGATGATAATGGGAAATATGGAGTTATTAGTGCAACGAAAAGACAAATACTAGATAATAAATATGAAGAAATAAAACAAATTGCTTTAAAAGAATACTATGTAGTTAAAGAAGATGGAAAAACAAAACTAATAAATTCAAAAGGTGAATCAATAATTGAAGATGGATTTGATGATATAAAATCAGCAACTACAAATGGAGTTATTTTTACAAAAAATAACTTATATGGTGAAATGAGTACTACTGGAGAAATAACTTTAGAAACACAATATCAAGATTTAAAAGAAGCTAATGATGGAATTTATATAGCAAAACAAAATGATAAATATGGAATAATTGATAATATGGGAAATATCCAAATATCATATGAATATCAAGGAATAACATATAATGAAAAAGCAAAATTGTTTTTTGCAGAAGATGCACAATACAATACATCAATAATTGATAATCAATATAATGTAAAAGCAACTGGGATATTATCAGATGTAAATACAGATGAAGAATATATTAGAATGAGAGTTAATGATGAATATAAATACTATAATTTAACAGGAGAAGAAATATCAAATATCCAAGCACTAAAAAATAACACAATATTTTTAAGTAAAAAAGATGGTAAATACGGATATGTAGATAAAAAAGGAAATTCAGTAACAGAATTTATATATGATGATGCAACAGAACAAAATAAATATGGATATGCCGCGGTAAAGAAAGATGGATTATGGGGTTCAATTGATAAAGAGGGAAAAGAAATAATAGAACCAAAGTACAATTTAGAAAATAATTTGAAAATTGACTTTATAGGAAAATGGCACTTAGGAGAAGATTTAAATATGAATTACTATTGTGAAAAATAACCAGTAATAGAAAAAATTAATATTGAAAAGTTTTCTAACTGGAGAGAGGAATAATATATGGAGCTAAAGACAAAATACCAATATACATATTTTATATACCCTTATGTAATAAAAGAAAATAAATATACGAAATATTTATTAAAATTACTAAAAGATGAAAATTGTAAATTAAGAATATTTAGAAAAGAAAAAGATTTAAATATATATTCATATTTCTCACATAGAGAAAGAAATTATATGTTTAATAGTTTCAATTTAAGTAAAACAAGATTAGCAAGATTAGAAGAATTGCCATTAGAAACCAAAGCTGCAATTTTGGCTAAAGATTCTTGTACAATGTTTGAATATGATATGAAGAAGGATATACAAGGAAAAATATCAGAAAGAAATGGGATATTCTTCAAAATACCCAAAATTGAAATAATATGTTTTAATACAGGAATTTGTTTTTTATGTATAAAAACAAATATTGAAGAAAGTGATAAATTCTCAGATTTATTAAATTTTAATTATAAATTTAGAGATATAAACCAAGAATTTGCAAACATGAACAATTATGATAATATAAGGGTACAAACTGATTGTTTTGATGATGTTAAATATTTTAAAGAATTTATAGAAAATTTAACAGGACCAGCAACTGAAGCAATGAAGCTAGATATAGATACAGAGAGATTTTTAACATTTTCTTATGTGTGTATTGATCAAGAAAACTGGAACAATGCAAATGAGTTTGAGCAAATACGTAGTAGTTATATGAGATTTTTAAATATATTGCCAAATGACAATAGTGTAAATTATTCAAAAGAAGATATGAAAGTCATATCAAAATGGAAATATGCAAAATTAGGAGTAACAAAACAAGGTGTAACACTATTTAGTTCAAGTTGTGATATGAATAATTATACAAAATTCCCACTAGAGTTTGAAGAACAATATCTATATACATATATACTTACAATATATACAAAAATATATTTAACAAAAATAAATTTAGATTTTAGACAAGGAATCAATATAAAAAAGACTCGAAAGGAATTTGTAGAATTTACGCAAAAGTTATGGGTAAATGAAATTACATCTGAAGATACAGGCTCATTATATTATCAAAATTTAAAAGAAGTTTTGGATTTAAATACAATTTATTTTGATACAAAAAATAAATATGACATTTTATATAAAGAAATGAATATAGAAAAGAGTGCTAAAAATAATGTTGCAATTACAATTATATTAATTATAACATTAATAATAAATGCTATAAATATATTGTTTTTAGGAAAATAAGAAATAAGAAATAACAAATATGAAATAAAGAATAGAAAATAAAACAAAAGAGGTTGATATGTATAAGAGAATTGTATATATCAACTTTATTTGTAAGTAAGAGGGATAGTAAGAATATGAAAATAAAAACAGGTGTAGATATAATAGAAATAGAAAGAGTAAAAAAGTGCATTGAGGAAACAGAAGGAAAGTTTTGTGAAAGAGTGTATACGAAAAATGAAATTGAATATTGCGAAAGCAAAAAATCACAAAAATATCAACATTATGCTGCAAGATTTGCAGCTAAAGAAGCTGTATTTAAGGCAGTTTCAGAGATGCTACCTGACAAATATGATATTAATTGGAATGATATAGAAATTTTAAATGACGATACTGGTAGACCATATGTAAATATATTAAAACATGATATACAATCTGGAGATATAGATATTAGTATATCTCATTGTAAAGAATATGCAGTGGCAAGTGTGATTTTTACCATTGGGGACACCCATTAATGGTAAAAAAATTTACCACAAGGGACACCCCTGATGAATAAAAAAGTTAGATTAGGCAATTTTATAAAGAAAAGAAAGAGAGGAGAAAATATGGAACTATTTGATACACATTCACATTATAATGATGAAAAATTTAATGAAGATAGAGAACAAATAATAAAAGACACATATGAATCAGGAGTAACAAAATTTGTATGTGCTGGTTATAATATAGAATCATCAAAAAAGGCTATAGAGATGTCTCAAAAATATGAGTTTATTTATTCAATTTGTGGGATTTCACCTAATGATATTCCACAATCTGAGCAAGAACTGTGGAAAGATGTAGCAGAAATATCAAAAATTATAAAGGAAAATAAGACAAATAAACTTGTAGCAATAGGAGAGATTGGCTTAGATTATTACTGGAATAAAGAAAATAAAGAATTGCAAAAAGAAGCATTTATAAAGCAAATAGATTTAGCAAATGAAATAAATTTACCAATAGTAATACATTCTAGAGATGCCTCTATTGATACGATTGAAATTATAAGAGAGCATCCAGTAAGAAAAGCTGGAATATTCCACTGTTGCCAATTCAATCAAGAAATGATAAGACAAGCACTCGAATTAGGATATTATATTTCATTTGCTGGTCCTGTAACATTTAAAAATTCGAAAAATGCATCAGACATAGTTAAAATGGTTTCTTTAGATAGAATTTTAATTGAAACAGATAGTCCTTATTTATCACCAGAACCTAAGAGAGGAAAAAGAAATGATTCAAGAAATGTAAAATTTATTGCTCAAAAAATTGCAGATTTTAAGGGTATGTCAATAGATGAGATTGCAAAAATCACATATGAAAATGCATTAAGAATTTTTACCATTGGGGACACCCATTAATGGTAAAAAATTTTACCACAGGGGACACCCTTTGAATAAATTAAAAAATTTATTGTATAAAAAGTTCAGTATAATATTGAGCTTTTTTGTTTGAATAATAATAAAATCAACAAAAAACAATAATTATGTTTACAAAAAGCGAAAAGTATGATAAAACTATATAGTGATGGGGGCAAAAAATAAAAGTGTAAGGAGGAAGCTATGCCCCGAATAGCCAGAAAAAACTTAGATACACAGTATCTTCATGTAATGTCACAGGGAATAAACAAAGAGTTTATTTTCAGGACAGATGTACTAAAGAAAAAATATAAAGATCTTTTAAGAAAACATATAAGAGAAAGCAATGCAAAGATACTTTCATATTGTATAATGGGAAATCATACTCATATATTATTTCATACAATTGATCCATATGAAGTCACCAAAGTTATGCAAATGGTTAATTCTAATTTTGCAATGTATTATAATTACATAAATAAAAGAGTTGGGGTTGTGTTTAGAAACAGGTATTTTACTCAACCAATTATGACCATAGAACAATTGTATAATTGTTTGGTATATATACATAATAATCCGGTAAAAGCTCGGAATAGTGCAAAATGCCAAGGATTATAGTTATTCAAGTTATAGTGAATGGATAGGAAGCAAAGATATAATTGATTCGCAATGTGCAAAATTAATTTATGGGGAAGATGAATATTTAGATGTTTTTTTAAAACAACATTTAAAGAAGGATATTGTTGATATAAATGATATTGATGAAGAAATTAACTTTGAAAAGATTGTTAGTGAATATATGTGCAATGAAAAAATTTCTATAGAAATATTAAACAATAATGAAATTTATCTTGAAAAAATTGTTAGAGAGCTTAGAAAAAATTCAAATATTTCTGCAAGAAAGTTATCAAAAATTTTGAATGTAAATAGACCAAAGATTACTAAAATTTTAAAAATGATAGAATAATAGTTACTTATTTATGTAAGGGGTGTCCCCAGTGGTAAAAATTTTTACCAATAAAGGGTGTCCCCAATGGTAAAAGGAGAAAATATATGTACGATAATTGGGAACAATTAGAAGATGATGCTAAACAATGTAGAAGATGTAAATTATTTCAAACAAGAAATACTGTTGTATTTGGAGTAGGAAATAAAGATGCGGATTTGATGTTTATAGGTGAAGGTCCTGGAGCAGATGAAGATATGCAGGGAATACCTTTTGTTGGAAAGGCTGGAAAATTAATGAATATGGCTTTTGAAACAATTGGATTAGATAGAAATGAAGTGTACATTGCTAATATTGTTAAATGTAGACCTCCTTCAAATAGAAATCCACAAGAAGATGAGGCTGTTGCATGTTTGAATTATTTACGAAATCAGGTGATTCTTGTTAAACCTAAAATTATAGTTTTATTGGGGAGTGTTGCTTTAAAAAATATTTTGGGAAAAGAGTATGGAATTACTGCTAGTAGAGGTAAATGGGTTGAGAAAAGAGGAATCTTGTATATGCCTACTTGGCATCCTGCAGCTCTTTTGCGTGATGAAACTAAGAAAATTGATTTTATTAAGGACTTGCAACAAGTTATGATAGAATATAAAAATGAAGAAAGCAAAGAATGATGCTAATGCTTTATTTTTTGCTTTTTCTATTTACAAAATTCGACATAAATGATATATATATTATAGGCTATTCAAAAGATAAGGGGGGAAATAATGGGAGTTTTAATATTTTTTGTGTTTTTGGTTTTTATCGTTGGAGCTATATTTATAAATGTAAAAATGAGTAATTTAAAATATAGAGCAAGTCAACAGATATTGAAAAATACAGGAATCAGTTCATCAGATATTAATGCAGGAATTACAGGAAGTTTAGAAAAAAAACATTTGCAAAAATTTTTAGCAGAACATCCTAATTTTACAGAAGATTCTGTAAAGGAATTGCTAAAAGAATATACTTTTCAAATATTTAATAGAAATATAATTAATGAGTTTAGCCAAGAAGTATGTAATAAAATGCAAAAAGATTCTAAACTTGACAAAATGCAGACAATGGAATTTAAAAGAACTAATATTAACTACTATGGTAATTCAAGATTAAATGCTATCTTTGTTGTTACAGATAATAAAGATGAATACAATGTTAATTTAACATGTAGTATATCAGATGATAAAATTCAAGTAGAAAGTTATAGAATTACTGAAGGAGCTGTACTTGGGTTTTAAAATGAAAGGGGAGTTTTAAAATGAAAAGTGAAAAAGATTGGTTAGTAACATTATTATTATGTATATTTTTAGGAGGCATAGGAGCACATAGATTTTATGCTGGTAAAATTGGAACAGGAATTCTACAATTAATAACAGTAGGTGGTTGTGGTATCTGGACTTTGATTGATCTTATAATGATAATAACTGGAAAATTTGAGGATAAAGATGGTAATGCTATACAACAAAATTAAAATTCTAATATTTTTTGGAGTTAATTTTATAGTATTAATATTACTTTATAATATTCCAATTAATTCAGAAATACTGAATAATATTTGCTTAATAAAGTTTTTTATAGGGAAAGAATGCTGGAATTGTGGTATGACAAGAGCTTTTTTATCAATATTGCATTTTGATTTTAAATCAGCATACCAATTTAATCACAATGTTGTTGTGGTATTTCCGTTAACTATTGGCATTTACTTATATAGTTGGAATAAATATATTTTTAAAGAAAGGAAGAACAAAAATGAGTGAAAAAGGAAAGGCTATTTTAGCTTATGTATTTTCATGGATAGGTGGACTTATTGTTCTATATGGAATGAAAGATAACGAAAGAAATACAAAATTACATGCTGCACAAGCTATTGTTATTGGAATAGGATATATGATAATTCTTATGGTATATAAATATATTCCAATATACATACCATTTTTCTCAAGAATCTTATACGGTTTATATGCTGTGTGTGTAATTATTGGAATTGTAAAGGTAAGCAAAGAAGATAATCCTGAAATACCTGTTATTGGTGGAATTGCAATGTCTATCTTTGGAAAGAAAATAGATGAATAAAAAGATTTATTTAAAAAGCTACTAAAATTGTATTTAGTAGCTTTTACTTGGTGGTCAAAACATTGACTTAATATATAAAACAATGTAAAATAATATTGGTGAATATAAATGGAAGAAATAAAACAAAAATCAAATTATTGCTTAAATTGTCCTGTAAAACCTTGTTCAAACAAAGGATGTCCATTAGGAAATAATATTCCAGGTTTTATAAAGGCAGTAAAAGAAGAAGATTATAAGAAAGCATATGAAATACTTTCAGAAACTACTGTATTAGAAGCGGTTTGTGGTAGAATATGTCCACATACTAAGCAATGTGAAGGATCATGTGTAAGAGGAATTAAATCGAATCCTGTAAGCATAGGGGATTTGGAAGCATTTGTGGGAGATATAGCTATAAAAGAAAATTATAAAATTGCAACAGAAATACCAAGTAACAAAAATAAAAAAGTTGCAATAGTCGGAGGTGGACCTTCAGGACTTACAGCTGCGGCTTTTTTATTGAAAAATGGATATTCAGTAACCTTATATGAAAAATACAATTATCTTGGAGGTCTTTTAGTACATGGAATTCCGGATTTTAGACTTCCTAAAAAAATAGTAGAACAAACAATTCAAAAAATAATTGATTTAGGATTACAAATAAAATATAATCAAGAACTTGGAAAGAATTTATCATTAGAACAACTTGAAGAAAAATATGATGCAATATATTTAGCTTTTGGTGCTAATGTTACAACTAAAATGGGAGTGAAAGGTGAAGAATTACAAGGAGTTTTTGGTGGAAATCAATTATTAGAGAAAAAATGTCATCCCAATTATATAAATAAAAAAGTTGCAATTATAGGTGGCGGGAATGTTGCTATGGATTGTGCAAGAACAATAAAAAGATTAGGAGCACAAGAAGTTAAGGTAATTTATAGAAGAGCAGAGGAACAAATGCCTGCGGAAAATAAAGAAATACAAGAAGCTAAAGAAGAGGGAATAGAGTTCTTATTTCAAAATAATATAGTAAATATTTTGGGAAAGAATAAAGTTGAGCAAGTTGAGTTAATAAAGACAGAACTTGTTCAAAAAGAAGGAGAAAGTAGAAAAAGTCCAGTAAATATTCCAAATAGTAATTATATTATAGATATAGATTATATTGTAATGGCACTTGGTTCAATGCCGGAAGATTTTGTAAATGATTTAGGTTTGCAGTTAAATAAATGGGGATATATTCAAATAGATGAAAATAATAAGACTTCAAACCCTAAAGTTTTTGCAGGTGGAGATATTGTTGGAGCAAAAGGAACAGTGGCATGGGCCGCACGTTCTGGCAGAGATTCAGCATATAAAATAATAGAATATTTAAATAATTAAAAAATTAATATAAGAGTAAAATATAGGGAAATTAATTATGGATGAGTCAAATGAAGAAAAAAATAATATAAATAGTATAGATAATAATAGTAAAAAAAATAATTATAAAAAAAAGAAAAAAAAACATAAAGTATTAAAATTTTTTATAATAATAATATTAATATTTGTTATTATAAAATTAATTAAATCTGGAATAAGTTATCATAAAGAAAAGCAATTTGATGAATTTGTAAAACAAAATATTTTAGTAAATAAAAATGAAGAAATTGAATTGACAGAAGCAGAATTAAAAGAAGATTCAAATGGAGATGGATTAACTAATGAGCAGAAGATAAATATGGGGTTAGATATTTTGTCAAATGATACAGATGGTGACGGTCTAAGTGATTATGATGAGATAAATATATATAAAAGTGATCCTACAAAATATTCAACATCAGGAGATGTATTAAGTGATGGATATAAAGTTTCTAAAGGATATGACTTAAATAAATATTATTCAGGAACTGCAGGAATAAAGATAGCGGACAATATAAAGCTAAACGTTGATGATGCAAAAGATATAGAAGCATATTATAAAGAGTATACAGGAAATATACCTAGCAGATATAATGTTGCAATGACTCCGTTTAGAATATATTCGTTTAAAGGACAAGTAGAATTAAAGATAGATAATCCAGAATATTATGATGTTATAAGTTATGATAATATAAATAAGGTCGATACTAAAATAGATTATACAATAAAAGATGATACCTTATTATGTTTTGAAATTAGTAATGATAATCCAATTTTAATTGTATATAAAGAAGATATGCTATCCAAAATTTCTAATAACATAAATTCCAATGTGAATTTTAATAATAATAACAACAAAGATTCGAAATATATAGTAATTGCAATGCCAATATTTAATGTATTTTTTGATGTTCCAGTATGTGTTTTTGATATAAATGATATAAAATTCAAAAACAATAACAATACAATTCTAGAACAAAAACTAAATAATAGAAGTGAAAAAAATTTTAGTGTAAAAGTTTCATATATTGGTTCGTTTGGTGCAAAGATATTAGACTTTGTTTTTGGAAAACTAGAAAAAAATTTGGCAACACTTGCTAATGCTGAAGATTCTTCTGTTATGAGATATATTTTATCATATAAACATTTAAATAGTAGTAATGATTTAGAAAACTATCTTTTTGGAAAGAAAACAAGTGATAATGTATATGATTTTGAAAATAAATATAATAATACTAAAGGTAATTATTATGCAGATAGTAGATTTTTAGTTACTACTAATGCATTCAACTTTGCTAATTTAAGAACAAATGTAAGTGAAGGTGGAGTATGTTTAGGTTTTGCACATTTTACATCAAATATTTATAATGATGGAAATATGAATAAAAAGATAAATGATGTCTATGATTTATCAAGTAATGAATATGATAAAATATGGAATAAGGAATTATATTCGTATAAAGCAAAATCAGAACTTGCCAAATATGCTGATGAAATCAGTGGGAATGAAGATGTTCTAGATTCTTCAACTATGGATGAACCAGATGCAGAAATAGTTAAATCTCTTGAATATTATTGGAAAACGATAAATTCGGAAACTAGAATTTCAAAAATTAGATGGGCTTGGAATGCATCTGGTGAAAAACAAACATATATTAGTTCAGATACAGTTGATAATATGATTAAACAATTTATAGATGGAAAGATACTAACATTAGGACTACTTTCCAAGAGTGGAAGCCATGCTATTAATGCGTATAAAATAGTGGAAAGTGAGGATGACCCAGATATTTTGTACTTGAAGGTATATGATAATAATTTTCCTGCTGATATGTGGTGGAACAAAGATAGAAGTGGAAAAATAAAATATGATATTACAATTACATTAAAACGATGCTATAAAAATACTATATTTGGAGGAGTAAAAACATATTATTTATTTGATTATAATCCATTAAATAATGAGAACTATCATTATAGTAGTATTAATGGAGAAACAGATTATATTCTTTTCTTTGATGAAAATGCTAACACAATTTAAAAAATAGAAGGTGCCTAGTTTTAGGAACCTTCTATTTTATCATTAGTATAATGTCATTTGTATTGTTGTCTTTTGCAACATCATTAGTATGATATCATTTGTATAATAATCATTAGTGTGATATCATCTGTATTATTATCATTTGTTCATTTTTAGTTTTTCATTTGTTAATTATTTATTTTTTCTCCTGTTACGAAGTTTTTAATTGCTCTAAACCAAGAAACAAATTTGTTAGGCTTCTTGTATTCAAGAGCAGTTTCGATGCCACCATTTTCAAGCACGTTAGATTTATGTTCTAATTGAGACATCTTTTCAGTATAATAATCATCAAAGAAAGTATAATTGTCTGTACGACCAATTAACTCTCCATAATGGTCTAATTTTCTTCTATAATTATCAAGTTCTTCTAAATTGCTTATTTTTCTAAATGATTTATCAAAATAATTTTTTATAATTAAGTTTTGAGCTTTTTCATAATATTCTGAAATTTTATTTTTTGAATCATCTATTTTTGAAACAATTTTATCAACTTTTTTATTTCTTTCATCATATGCAGAAGATTTATTATTTAATTTTATAATATCTTCTTCCAATTCAAGAATACGATCAACACAGTATTCTATATCATTATAAGTTTTTTCAGAAGTTAAATTTATAAAAGTATTTTTAAATTTATCATTACTTGTAAAAGTACTATCATATAAAACTGTTTCACCTGTAATATATGCCATTTGTTCAATCAAATTACATTCTAAAGGATAATAAGAAGGACTAATTGTTCTAAAAGAAACACCAAAATATTTAACATAGTCTTTTTCAATATTAATAACCTTAGAAGTAATATATTGAACGGCAGCTTCATTTAATCCCATACCAACAATTTTAAAATTATCAAAATTGCATAATCCCATTCTAATAAGATTATTTTTTTTGTCTTTTAATTCTTGGATATAGTGAATACACTCATGAATTGCAAATTCTTCTAAATCTTCATAAGCAATCTTTTCATTAAAATATATTGATGTGTTTTTGTAAAAGTAGTTTGCTTCAGCCATACCTTCTGGCATTGATGCTCTATACATACCTAATCTAGAAAGTTTTGTAAATAAATCACTTTCATTGAAACAAAGTTCAGGAAATGTTTCACAAAGCTTTGCTGCAATGCTATGAGCGATACGGTTTACAGACATTGTATCAAGTATATCAACTACTCTAATTCCATCTTTTCGTAAATCAGATTCGATGCTCATTGTATCCTCCATTTTTATTACAAAAAATAGCTTTTTGCATTAAATTTCGTCAAATTCATTATACAATATTTTGACATAAAAGTGTATTACATTTTTATGTCATTTTTGTTACAAAAATATTACAAACATTTGATTAGAATTTATTGCAAAATTGTATTAAATATGATATAAGAATAATATTATAGAAAGGTATTTTCAGAAAAGGGGGAATTGAAATGGCTGAATTATGGGATATATATGATAAAAATAAAAACAAAACCGGAAAATTGGCTGAGAGAGGTGTGTATGAATTTAAAGATGGTGAATATCATTTAGTTGTAGTTGCACTAATTATAAATTCAAAAAAAGAAATATTAATAACTAAAAGATCAGCAACAAAAAAAGCAGAACCATTAAAATGGGAATTAACTGGAGGTGGAGTACAAGCAGGAGAAACAAGTCTTCAAGGAATATTAAGAGAAACGAGTGAAGAAATTGGAATGAGATTTATGCCTCAAGATGCAATCTTTCTTAAAGAAACAAGAAAAGATAAAAATCCGGCAGATTTTAAAGATTTATGGTTATTTAAAAATGATTCACCAATTGAAAATATTAAATTTGAAGATGGAGAAGTATCAGATGCACAATGGGTAACGATAGAACAGTTCTTACAAATGAAAGAGAACAAAGAAATGATATCAACAATAGATTTTGGAAGAGAAGAATATAATTTAGCATTAGAAAAAATGGACAATTAATAAAAATGTATTGACAAAATAAATGAATCATAATAAATTATAAATGAATCATATAGAGTTAAACTTTTCTAAAATTAGAAGGGGGATCATTATGAAACATCAAATAACACAAATTGCAACTACTGAAGATGGAGCAATTTTTAAAGTATCTATTAGAATTCCATTTGAAATGGGATGGATAGAGCGGGTAAAATTTTCAGTTGTATCATTTGAAAAAAAAGATGCATATCAGATGAAACACGTAAAAAATGATAATGATTACGCGTATTTTGAAACCACAGTTATGCTTGAAAACAGAGCATTATACCAGTATTATTTCTCTTTTGAGGCAAACGGAAAGTTCCAGTATTATAAGAAGAAAAATATTACAGGAGATACTAGTTTAACCAAAGAAGAATATTGGAAAATGTCTGTTGGATTTGATGTACCTGAATGGGCAAAAGGAGCAAATATGTATCATATCTTTGTTGACAGATATCGTAAAAGTAAAGATATGAAAAAAGAACCAATGCAAAGAAGAACACTTCATGAAAATTGGGATGAACAACTAGTTCTTGGACCAGATGAAAATGGACTTTGGAATGTTGACTTTTATGGAGGGGACTTAAAAGGAATAGAAGAAACATTAAGATATATAAAAAAACTTGGTATTGATATTTTATACCTTAGTCCTATTGTAAGAAGTCAATCAAATCATAGATATGATACAGCAGATTACGAAAATGTAGACCCATATGTTGGAACAAATGAGATGTTAAAAAGTTTGTGTGACAGTGCACATCAAATTGGAATGAAAATTATTCTTGATGCTGTATTTAATCACACAGGTGATGATAGTGTATATTTCAATAAATATGGTACATTTAATACTGTTGGCGCATATCAAAGTACAGAGTCTCCATATTATAGTTTTTACAGAAGAGAATGTATTCGTGGACAACATGAATTTTCATATTGGTGGGGGATGCCAAATCTTCCGGTATGTGATGGAAATTCGAAAAAGTGGAGAGATTTCATTTTAGGAGAAGGAGGAGTAATTGACAAGTGGTTTGCACTTGGAATTGATGGATTACGTCTTGATGTAGCTGATGAACTTACAGATGACTTTATTAAAGAGATTCATAAATCAGTAAAGCGCAATAAGGCAGATGGATTTATCTTAGGAGAAGTCTGGAAAAATCCTATGAGAATGAATAGAGGATATATCAGTTCAGGAAAAAGTATGCATTCAGTGATGAATTATCTTATAGTTGATGCATTAATTAGATACTATAAGTATTGTGATACTGGAAAACTTCATAATATTTTAAAAGAAATTTTGTCTGAATATCCAGAAGAAACAATTCAAACACTGATGAATTTTACATCAACACATGATATTTCACGTGCAATTGAAATTTTTGGATGCAATGTTTTTCAGCAATATGGTGAATGGGCATGGAATTTACAAAATGATAACTTAGAATGGATAAGAAATCACAAGATGAGCAGAGAAGAATACAAATATGGAAAAATGGTATATAAATCATATGCTATTTCATTAGCTTTTTTACCAGGGATTTTTTCTATCTTCTATGGAGATGAAGTTGGAACTCAGGGAATAGGAAACCTTGAGAATAGGACACCATATCCATGGAATCATATGGATAAAGATTTATTAAAATTCTTTAGAAAATTAGGAAAAATACGTAAACAAGAGCAATTTTTAAGAACTGCAGAAATCAAAATCGTGAAAATTGATGATGAACAGTTTGTATATGAAAGATATGATGAAAACAATAAAATACTTGTAGCTACAAGCAGAACGCATCGGATAAGTAATTTATATTTGCCAAATGAATATGAGAATGCTGAAATACTATTTAAAATCAAAGAAAGCAATAAACATCAGTTGTCACCTTTTGGTGCTATTGCAATTAAAAAGTAATAAATGTTTCAAAGGGAGGAGATTCTAAAATAGAACTCCTCTTTAAAATTTTAAAAAAAGATTGAAAAAATATGCATAAATGATATAATAAAAAAGGATAATAATTTCAAAAGAAAGAAGTTTTTATTACGGAGGAGTGAATTTTGATGAAAATCTATTATGTAAGACATGGCCAGACTGACTGGAATTTGGCAAAAAAAATGCAAGGTGGAGGAACTGAAAAAGCATTAAATGAAACTGGAATTAATCAAGCAAATCAAACTAGAGAAGAATTAGAAAATGTAGAATATGATATAGTAATATGTTCTCCAATGCATAGAGCAAAACAAACAGCAGAAATAATTAATAAAAACAAAGATATTCAAACAATAACAGATGAAAGAATAAGAGAAAGAAAATTAGGAAAATTAGAAGGTCATGAGATAACAGAGGAAATAGAACATCAAATATGGGACTATGATTTGAACTATCAAATCCCAGATGGTGAAAATTTGCATGATTTTGAAAAAAGAATATTGGAATTTTTCGAAGATATAAAGAAGAAGTATCCTGATAAAACAGTATTAATAGTTGCACATGGAGGAGTTGCTAAAGTTATAAAAGCTCATCTTTATGGAATGCCAGAAAGTAGAAATTTGTCAGACATATCAATGAAAAATTGTGAAATTATAGAGGCAGAAATATAAAAAAGTATCTTATATAAATATAGAATGGAGAAAAAAGTGAAAAATTATTATGAAATACTAGAAGTAGACTCAAAGGCATCACCAGAAGTAATAGAAAAAGCATACAAAACACTAGTAAAAAAGTATCATCCGGACTTGCAAAATGGAATAAATAAAAATGAATATGAAGAAAAGATGAAAGAAATAAATGAAGCCTATTCCGTATTGACAGATGACTATAAAAAAACAACATATGACGAACAATTAAAGAAAACGATGATATCAAGAGAAGAATATGAAAAAGCCATACATGAAAATGAAATGCTAAGGGATGAATTAGAAAGAAATGCTACATCAAATATAAATGAAAATCAATTTAATAATAATGTTAGTAATAACTATAACCAGAATCATGTGCAAAATAGAGAATACGATAATTTTAAAGATGGAAATACAATAACAAATATGGGAAAAATATTACAAGACGAAATAAAAAGGGCAACAGAGCAAGCATATAATAAGGCATATGAGGATGCTTATATACAAGATATGAAAAATAGAGGGTATAAAATTAGATACAAACATGATTTTAAATATTATCTAAAACTTGTTGGTTGTATTTTAGTTGTTATATTAGTATTTATAATCATTTATCAAATACCAATAGTAAAAAATTTCTTTATCGAATTATATGATGAGAACATATTTTTTAAGATAATTATTAATATATTTAGAGCCTTTATAAATGTATTTAAAAATACTTTTTCAGCAAAACTTTGGTAAAAGCATTATAAATGAAAGGAATGATAAGTATGAAGGCATTAATAACAGGTGCATCTTCTGGTATAGGAAGAGATATTGCGAGAGAGCTAAGTAAAAAGGGATACGATTTAATATTGGTTGCAAGAGATATAGATAAATTGAATGAATTACAAAGTGAATTAAAAACAAATTCTGATGTAGTATGTATGGATGTATCTAAGGCAGAAAATTGTAAGGAATTGCATGATAAATATAATGATATAGATATACTTGTAAACAATGCGGGGTTTGGAGATTGTGGATATTTCGACAAAACTGATATAGAAAAAGAATTGCAAATGATAAATACAAATATTGTAGGATATCATGTTTTAACTAAACTATATTTACAAGATATGAAAAAAAAGAACAGCGGAAAAATTTTAAATGTTGCATCAATTGCAGGATTTATGCCTGGTCCATTGATGGCTACATATTATTCAACAAAGGCTTATGTTGTTAGAATTTCTGAAGCAATTAGAGAGGAATTAAGACGAGAAAAATCAAATGTGCAAATAAGCATTTTGTGTCCAGGTCCTGTTAATACAAATTTTAATAAAGTGGCAGATGTACAATTTGCATTAAAAGGTTTAAGCAGTGAATATGTTGCAAAATATGCAATAGAAAAATTGTTTAAAGGAAAGTTTTATATTGTTCCAGGATGGAAAATTAGATTGGCTAGATTTGGCGCTAAAATTGCTCCAAATAATCTTGTTGCTAAGATTTGTTATAATATGCAGAGAAGAAAAATATAAAATATATAAAAAGAATTTATACTGTAAAAGGTATGAATTTTTTTTGTTTTAATATAATAAACATGAGGAGGAATATCAATGATAAAAGTAAAAGAATTACCATATCCGTTAGATGCGTTAGAACCATATTATAATAAAGAAACTTTAGATATTCATTATAATATTTTATATAAAGGATATGTTGATAATACAAATAAAACACAAGAAAAATTAGACAAAGCAAGAAAAACAGGAGAATTTGCAAATATAAAATGTTTAGAAAAAGATTTAAGCTTTTTTGGGTCTGGTGTAATATTACATGAGTTATTTTTTTACAATATGGGACCTGCAATTCCAACAAGTCCTAGTAATGAATTAATGGAGCAAATAATAAAAGATTTTGGAAGTTATGAGAAGTTCAAAGAGCAATTTACAGAAAGTAGTAAAGTTGTAGAGGCATCAGGTTGGAATTTATTAGTATGGGTTCCTGATTTTTGCAAATTAGAAATTTTGCAATGTGAGAAACATCAAAATTTAACTTTATGGGGATGCAAACCCTTACTTGTTTTAGATATGTGGGAACATTCATATTTTTTACAATACAAGACTAAAAGACCTGATTATATTAATGCATTTTGGAATATAGTAAATTTGAATGAAGTGAATAAAAGGTTTAAAAAAATAGCCATTTAACATTATTGTTGAATGGTTATTTTTTATTAATTATTATAGGATAATAGTTTTGATTTATTTTTAACAAATTTATTGACAAAAACATATAATAGTGTTAGTATGAAAATGTAAACATATGAACAATTATTCATATGATAACATATAATAGAGAGATAAAATATAAATTTACATATAGAAAAGAAGGTGGAAGTATGGAAGATGGAGCAATCGATATAGAAAAGGTAAATAAAATAAAAAAAGTAATGCCAAGCGATGATTTATTATTTGATATAGCAGAAGTTTTTAAAGTATTTGGAGATACAACAAGAATGAAGATAATAAGTGCATTACTAGAATCAGAATTATGTGTAGGAGATATATCAGAAATAACAAATTCAACGCAATCTGCAATATCTCATCAATTAAGAGTTTTAAAACAAGCGAAATTAGTTAAATTTAGAAAAGAGGGAAAAACAGTTTATTATTCTTTAGATGATGAACACATTTCAGAGATGTATGAATTAGCTAAAAAACACATAGAAGAAAGTTATGAACATAGATAAGGCAAATGTAAAAAATGTACCCGGTCCCAAATTTAAAAAATTAAAATAGTAAAAAATGTACCCGGTCCAAAATTCACATTTTAGGAAGGAATGATGAATATGAAAAGATATGAATTTATATTAAAAGATTTAGATTGTGCAGCATGTGCAAATGAAATACAAGAAAAATTAGCGAAGAATCCCAAATTACACAATGTAAATGTTAATTTTGCAAAACTAAAATTAACATATGAAACTGATGAGGTATCTGTTGAAGAAGTAAGAAAGGCTGTATTAGAACAAGAGCCAGATGTTGAAATGATAGATGCTTCTTTAGAAAATTCAGAACAAAAGGAAGAAAAATCGACTATGATGAGCCAAATTGGTAGATTAGTTATAGGAATTGCAATTGCATTTATAGGAATGTACGCAAAATTACCAGCAACTATTTCTACGGTTTTAATTATAGTTGGTTATGCTATTTTGTTATATAGAACAGCTAAAAATGCTATAAAAATGCTTTTTAAAAGTAAAAAGATAAACGAGAATTTCTTGATAACAATTTCATGTATTGGTGCTTATTTAGTTGGAGAACATCTAGAGGGATTAATGGTTATAATTTTATATGAAATTGGAAAAATACTAGAAGAAAAATCAATTAATAAGAGTAGAAAATCAATAAAAGATTTAATGAATATTAAACCTGAATATGCAAATTTAAAAATTGAAAATGATATAAAGCAAGTTTCACCAGAAGAAGTAAAAATTGGAGATATTATATTAGTTAAAGAAGGAGAGAAAGTTCCACTAGATGGAATTGTTACAAAAGGTAATGCAGATTTAAATACAGCTTCATTAACAGGTGAAAGCAAATTATCACAAGTTAAAGAAGGAAAAAATGTACTTTCTGGAAGTATTGTTGTAGATGGAATGATAGAAGTAAAAGTAACAGAAAAATACGAAAATTCAACAGTTAGCAGAATTTTAGACTTGGTAGAAAATGCAACTGACAAAAAAGCTAAGACAGAAACATTTGTAAATAAGGCATCTTCAATTTATACACCAATAGTTATTGGATTAGCAGCAATTGTAGCAATATTTTTACCATTATTTACAAAGATACCTTATGTTGGAAACAATGGAAGTATTTATAGAGCATTAATATTTTTAGTAATTTCATGTCCATGTTCAATTGCAATATCAGTACCGCTTAGCTATTTTTCAGGAATAGGAAAATCTTCAAAAGAGGGTATACTAATAAAGGGAAGTGACTATATAGATGCAATTAAAGATATAAAACAAATAGTATTTGATAAAACTGGAACACTTACAAAAGGTGAATTTGAAATACAAAAAATAGAGGTACTAAGTAATTACAATGAACAAGAAGTATTAAAATATGCAGCAATGGGAGAAAGATTTTCAAATCACCCAATTGCAAAATCAATAATAAAAGCTAATAAAGTTGACGTTGACAATGTAGAGGTTCAAGATTTCAAGGAAATTGCAGGAAAAGGATTAAGCTATCAATATGATGGAAAAATTATATTAGTTGGAAATTCAACATTAGTAAATGACGAAAATAAAGTTGATGATAAAGATGATACAACAAGAATTTATGTGAAAGTTGGAGATGAACTTGCGGGAATAATTTATTTAGGAGATACAATTAAAGATGGGGCTAAAGAAGCAATTAAAAAATTAAACTCACAAGGAATAAGAACAAGTATGTTCACAGGAGATAATCATAAAAATGCTGAAAAAATTGGAAAAGAATTAGGAATTCAAAATATAAAATCAGAAATGTTACCACAAGATAAGTATAATGAATTAGAAAAAATAATTAGTGCAAATACAAAAAATGATGGAAATTCAACAAATAGAAAGATTGCATTTGTAGGAGATGGAATAAATGATTCACCAGTTTTAGCAAGAGCAGATGTTGGAATATCAATGGGTGGAGTTGGTTCAGAATCAGCAATAGAGGCATCAGATATTGTAATAATGACAGATGATGTTTCAAAAATTATAGATGCAATAAATATTTCTAAAAAAACATGTGGAATAATAAAACAAAACTTAATATTCTCAGTGGGGGTTAAGGTATTAATATTATTATTAAGTGTTTTAGGTATTAGTGGAATGTGGCAAGCAGTTTTTGCAGATGTTGGTGTTACAATTTTGACAATATTTAATACACTTAGAATTCTTAAATAATTAAATTGTTGATATTTTAAAAATTTTCTGCTAAAATAGTAACATAAATATAAAGGAGACGGAAAAGATGCAGGAAAATGATATAAATATAGATATAGAAGAAATAATAATGAAAATACATATACCAAGATGGAATGAACTACCTGAAATTGACTTATACTTAGATCAAGTAGTAAATTATTTAGAAAAATATTTATCACAATATTCAACAAACAAAGAAGACAAAATAATAACCAAAACGATGATAAATAACTATGTAAAACAAGGAATAATGCCTGCACCTGAAAAAAAGAAATATAGCAGGTCACATATTGCATACTTAATGGTAATATGTATATTAAAACAAGTATATAGTATAAGTGATATAGGAAAATTAATATCATTAACAATACAATATTTTGAACTAAGTAAAGCATATAACAGATTTTGTGCAAATTTTGAAATATCAGTAAAAAATGCATTTTCAAGAAAACAGTTTCCAAAGGTTGAGAAAATGACAGAAGAACAATATCTTTTAAAAAATGTTGTTCAATCTGTTGCAGATAAATTATATGTTGAAATGAAATTTTTAAATAAAGAATAGGAAAGGGTGTCCCCGTTGGTAAGAATTTTTACCAGTGGGGACACTCATTTTTGGTAAAAAAAATTACCAGAAGGGACACCCTTATAAAGAAAGAAGATGATTTATTATAAAGAATATTACAAAGGGTGTCCCCAGTGGTAAAAAAAATTACCATTTATGGGTGTCCCTACTGGTAACTATTTGTAAATTGATAAATTAAAAAAAGTCACTTACTTGTCACTTTAGTCATGATACAATCTAATTACAAAATACATAAAGAAAGGAAAAAAATAAATTATGGAAATATTAAGAGTTGAAAACCTAAGTAAAATTTATGGAGAAGGAATTACAAAAGTAACAGCATTAGATAATGTATCATTTACAGTAAATAAAGGAGAGTTTGTAGCAATCGTTGGAGCATCACGGAAGTGGAAAGTCTACACTTTTACATTTAATCGGTGGTGTTGATAGGCCTACAAGTGGAAAAGTTTTTATTGATGGAAAAGACATATACAAATTCAATGATGATGAACTTGCAATTTTTAGAAGAAGGCAAGTTGGGTTAATTTATCAATTTTATAATTTAATTCCTATATTAAATGTTGAAGAAAATATTACTTTACCATTAAACTTAGATAATAGAGATGTTAATCAAAATAAATTAGATGAGCTGATTAAAGTTTTAGGATTAGAAAACAGAAGAAATCATTTACCAAATGAATTATCAGGTGGGCAACAACAAAGAACTTCTATTGGTAGGGCGATGATAACTAATCCTGCAATTATTTTAGCAGATGAACCAACAGGAAATTTGGACTCAAAGTCAAGCGATGAAATTGTTGACTTGTTAAAAAAATCTAATAGAGATTATAAACAAACAATAATTATGATTACACATAATATGGAAATTGCTAAAATAGCAGATAGAATTATAAAAATTGAAGATGGAAAAATTGTTAAGGAGGTGTAGAAATGAATATTCTTAACAAGATATCTATTAGAAATTTAAAATTAAATAAAAAAAGAACTATTAGTACTATTATAGGTATAATATTGTCGACTGCTTTAATTTGTGCTGTTGCAACTATGGCTACAAGCTTTCAGCATACATTGGTACAAAATGATATAAATAAATCTGGATATTATCATTTGAAGCTTTATAATGTTACTGATGAAAATATTAAAACTCTAAAAAATAATAGAGATATAAAAGATATTTTTACTATAAAAGAGGTTGGATATGGAAAATTAGAGAATGGAAAAAATGAAGATAAACCTTATTTAAAACTATATTCAATGGATAACAAAATATTTAATGAATTAAAATTTAAGTTGACAGAAGGAAGATTTCCAAACAACAATAATGAGATTGTTATTAGTAGGCATATTGCAAGTAATGGAAAGGTAAATTATAAAGTTGGAGATAAAATAAAAATTGATATTGGTACAAGAAAGACTTTGGATGGGTATACATTAGATAATAGTAATCCATATAATCAGGAAGGCGAACAATTAACTGATGCTAAAAAATATGAATTTACTATAACAGGAATTATTGAAAGACCAAATTATTCTTTTGAAATTTATAGTGATCCAGGATATACAATAATTTCTACTAATATAAATGATGGAACAGAAGATGCATTTATATCTTTAAAAAATCCAAAAGAATATAAAACATCAATAGCAAATATTTTAGGTGCTTCTAATTATAATGATTTATTTAAAGATACTGAAATCACAGATAACACGGAGAATGCAAGCACTACACAGAATTCAGCACCAAAATTAAATTACGAAAAATTTGATGTAAATGAAGATCTTTTAAGATGGGAAGTTTTAGCAATTAGTGATGACACAATTATAATGTTATATCAAGTTGTTGGTGTTGTAATATTTATAATAATGCTTACAAGTATATTTTGCATAAGAAATTCATTTGCAATAGCAATTACAGAAAAAATGAAAATGTATGGAATGCTTGCAAGTGTAGGAACAACAAGAAAACAAATAAAAAGAAATGTAATTTCAGAAACATTAATATTAGGATTAATAGGAATACCTTTAGGAATATTATCAGGTATATTGGCAGTAATCATTCTAATAAAAATTGTTAATGTAATTGCAGGAGAGCTCTTGTTTGGTAATGTTGATGGAATTATGCTTAAAGTATCGATATATCCTGTAATATTATCTGCTGTAATTGGAATAATTACTATATATTTATCAGCATTATCATCAGCAAAAAAAGCAAGCAAAGTAAGTCCTATAGATTTATTAAAAAATCCAAATGAAGTAAAACTAAAATCTAAAAAGTTAAAAGTGCCATTTTTGATTTCTAAAATATTTGGAACTGGTGGAGTATTGGCATATAAGAACTTAAAAAGAAGTAAGAAAAAATATAGAACAACTGTAGTATCACTAGCAGTAAGTATATTTGTATTTATTGCTATGAGCAGTTTTATTGCAAATATGTTTGATGTTACTGGTAATTATTATAAAGATTATGATTATAATATCAGTATAGGGTGTGGCGGAAGAACGCAAGAAGAAATAGATAAAATTTCAAAATTAAAATATATAGATGAATCTTATTGGCTATATGAATGTGAACAATATTTAAAGATTAATGACTTAAGCAAAATAAATAATGTAGAAGGAATCCAATTAGAAGAAGATGAATACTATGATGAAAATCTAGTAGAATATGTTCCAACAGGAGAAGGAAAAGTATCAAAATTACAAATTTTAGCTTTAGATAATAATTCTTGGAACAAATATATGAAAAAAATCGGAACAAATGGTGAAAAATTAAAAGATAAGGGAGTTTTATGTGATGATTATTTATATTATGAAAAATCAGGAAAAGGAATAAATCAAAGAATTTATAAATATTCAATAGGAGATACGATTACAGGAAAATTAGATAATAAAGAAACAAGTTTTAAAGTTGGGGCTATAACTGATATAAGACCTTATGGAATTGAGAAATCATATTATGATGGAGGGTATTTAATTGTTAATTTAGATTATTATAAAGATATGAACTTTAAACTAAGGTATATATCAATACAATCTAGTAATCCAGATGGATTTGTGGATGAATTAAAATCAATCAATATTGATAACGGATATTTTAATATATCAGAACAAGTAAAAGAGGAAAAATCAATGGTTTTAATAATTAAAATATTCTTATATGGATTTATAACTGTTATTACATTAATTGGAGTAACAAATATATTTAATACAATTACATCTAATATGGAATTAAGACAAAAAGAATTTGCAATGTTAAAAAGTATTGGCATGACAAAAAGAGAATTTAATAGAATGATTAATCTTGAAACAATATTTTATTCAACAAAAGCATTGATATATGGAATTGCACTTGGAATGATTGGAACATTTGCATTATATAAAGCATTTTCTGTAAAATTTGAAAGTGATATGTATATACCTGTAAAACCTATTTTAATTTCAGTTATTGCTGTATTTATATTAGTATTTATAATAATGAAATATTCAATTGCAAAGATAAATAAACAAAATACAATAGAAACAATAAGAAATGAAAATATTTAAAAAAGGGACTATAAAAGTCCCTTAATTTATTATATAATAAATTAAAAATATAATCTTAGACTGCACTAATTTTTATTCTAAATTGAGCATGGGGAAGGAGTAATAAAACGATGGAAATTTTATTAGTGGAAGATAATGAAATACTTGCAAAAGGAATAATTTATTCTTTAGAACAAGAAAAATTTAAAGTAATACACAAAACAAATGTAAAAGAAACAATAAAATTTTTACAAAATGAAAAGCCTAAATTAGTAATTCTTGATATATCTCTTCCAGATGGAAGCGGATTTGATTTATATGAAAAAAATATAAAAGACAAAAATATACCAACAATATTTTTAACAGCAAAAGATGATGAAGATGATATAGTAAAAGGCTTAGAAGTGGGAGCAGAGGATTATATCACAAAACCATTTTCAATAAGAGAATTAATAGCAAGGATTAATAAAATACTTCTTAGAAATAAAAAGAATTCAATAATAAAAGTAAAAGACATCGAATTTGATATAGATAAAATGGTAGTATATAAAGAAGGAAAAGAAATCAATTTAACAAGTTTAGAATTAAAAATATTAAATTTACTATTTATGAATTTAAATAAAGTAGTTACAAGAAATTATATTATAGAAAAAATATGGGAATGGACTGGAAATGATGTAAATGACAATACTGTAACTGTATACTTAAAAAGAATAAGGGAAAAACTTGTAACAGATATAATAATTACAATCAAAGGAATAGGGTATAGAATTGATGAAAAATAAAATTGAATTAAAAAGAGCATTAATAAAAAGTTTTATTGCAATAATATTAATTTTAATAGTATTTGGAGTGTTTCAATATTATCAATATAAAAAATATACAAATAATTTTAATAATAAAATTGCACAAATTGTATCAGAAGTAAAAGAAAAATATCCAGATTTAGATAATAATGAAATAATGCAAATAATAAATAGCAAAGAAAATATAGATACAGACTTATTCAAGAATTATGGAATCAATTTACAAGATGATTCAATATTAATAGAAAATGATAATTATTTTAAAATATTTTTAATATTAAATACAGCAATTTTGATAATATTATCATTAGTAATTTTAATTATATTTATGAAATATAATAATTCAAAAGACGAGAAACTAAAAGAAATTACAAGATATATTGAAGAGATAAATAATAAAAACTATAAATTAGATATAGATGACAACACAGAAGATGAATTATCAATATTAAAAAATGAAGTTTATAAAACAACAATAATGTTAAAAGAAACTGCAGAAAATTCTGTACAAGATAAAGTAAATTTAAAAGATTCTTTATCAGATATATCACATCAATTAAAAACACCTTTAACTTCAATAACAATAATGATAGATAATATCTTAGAAAATCCAGAAATGGACAAAGAAACCAGAATAGAATTTGTTAAAGATATAAAAAGAGAAATTATAAATGTTAATTTTTTAGTGAATTCAATATTGAAATTATCTAAATTAGATGCAAATTCAGTAAAATTTATTAATAAAGAAATAAGCTTGCAAGATATAGTAAAAGATAGTATAAAAAATGTTTCAGTATTGTGTGATTTGAAAAATGTTGAAGTAATACAAAAAGCAGATAAAAATATAAAAATAAGTTGTGATTTTAAATGGCAAGTAGAAGCTATAACTAATATTTTAAAAAATTGCGTAGAACATTCAAAAGATAATTCTAAAATAGATATATCATATGAAGAAAATAAGATATATTCAAAAGTAGAGATAAAAGATTATGGAGTAGGAATAGAGAAAGAGGATTTGCCACATATTTTTGAGAGATTTTATAAAGGTAAAAATTCTTCAAGTGAAAGTGTTGGAATTGGATTAGCTCTTGCTAAATCTATAATTGAAAGTAATAATGGATATGTGAGTGTTGAATCTAAAGTAAATAAAGGAACAATTTTTACAATAAAATACTTTAAATAATATGGAAAAACAAAATTGATTGTGATAAAATGATATCAACAAAAGAAAAGGAGATACAAATGAAAGAAAAAGGAATTTTACTTCCAATATTTTCGTTGCCAAGTAAATATGGAATCGGAGATTTTGGGAATGAAGCATATGAATTTATAGATATTTTAAGTGAAAATGGAATGAAATATTGGGAAATCTTGCCTATAAATGCTTGTAATAGACTACCATATTCTCCATTAAGTTATTATGCTTTAGAAGAAGATTATATATCATTAGACAAATTAAAAGAATGTGGATTAATAGAAAAACCTGAAAGAAGAGAAATGAAAGATAGGGCAGTATATGATGATTTTAAGGAAAAATATTATAAAGAAGCATTCAGTAAATTTGTTATAAATAAAGAATATGTGCAATTTATAAAAAATAAAGAAATTAGTGAATATGCTGAATATATAAGTAATATAAAAGGCGAAAGTAAAGAATATTATATGTTTCTGCAATTTATATTATATAAGCAGTGGATGGAGCTAAAGAAATATGCTAATTCTAAAAATATTCAAATAATAGGAGACATGCCAGTATATCCAACTTTTAATTCAGCAGAAACAATGTATCATCCAGAGTGTTTTGAAATGGAAAATGGAAAATTTACATTTGAAGCTGGTACACCGCCAGATTATTTTAATAGTGATGGCCAAAAATGGAATGGTCCAGTATATAATGTAGAAAACATGAAAAAAGATGATTTTAAATATTTAGTAAATCGATTTAAATATCATTTAAAATTATTTGACAAAGTTAGAATAGATTATTTTAGAGGATATGATTCGTTTTTCAAAATACCAATAGGTAAAAGTGGAAAAGAAGGAATGTATACAGATGGTGTAAGTTATGCTTTTTTTGATGAACTGTTTAAAGATGAAAGCATAAAAATTGAAAATTTTATAATTGAAGATTTAGGAGATATTAGAGAAGAAACAATTAAATTAAGAGAACACTATGGATTTACAAGACAAAAGGTATTACAATATTCAATTGATTTAAATAGACTTTATGATAAAGATAATGAACAAGAAAATGTTCTTGTATTTCCCGGAAATCATGATTGCCAAACAATACATGGATGGTATAACAATTTAAATGATGTATATAAAGAGAGATTAAAAGAGTTTTTGAGAAAAAACGAATGTTATGATATAAATGTTAATATAGGTATTATGCAATATTGTGCAAAATGTAAAGCTAGAATTGCAATTATAACAGTTCAAGATATACTTGGATTAGATGATAGTGCAAGAATTAATGTACCAGGTATGGAAATGGATGCAAATTGGTCTTGGAAGTTAATTGATTTCAAAGATTTTAAAGAAAGAATCAAAGATTTTTAATAAAAATTTATGAAAATAATTGACATTTTTTTACTTTAAATGTAAAATAAAGGAAAATTTTTAATAAGAGGAGGACATAAAGTAAAAAATGAAAGATTTAGAAACAGAAAATTTAAAAATTAGAAAATTCAAAATTACTGATACAGAAGATGCACATAAGTATCTTGGAACAGAAAAGAAACTTGCAGATTGTCTAAATTACAATCCACATAAATCTATTGAAGAAACAAGGGCAATAATCTCTTCTTATATAAAGGAATATGAAATGAATGAACTTGTTTGGGCAATGGAAGAAAAAAAGACACATAAAGTGATTGGTTTCATTAATGCTCAAGAAGTATCTAAAACAAATAAAGGTTGTAGAATAAAGTTCGGTATTGCTTTAAATTGGGTGCATACAGGATATATGGAAGAAGCATTAGAAAAAGTAATAGAATATTTGATTAAAGAACAAGGGTATTATATAGTAATTTCTAATTTTTATGATGGCAACAAAGAATTGACTCAAATAAAAGAGAAAATAGTACAAAGAGTTGGAATGAAAAAAGAAGCTTGTTTGCGTGATAGAAGAATAAATCAGAAAACTGGAAAATTTGAAAGTCAGCTTATTTATTCAATTACACAAGAAGAAATTTAAATGATATTAAAAATAAAATAAAAAGTGTGAAGATAAGAAATAAAGTCTTATTATTCACACTTTTTTTATTTATTGTTTTTTTCTAATACAAAAAGCTAACTTTTCTACAACTTCAAAAGCAGCAATGATTTCTTTTTCACTATAATCTTTTAGTAACTTTTTTGTTTTAGAAATACATTCATCATCTATTCCAAATAGAATGTAATCTGCAGAATGTCCACTAATTTCTCTAAATTTTTTTAGACTATAGTAAACCAGATTACCTTTTCCTTCTTCTACTAATCCTAGAAATTGACTTGATGTACCAATTTCTGCAGCAAGTTGAGTTTTATTTAGTTTCAACTCGTTTTCTCTAATATATTTAATTCTTTTGCCTCTTTCAATTTGCTCTTGTCTTTCTACTTCAACTGCTACATTTGATCTTTTTCTTCCCATAATAAAACTCCTCCTTATATTTTTTTATAATTTTACAACATAAAAAGAACAAAGACATAGTATTTAAATATAATAAAAAATGGTAAAACTTGATATTTTTTGATTGAAAAATAAGAAAATATTTTTGACTATTTTTTGTCATAACTTGTCATTTTTTATTATGACTTTCTATCACCAAATTTTGCATAGTTCTAAGCTTTGAATGGTATTTTTATTATAGCAAAACGGAACGAGCACAAAAGATAAAAAAGGTGGTGGAAAGATAATGGATTGGTTTGAAGGATTAGTATACTGGCTAAAAAAATGGTTATAGAAAACAAAGAAGAAATATGGTTTAAAATCATATTTCTTTTTTTGGCTTTGATATTAAAGATATAATTGTAATAGGTGTAGACTAAGGAATTATATATATTTATATTTTTAATCATAATAAATTAAAAACAACTTATTTTGTATGTTAATCTGTTGAAATATATTCTTAATTAATATATAATAATACAAATTAAAAGGAGTTCATATGATAGGAAATATAAATATAATGGATGTACTAGAAGGACTAGAAACAAAAATAAATATTATAAAATCAATATTTATTATATTATGTACATATTATACGGATTTTAAAATAACTAATAAAAAATATATATTAGATATAAGAAATGTTATATTTAATATTATTATTATCACACTATGTGTAGTAATAAAATGTAAAGCTAATTATTTTGCTAGTATTGTATGTGTCATTTTACTGCAAAGTTTAATGTTTTCAAAAGATAATATAGGTTATTCGATTTTAGCAACAATCATGTCGTTGAGCATTAACTATATAATATTTTCTATAGCAATTGCTATAAATTATGGCATTAATTTTCTTATGGGAATAGATAATAATTGTATAAATTTGATTATTATAATAATGATTCATTTAATAATATTGTATAGTATATTTAGAATTAAAAGATTTAAATATGGAATATCATTTCTTAAAAATAAACAAAATAATGAGTTTATAAATTTATTTGTTTTAAATGCAAGTGCAATAATATTATTTGAAATAATAATAATAGTTAATGCAGACATTAGATTAGCAATAGATGCGACTGCAGGATTAATAGTAATTGCAATAATAATGTTTGTTACTATACAAAAAACTCTACAACTATATTACAAAGAAAAACTATTAATTCAAGACTTAAACGAAACCAAAGAAGAATTAGAAAAAACGAAAAGTGAACTAAAACAAGTAGAAGACGAAAATTTGGGATTAAGCAAGAAAAGTCATTCGATAGCACATAAACAAAAAGCATTAGAATATAAAATGGAACAGTTATTAACAAATGTAGAAATAAGTAAAGAAGAAGCTGGCGAAGTACAAGATAGAATAAAAGAAATACAAAAAGATTTATATAAAGATAAAGCAACAATAGAATTAATAAAAACTGAAATTCCAAAAATAGATGATATGTTAGAATACATGCAATCAGAATGTATAAAGAATAAGATTGAATTTGAGTTACAGATATCAGGAAATATACATTATATGGTAAATAACTTGATAGCTAAAGAAGATTTAGAAATATTGCTAGCAGACCATATAAAAGATGCAATTATTGCGATAAATCATACGGACAATATAAATAGAAGTATTTTAGTAAGGTTAGGGGAAATAGATGGTATTTATAGTTTATACATATACGATTCTGGTATAGAATTCGAAAAAGAAACATTATCAAAATTAGGAAAGAGTCCAATCACAACACATGCAAGTGAAGGTGGAACTGGTATGGGATTTATGAACACATTTGATACACTGAAGAAATATCAAGCGAGCCTAACTATTAATGAATTAAGTGAGCCAAATAAAGATAATTATACTAAAGTGTTAATTTTTAGGTTTGATAAGAAAAATGAATTTAATATAATATCGTATAGACAATGAAAATTAATGGAGGGAGTATAAAAAAATGAAAGTACTAATAGGAACAAATAATAAAGGAAAAGTTGAAGGAGCTAAGCAAGCATTTGAAAAGTTTTATACTAATATAGAAGTTATAGGAGTTCCTGTAAGTTCAGATGTTAGTAATGAACCAGTAAATGATGAGATATATACAGGGGCGAGTAATAGAGTTAATAATTTAATAAAATATGCAGAAGAAAACAATATAGATGCTGACTTTTTTATTGGTGTTGAATCAGGAATAACAAATAAATTAGGAAAATGGTGTATTATTCAAATAGCAGTAATAAAAGATAAGAATGGTTATGAAAGTTTTGGAGCAGGGCCAGCATTTCCAGTTCCAGATAAGTATGTAGATGAAATTATAAATACAGAGTTAGCAATAGTTATGGACAAAATATTTAATGGAAATGGATTAAGAAATGAAAAGGGTGGCATTGCTCATCTTACAAAGGATGTGGTTACTAGATATGATTTAACAAGAGAAGCTTTAGTAATGGCACTAACAGAGTTTATAAATGGTAATATTTGGAGAGATTAAAGATGAAAATAGGTATAATATCAGATATTCATAGCAATATTCAAGCTTTAGAAACAGTATTGAAAGAATTTAATAGAATAAAAGTTGATAAAATAATATGTTGTGGAGATATAATAGGAATAGGACCAAACCCAGAAGAAGCAGTACAAATGTTAATAAAAAAGAGGGAATGCTTAATATCGGTAAGAGGAAATCATGAAAAGTATTTTACAGACGGATTACCAAAAGAGGTCCATGACGATAAAAGAGAAATGAGCTTTGACGAAATTCAAAATCATAAATGGACGCAAAGTATGTTAAGTGAAGAATCAATAAAATTTATTAAAGAATTACCAGTAGAAAAAAATATTGAAATAGAAAATAAAAAATTATATATAGTACATTATCCAGAAAATGAAGATGGAAAATATAAAAAACATATTAAAGAGCCTACTATTGCTGAAAATCAAGATATGTTTAGTGAAATAAATGCTGACATATTTTTATATGGCCATATACATGCTTACAGTATAAATAATATGGGAAATAAATGGTATATAAATCCAGGGTCTTTAGGTTGTCCTATAAGTAACAATATAGCTAATGCAGGGATATTAGATATTAACAATGGAAAAGTAGAATTTCAACATTTGAGAATTGAATATGATGTAGGGAAAACTATAGAAGAAATTGAAAAAATAAAATTTCCTATGTATAAAGAAATATTAAAAATATTTTATGGAAAAATAATATAAAATAATAAACTCTAAATAAAAACATAATATTAATATAATTAGTATCATGTTATAATTTGGAGTTTTTTTGTTCTTAATATTCAATAAAGAAAAAATATAACATGAAAATTAATTATAAGTTTGTTATATAAAATTGTTTAAATTTGAGCAAAAACTAAAATATAATTAGAAGTTTTTGCTTATTTGAGCAAAAACTTGACAAGACATAAAAAAAGATTTATTATATATTTAGGTGATGAAGATGAGAAAAAAGATTATATATCGTGAAGAATATATGAATAAACTTAATTCATATAAAGATAAACAAATAATAAAAGTAATAACGGGAATCAGACGTTCAGGAAAATCAACTATTTTAAATGAATTTAAAAAGGAATTAATTGATAAAGGAGTACTAGAAAAAAATATCATATCAATAAATTTCGAAGATAATAGTAATAGAGAATTATTAGATTTTCAAAAATTGCATGATTATATTATGGAAAAAGCAGATGAAAAATGTATGAATTATATTTTTTTAGATGAAATACAAAATGTAAATGAGTTTCAAAAATGTATAGATAGTTTATTATTAAGAGAATATTTAGATATATATATAACTGGATCGAACTCATATATGCTATCTGGAGAACTTGCAACATATTTAACCGGAAGATATATTCAAATACATGTATTGCCATTGTCATTTAAAGAATATTTAAGTTATTATGGAGAAGAAAACGAATTAAGAAAATATAATGAATATAGCATGTATGGAGGTTTTCCATACCTTATAAATTTAGACAATTATAATGAAAAACTAGAATATTTAGATAGTATTTATAGTACAGTAATAGTCAAAGACGTAATAAATAGGAAGAAAGTAAATGATGTTATGATGCTTGAAAGCATCTGTAGATTTTTATTTGATAGTATTGGTTCTAGTATCTCAACCAAGAAGATAAGTGATACTTTAGTTTCTAATGGCAGAAAAAATTCTGTTCATACAGTTGAACTATATGTTAATAGTTTATTAGAAAGCTATGTATTATATAAAGTAAATAGATTTGATATAAAGGGAAAGCAACTGTTAAAAACACAAGAGAAATATTATTTATCAGATTTAGGACTAAGGACATATTTGCTTGGAAAAAACAATAATAAGGATTTAGGGCATATATTAGAAAATATAATATTTTTGGAATTAAAAAGAAAAGGATATAGAGTATATATTGGAAAAAATGACGACACAGAAGTAGATTTTGTTGTTGAAACAGAGGATGAATATATCTATATACAAGTAGCATTGTCTGTTAGGGAAGAATCGACTTTGCAAAGAGAATTAAAATCATTAGAGTCGATATCTAATCATTATAAAAAATATATAATCACATTAGATTATGATACCAATAATTACAATGGAATAAAACAAATAAGTGCAATAGATTTTCTGTTGGGAAGAGTCGACTTATAAAAAATATCATAAAAGAAAATGCTACTGGAAAGCTTAGGGAATTTTATAATGTAGTGTTACAATTGATGTGAAACAAAAATAATATAGAAAAAAGGTGATTCAAGTAGTATAATTGAATTGTCTAAAAATAAATTATTCTATTTATTATTTCATGGAGGTACTTAAATGATAGATGTTGTAATAAGCATAAAACCTAAATTTGTTGACTTTATAAAAGATGGTCATAAGAATTATGAGTTCAGAAAATATATTCCTAAAAAAGGAGTAGATAAATTATGGATTTATACTTCCTCACCAATTTGTACTCTAGAATATGTTGCTGTGATAGATAATATAGTTACATATCCAAAACATATTATAGAAGAAGGAATTGGAAATGATGACTTTAATAATGGATTAAAACAATCTAAACATGCTTATCATATAAAACATCTTTATCGTTTAAAAACACCATTGAAATTAGAAAGATTAAGAAAAGAATTTGGTTTTACAGCACCACAGAGTTATTTTTATTTAGAAAATAATCAAAAACTATCTGAATTTGTTCGAAGGCAAGAATTAGAAAGAATCTTTTAAGCAATACGAGGGGAAAATGTTAATATTTTTCCTCTCGTATTGTTGTCTTATGAAAAATTATAAAATCATTTAGATTGATTTTGGCTCTATTATCATCATATAATCTAAGTTCGATTTTTTTTATACCTTTATCTATATTAGTAAAAGGTTTCTTGTTTAATTTCATTTCATGTGTCATATACAACTTAATAATTAATAGAATATAAAATCATAATCTTCAAATTAAAACATAATATTAAATATAATTAGTATCATGTTTTGATTTGGAGGTTTTTTTATGTTCTTAATATTCAATAAAGAAAAAATACAAACATATGCTGTGTCAATATTAACAGTTGCTGTATTAATTGCATTAGCAAATATAAAAGATATTAGTGCAGTGCCAACGTTTGCACAGGAAAAATATTTACCTATATATAATGTGCAAACAGAAGAAAACAAAGTTGCATTCACAATGAATTGTGCATGGAATGCAGATGACATAGACAGCATATTAGAAACATTAAAAAATAATGATGTACATATAACGTTTTTTATAGTAGGAGATTGGGCAGACAAATATCCAGAAGCAGTAAAAAAGATATATGAATCCGGAAATGAAATAGGAAGTCATAGTAATACACATCCACATGTAAATAGTCTATCAGCAGAGAAAAATCTAGAAGAAATACAGTTAAGTGTAAACAAGCTGGAAAAAATAACAGGAAGTAAAACTACATTATATAGAGCTCCATATGGAGAATATAATGATACAGTAATAAAAACGGCACGAGAAAATGGATATTTTACTATACAATGGAATTTAGATACATTAGATTATAAAGGATTAACTGGTGAAGAAATGTGGAAAAGGTTAAAGAATAAACTGGAGAACGGTTCAATAATTTTGAGTCATAATGGAACAAAGCATACAGCTGATAGTCTGGATATGCTTATCAAAAATATAAAAGAAAGTGGATTTAAAGTGACAACTGTTTCAGATTTAATATACCAAGATAATTATACTATTAATAATAATGGAACACAAATCAAGAACTAGTATGTAGAGGATAATGGTTTATTCTAAATTAATACACAGAAAAAATTTAAAACTGAACCATTATCAAGTAATTATACAAGTATAAAAAAAGAAGTTTAGGAAATAATTACAACAAAGGAGAAAGTTATGCCATTAATTGGAATAATTGCGAAAAAGAGAGATGCTCATGTAATAAATAAAGAGCTAAAAGAAAGAGATATTAAGATTATAGAAATAACAAAAGAATCTATAAAAAATGTTAAAAATATTAGTTTTGAAGAAATAATAGTTCTAGAAGATATAAAATTAGAATCTGAAGAATATAAATATATGAATGAGATAATGTCAAAAACAAAATACTTAATATTAAATGGAGATATTAAAATAGGATTTTTAAACGAGATTGATATAGAAAAGCCAATAAAAGTAATAACATTTGGTTTTAATTCAAAAGCAACAATATCGATATCAAGTGTAAATGAAGAAAAAATAATAGTATGCCTACAAAGAAATATAGAAAAAATAAATGGAAAAACAATAGAAAGTCAAGAAAAAGAAATTAAGTTAAGTAGAGAGAATGATAAAAAAATATATACTAAATTAGTAATTTTTATAATAGAAGAATTGCATAATTTATAAAAAAGAGCCTAAAAATGTTAATATTTAAACAAAAAATACAAAAAAATTAGAAAAAATTAACTTTTTATGTAGACAAATCCAAAAAAGTGTAGTATAATAAAAACTGTAGAAAATTTTAAAAAAAGAGAAGCAAGAAGAGAAATTTACAATTGATAAAGAAAAAAATAAGGAGGAAATAAAATTGGATACAAATTATTTAGAAAACAACTACTTAACATTAGTAGGAAAAGTTACAGGCGAAAAAAGATTTAGCCATGAAATTTACGGAGAGAAGTTTTACACATTCAACTTATCAATACCACGTTTAAGTGGAAATGCAGACATCATACCAATAACAATATCAGAAAGATTAATAACTGATGAAATGTTACAAGAAGGTAAAAAACTATTAATAAAAGGACAATTCAGATCATACAACAGTTATGAAAATGAAAGAAACAAATTAATATTAACAGTATTTGCCAAAGATGTTGAAGAACTTAAAGAAGTTGAAGAACAAGAAGAAAGTGACATAGTAAGAAAAGAAGAAACAACAAACGAAGTTGTACTTATCGGATTTGTATGTAAAAAACCAATTTACAGACAAACACCATTTGGAAGAGAAATTGCAGATTTATTATTAGCAGTAAACAGAGCATATAATAAATCAGATTATATTCCAACAATAGCATGGGGAAGAAATGCAAGATTCTGCCAAAACTTAGAAGTTGGAGCTCAAGTAAAAATAGTAGGAAGAGTTCAATCAAGACAATATGAAAAGAAATATGAAGATGGAACATCAGAAATGAAAGTAGCTTATGAAGTTTCAATTTGTAGCTTAGAACTAATAAATGAAGAAGGAAACGAAAACAAAGAAGAAACTGAAAATCAAGAAGCTGTTTAATATAAAAAACTAAAATCCAAAAAGTATAGTCTTTTTGGATTTTTTCTGTTATAATATGGATACTATAATAGGAAAGGAGAATATAGCTTTCATAATATATCAAGCTATATAAAAAACTTATGAAAAACAAAAAAGCAATTTATTTTGAAATCATGGCAATTATTTTAATTGCAATATTTTGTATAAGTTTAACACCAAAAACTTTGCAAAATGATACATTTTACACAATCAAAATAGGAGAACACATAATTGAAAACAAAGGAATAGACATGATGGATCCGTTTTCTTGGCATCAAAATTTAGAATATACATATCCACATTGGTTATATGATGTAATAATATATCTAATATATTCAGTTGGTGGAATGGCTGGAATATATATATCAACATGCATTTTTTCAGCAATACTAGGAATAACAATATATAAAACAAATTCAAAATTAGTTAAAAATAAAGTAGTATCATTTGTAATAACAATTGGAGCAATGTATATGTTAAGAGATTACATTGCTGCAAGAGCTCAACTTGTAACATTTATATTATTTGCTTTACAAATATACTTTATGGAACAGTTATCCAATACAAGCAAAAAAGGATATGGGATTGGGCTAATAGTAATATCAATATTAATAGCAAATTTACATGTTGCTGTTTGGCCATTCATGTTTGTTTTATATTTACCATATATAGCAGAATACATAATAATTAATATAGAAGAAAAAGTCGCAAAAAAATATGGAAAAGAGTTAAAAGAAGAAAATAAAATTTCATTAACTAAAAGAGATGGAGTAAAATATTTAATAATAGTGATGATAATATGTACTTTAACTGGATTTTTAACACCATTAGGAACTACACCATATACATATTTAATTAAGACAATGCAAGGAAATACAACACAAAATATAAATGAACATCTACCAATGACATTAATAAAAAATGCAGAAGTACTATGTATATTACTAATATTTATAGCAATATTAGTATTTACGGATATTAAAATTAGATTAGTCGATTTGTTTATGCTTGGAGGATTGATATTGTTAATGCTATATTCAAAAAGACAGTCAACGATGTTTATAATAATATGTTCAGTTATATTAAATAGATTAGCTTATGATTTTGTAAGAAAAGAAGGAGAAAATGTAGACGAAAGACTAATAAATGTATTTACAACATTGTTTGGAGGATTTGTAATATCAGCATTAGTTGTAATATTAAGTTTGTATTTTATAAAAGGAAAAATAAAATCTAAATATATTGATGAAAAATCATACCCAGTAGAAATGAGTGAATTTATTTTACAATATTTTGATGAAAACAATATTAATATAGAAGATGTGAGATTATATAATGAATATAATTACGGAAGTTACTTATTATTCAAAGGAATACCTGTATTTATAGATTCTAGATGTGATTTATATGCACCAGAATATAATGGCGGAAGAGATATATTTATGGACTTTATAAAAAGCTCAAATTTAGATATATGGTTTGAAGATATATTTAAAAAGTATGATATAACACATGTTATATTATATAAAGATTCAAAAATGAATATGATTATTCAAGAAGCACAATTAGATGGATATAATTTATTAAAAGAAGATGACAATTTTGTATTTTATGAAATAACAAAATAGTTAAAAATGGACCGGGTACAAAATTACCTGTTTGAAAAAAGACCGGGTATAAAATTTTAGAGAGGAATAAAAAATGGAAACATATATAGTAAAACAAGAAGAACAAGGAAAAAGGTTAGACACTTATGTAGCAAATCAAAATAATGAGTTAACAAGAACAGCAGCACAAAGGTTAGTTGAACAAGAAAAGATATTGGTTAATAGAAAGAAACAAAAAGTTGCATATAAAGTTATTGAAGGAGATATTGTTACAGTTGAAGAATCAGAAGCAAAGCCAATAGAATTGAAAGCACAAGAAATACCACTAGACATTATATATGAGGATAAAGATATAATTGTTGTAAATAAACCTAAAGGAATGGTAGTACATCCTGCTAACGGAAATCCTGATGGAACATTGGTAAATGCAATAATGGCAATTTGTAAAGATAGTTTATCAGGAATTGGTGGAGAAATAAGACCTGGAATTGTGCATAGATTAGATAAGGATACATCAGGATTATTAATAGTAGCCAAAAATGATAAAGCACATGTAAATATGAGTGAACAAATAAAAAATCATGAAGTAAAAAAAACATATATTGCTTTAGTTAGAGGAATTGTCAAGGAAAATGAAGCAACTATAGATATGCCAATTGGTAGAAGTCGTTCAGATAGAAAGAAGATGGCTGTAGATAAAAGTGGAAGAAATGCAATAACTCATATTAAAGTGCTAAAAAGATATGACAAATATACATTATTAGAAATAAACATAGAAACAGGAAGAACACATCAAATTCGTGTACATTTATCACATATAGGATATCCTATAATAGGTGATTGTACATATTCAAATGGAAAAAATGAATTTGGAGTTGTAGGGCAATGTTTACATGCGAAGTGTTTGGAATTTAAACATCCTGTAACAGGAAAAGAAATGAAATTAGAAGCTCCTTTACCAGATTATTTTGAAAATATATTAAAAAAACTGGATGAGAGGTAATTTTAATAAAAAAGTCCGGCAAGAGAATCTTGCCGGAGGAATCTATATAAAGCCTTTTAGAAAAGTAAAAGGAATTAATATATAATATGCAAAAATGTATAAAAAAGAACCAGTCCTAAGAAGTAAAAAATGGACCGGGTACAGAATTACCTAGTTGAAAAAAGTAAAAAAAGGACCGGGTACAAAATTTTTGAGAGGATTAAAAATGGAAGAGAGATTACAAAAATATTTAGCTAGTTGTGGAATTGCTTCAAGAAGAAAATGTGAAGAATATATTTCACAAGGAAAAGTACAAGTTAATGGAAAAGTTGTTACAGAACTTGGAACAAAAATAAATCCAGACAGAGATACAGTGAAATTTGATGGAAAAATTGTAAATCAATCTAAAAATTTAGTATATATTTTACTTAATAAACCAATAGGATATGTGACTACTGCTGATGATCAATTTGGAAGAGATACAGTGCTAGACTTAGTAAAAGTAAGAGAAAGAATTGTACCTGTTGGAAGATTAGATATGTATACTTCTGGAGCATTAATATTAACAAATGATGGTGACTTTGTTTATAAAGTTACACATCCAAAACATGAAATAGAAAAAACTTATACTGTAACTGTAAAAGGAATTGTAAAAAACAATGAGGTTGAGCAGTTAAGAAAAGGTGTAACAATAGATGATTATACAACAAAACCTGCAAAAGTTAAAATTTTAAAAACTGATACAGAAAAAGACATTTCTAGATTAGAAATAACAATTCATGAAGGGAAAAATAGGCAAGTAAGAAAAATGTGTGAAGCGGTTGGAAGAAAGGTTCTAGCATTACATAGAAGTAAGATAGGAAGAATAGGTGTAAAGGATCTAGAACTTGGAAAATGGAGATTTTTACAAAAAAGAGAAGTACAAGAATTGTTAAAAAATTAATTAAAATAGTTGAAAATCTGTTTAAGAAAAGATATAATATTAGTGAAACAAAAGAAAAAGGAGCAAAAGAAAAATGAAAGTCGAACAAGGACAAATAGTTGGTGGAACTGTAACAGGAATACAGCCATACGGTGCTTTTATTAAAATGGATAATGGAGTAGATGGACTTGTGTACATAGAAGATTTATCAGTTGCAAGAATAAAATCACCAGCAGAAAGAGTGAAAGTTGGACAAAAGATAAAATGTATGGTAAAATCAGTAGATGAAAACACAGGAAGAATAAGTTTGTCATATAAAAACTGTTTAGGAACATGGGATGATAATATAAAAAACTTTAAAGAAGGAATGACAGTAAAAGGAATCGTAAGAGATACAGAAAAAAACAAAAATGGTATATTTATTGAGTTAACACCTAATTTAGTAGGTATGGCAGAATATACAAATGAACTAAAATATGGTGAAACAGTTGATGTATGCATAAAAAGGATTTTACCTGAAAAGAAAAAAGTTAAATTAATAGTAGTTTAAAGAACTAGGTGTAAAAAAGAAGCTATAATTAGCAACTAAAATTATAAGGAGGGATTGAAATGGTTGAAGATAACCAAATCAAAGCACAAGTATCACCATTTGCAATAAGAGAAGGTGAAATAAAAACATTTGATGGAAAAGACGGATATGTGTCTATGAATCAAATTATACACAAAATTAATATAGGACATATAACTGATATTCATTTTGCAATATTAGAATTAGTAAATGAATTTGAATTTATAACTTCTAGACAAATATATCAAATGCTAGAATGGAAAGGAATAGATCCAAAATCACAAGATAAATTAAATAATAAATTAGATCAACTTGTAAAATCAAAAATTTTAACAAGATATTATTTTACATCTGAAGAAGGAAAAGGAATATATAGAATCTATTGCCTTGAAAAGATGGGAAAATATCTATTAACTTCAAAAGAAATTGAATGTAAATGGCAACAAACAGATAATGTAAAGCCAGTTGCTATGATAAAGAAAAGACTAGCTGGAAATCAAACATTAATTGCATATTTAAGAAAAGTAAAGGCATTTGATAGTTATGTTGTAAAACCAGCTATAAACGCAAAAATATCAGGAAAGGTATTTAAGGCAACAGGTGGATCTGTAAAACTTACTAAAAATAAAAAATCAATAACATTTTTATTTGAAGTAATTAGAAGAGAAAAAGATTGGCAGAAAAAACTTGTAGACAAAATGACTATGTATAAAGAATTTTATGAAAATTTTGTGCCGGGAGATTCAGGATTTTCTGCATTACCACAATTAATATTTGTATGTGAAGATGATAAGCATACTGTTGAAACATTTAAAGAAATAGTAAAAAATAAATTAGAGATTCCTCAAATAAAACTATATTTTACAACAGATTTAAGACAAAATAGCGAAAGTCTTGAAAATACATTAATAGAGTTTAAAGTAGATGAGGCAACTAAAAAATATAAAATGTTTAATGTTGAAGCAAAAATATTAGGAATATAGGAAGTAAAAGGGGAAAAGAAGATGTTTGGACATAGACCAGATGGTAAAAGGATAAAGAATTTGCCACCAATTTTTAAAATTATGCCATGTGTAATGCTTGATAGAGCAGACTCACAAGTATATTTTAAACAAGACATAGCTTTAAAAAATTTAGATGAATATATTGATAAAAAAGCAAAAGAGGGAATACGTTTATCTTATATGAATATTATATATGCTGCAATTGTAAAGATTATAGGTCAAAGGCCGAATTTAAATAGATTTGCAATGAATGGAGCATTATATAAAAGAGATAAAATATATGTTTCTCTTGTTATAAAAAAGAGTTTGACAGATGACGGACCTGAAACTCCATTAAAGTTAGATTTTAATGGAAATGAGAATATTCTTGAAATAAAAGACAGAATGGATTCTGCGATAGAAAAAAATAAAGATCTTGAGGCTTCAAATAAAACAGATAAGTTAGTTGCAGTTTTAAATATTATTCCAAGTGGATTGATTAGAGCTGTTGTAAAACTTTTAATGTTTTTAGATAAGCATGGAATATTGCCAAGAAAAATAATTGATGCAAGTCCATTCCATACAAGTGTATTTATAACTAATGTTGGTTCTCTTGGAATTGATAGTATATATCATCATATATATAATTTTGGAACAACAAGTATGTTTTTCTCAATGGGAAAAAAGAAGAAAAGTTATATTTATGAAGATGACGAAATTAAAGAGGAAAAATGTATCACATTAGCATTTGTTGGTGATGAGAGAATTTGTGATGGATATTATTATGCTTCTTCTTTTAAATTATTATCAAAATATTTAAAGAAGCCTGAACTTTTGGAAGATATAATTGAAGAAAGAGAAGAAATCTCAAATTAAATTTCAAAATAATATGAAAAAAAATTTAAAAAATGGTTGACTTTGTCAATAATATGTGTTATTATAATTAGGTGTTAAGAAATGGGTCAGTAGCTCAGTTGGATAGAGTACGGGCCTTCTAAGCCTGGGGTCGGGGGTTCGAATCCCTTCTGGCTCACCATAATACATAAAAAATACGAATTTGGAATTACCAAATTCGTATTTTTTTAAATATCTAATAAGTAATTGGCTAATATTAGAAATAGCAGTGTAAAAATAATAAAAATAGAAATTACTATTGTTTTTAATCTTTTGGTTATATTTTTATTTAGAACAACAAAAAGCCCAATTATGAACAGTATGATAGGTATAATAAATCTACCGATATTTAAAAATTTTTCACCAATTGTTGGTTCTTTTGGTTCAAAGACTCCGTACTTAGTCGATGGAGTTAATGCACATACTTTTGAAATAAGAGAATAAAAAAACACAGAAAATCTGTGCTTTTTTATTTATTCTGGTGCCCAAAGTGGGACTCGAACCCACATGGTTTCCCGCACGATTTTGAGTCGTGTGCGTCTGCCAGTTCCGCCATTCGGGCAAATAATTTAAAATATTACAAAATAAATTTGCATCTCAAATATATTATCATAAAAAGAAAATTTTGTCTAGTCCCAAAATGCATTTTCTATTGACTATTTGGAAAAATTAATGTATTATATATAATATTAAATAAAAGAAAAGAGGAAAATTTATATATGTTATGTTCAGATTGCAATAAAAACAATGCAGAAATATTTATAAATAAAATCGAAAATGGCCAATCATCAATGGAAGGGCTATGTAGAGAATGTGCTCAAAAAAGAGGTATAGAAATTCCTAATATGCCACCAGTAAACAATAAGCAAGAAAAACAAAACAATGATGAAAATAATCAAAAAACAAAACAGAATAATAATGGTAATATACCACCAATAAATAATATAGATATGTCAAATATGTCAAAACAATTAGAAAGCTTATTTAAAGATTTATCAGCTAATTTAAAGATGGAAAATCTTGAAGGATTAGAAGATTTAGATCCAGAGGATTTTGATGCTGAAGACTATGAAAATGATGAAGATGGAGAAAATAATTCAGGAAATCCATTAGGAATTCCAATTGGTTCTATATTTGCAAGTATAGTTCCTAAAAAGCAAAATCAAAATGAAGAAGAATCAAATGGTAGACAAAAAGTGAAAGTAGACAAAAAGAAAAGCAAAAAGAAGAAAAAATACTTAGACGTTTATGGAACAAATCTTACAGTGAAGGCTAAAAACAATGAATTAGATATGGTAATTGGACGTGATAAAGAAATACAAAGAGTAATTCAAATTTTAAATAGACGTACAAAAAATAATCCATGTTTAATTGGTGAACCAGGTGTTGGTAAAACAGCAATAGCACAAGGGTTAGCTATAAAGATTGCGAACAACAATGTACCAGCAAAACTTTTAAATAAAGAAGTATATTTGTTAGATATGACAGCTGTTATAGCAGGGACACAATTTAGAGGACAATTTGAAGCTAGAATGAAAGGTATTATTGATGAATGTAGAGAATATGGAAATATTATACTTGTAATTGATGAAATTCACAATATAATTGGTGCAGGTGATGGAGAACATTCTATGAATGCTGCAAATATTTTAAAACCATCATTATCTAATGGAGAAATTCAATTAATAGGTACAACAACATTAAAAGAATATAGAAAATATATAGAAAAAGATTCTGCATTAGAAAGAAGATTCCAACAAGTAATTGTCGAAGAACCAAATATAGATGAATCAATTAAAATTCTAGAAGGAATAAAAAAATATTATGAAGAATATCACAAAGTAAAAATTTCAAATGATGTAATAAAACAAACAGTTATAATGTCAGAAAAATATATACATGATAGATTTTTGCCAGATAAAGCAATAGATATACTTGATGAAGCATGTTCAAGAATTAACTTAGAAAATAAAGAATTATTTAGATTAGAAATGTTAAAACAAGAATTAGCACAAGTTCAAGCACAAAAAGAAGATGCAGCACAGGCAGACTCAACAGAGGATTATCAAAAAGCTGCAGATTTAAAAACACAAGAATGTAGATTAATTGAAGAAATAGATCAATTAAACAGTACAATTCAATTAAAAAATCTTACAACACAAGATATAGCACAAGTAATTGAAAATTGGACTAAGATTCCTGTTAAAAAAATAACAGAAGCTGAAACTCAAAAATTGCTAAATTTAGAAACAAACCTTCATACAAGAATAATTGGTCAAGACAAAGCTGTTAGTGCAGTATCTCGAGCAATAAGAAGAAATCGTGCAGGACTACAAAGCACAAAACGTCCACCATCATTTATATTCGTAGGTCCAACAGGTGTTGGTAAAACAGAATTAGCTAAAAGTTTAGCATATGAAATGTTTGGGTCAGAAGATTCAATAATTCGTGTAGATATGTCTGAATATATGGAAAGTCACTCAACATCAAAATTAATAGGTGCACCTCCAGGATATGTTGGATATGATGATGCAGGTCAACTCACTGAAAAAGTTAAAAGAAAACCATATTCAATAATACTTTTAGACGAAATAGAAAAAGCTCATCCAGATGTATTTAATATACTACTTCAAGTTCTTGATGATGGAAAACTTACAGATTCACAAGGAAATACAGTAAGTTTCCAAAATACAATAATTATTATGACATCAAATGCAGGTTCAAACTTAAATAATAATTCAATTGGATTTGCAAAACAAACAGTTGATACAAGTAAAATTGAAGAAAATTTAAAACAAGTATTTAGACCTGAATTTTTAAATAGAATAGATGAAATAATTGTATTTGACTCATTAACAAGACCTGAATTAATACAAATAGTTAATTTAATGTTAAGAGATACAAAGAAAGCATTAGATGATAAAAATATGAATCTAACAGTTTCAGAAAGTGCAAAAGATTTCATATTAGACAAAGGTACTAACCTAAAATTTGGTGCTCGTCCTTTAAGAAGAGCTATTCAAAGATATGTAGAAGACGAAATTTCAGAAATGATTTTAAGAGGAGATGTCCATGAAGGGCAGAACATCAATGTAAACTTAGAAAATGACAATTTAAAGTTTGAAGTAAACTAAGATAAGGGCAAAATGGGACGGTTCTCTTTTTGCCCTTGTAATTTTGTGAAAGGAAATAATTAAATGAAAAAAGAAAATATACCAAATATTTTAACAATAATACGTTTTATTTTAATACCATTTATTTTTACTTCTGTAGTGAATAATGACTATTTAGCAGCTCTAATAATTTTTACAATCTCTGCAATAACAGATGTTCTTGATGGTTATATTGCACGAAAATATAATTATATAACTGATCTTGGAAAATTGATTGACCCACTTGCAGACAAACTAACACAAGTTTCATTATTACTATCATTATCAATTTTAAAAATTTTACCATGGTGGATTTTTGCAATTGTATTTATCAAAGAATGTGTTATGGTAATATCAGCATCACTACTTTATAAAAGAAAAGATGTAGTTGTTTATAGTAAATGGTATGGGAAACTTGCAACAGTATTATTTTATTTGGCGATAGTAGTTTCTTTAATTGTAAACCAGTTCCATGTTCAAATGCCATTTAGAATTGATTTGTATTTATACTATTTAGCAATACTTGCCACAATATTTTCTTTGATTATGTATTCAATAAAATTTAAAATAAAAAAAGAAATGTGAAAGTTTTGTGAATTTTAGCAGTCTAATATTGACAGTGCTAAAATATAGATGTATAATAAACATGTAAATAGAAATTAACCAAATGGTTAATAATATATATGTGCAACCGAATAGGTGTCAACACATAAAATTATAGGGAGGTAATGTATTATGATGATGATACCAAGAAGAAATGGAAATGGATTAGATTTTTGGGATGAGGTTTTACCTGATTCATTCTTTACAGAAAAAGAAAGTAAATTAATGAAAACCGATTTAAAAGAAAAAGATGGAAAATACTTTTTAGAAATTGATATACCAGGATATGACAAAGAAGATATAAAAATAGAATTACATGAAGGATATTTGACAGTAACAGCAGAAAAAAATGAAGAAAAAGAAGATAAACATGCTAAATATCTAAAGAGAGAAAGATTTTCAGGAATGTGTTCAAGAAGCTATTATGTTGGAGAAAATGTAAGTGAAGAGGACATTAAAGCAAATTTTAAAAACGGAATTTTAACAATAGAATTTCCAAAAGAACCTGAAAAGAGAGTCGAAGAAAAGAAATATATTCCAATTGGAGAATAGAAGAGGCCTTAAAGAAAGGCTTCTTTTTTACTCTATGACTGTATTGACAGATTATAACATTAAAGATAAAATATAAAATATAATTTATACTAAAGAAAGGGGTGAAAAGAAATGAAAGAAAAAAATGTGGCAAAAATAAATGTATCAACAATACTTTTAGTTGTAGCAATAATTGTTATTATTACAATGGGATATTTTGTTTACAAATTATACAATGAAAAAACAATTGAAACTGACAAAGTATCAAAACTAAATAGTAAAATTAATGAGTTAGAAAATGTACAAAAAAATACGGATGATTCATCTGAAAAAATAAATGATGAAAATGCACAAACATCTTCTAGCAATACTAATAATACAAATGAATATAGAAGTAATTTTAGTAAATCAGTAGTAAAAGAATTAGGCGAAGATAATATGATTTATGTTGATTTATCAGGTTATGATGATAATAATGGTACTGGATATGTATCAATAAATAATAAACATGAAGCATATATATATTTAAGTACTGTTAAAGAATACTCATCAGCAAACAATTTAAAAAAGATTTCAGATAATGTTGTTAATGCATGGTATTGTGAAGAAGGACAAGCAGCAGGTAATAGTTTTATTATGTTTCTAAAAGAAGATGGAACAGTTACATATGTTAGATTTAGAACAAATAATACAACTAATTGGAAAACAGTTTTTGAGTCTGAAGAAAAAGAATTACAAGGAATTACAGATATTAGTGATATTGTTAAAATAGAAGGTGGAGACGAAAAGGGCATTGGTGGAATGGGTGTGTTGCTTATAAAAAGTGATGGAACTTGTTTACCATATTCTACATTAGATGATTTAACAAAATAGTAGAAAAGCTAAAAAATATATTGAAAAAATAATAAAAAAATGATATTATATTAATATGATTATGATAGATTAAAAAAAAACCGATTTTGTAGTTTTTATTTTAATCTATTTTTTTTATTTAATAGGAGGAGAAACAATGAACACAAAATATGTATTTGTAACAGGTGGAGTAGTATCAGGACTAGGAAAAGGAATAACAGCAGCATCATTAGGAAGATTATTAAAAAATAGAGGGTATAAAGTAACAATTCAAAAATTTGATCCATATATAAATGTAGATCCAGGAACAATGAGTCCATATGAACATGGAGAAGTATTTGTAACAGATGATGGAGCAGAAACAGACTTAGATTTAGGACATTATGAAAGATTTATAGACGAAAATTTAACAAAGAACTCAAGTGTAACAATGGGAAAAGTATATTCAAGTGTTATAGAAAAAGAAAGAAGAGGGGATTACTTAGGAAAAACAGTTCAAGTAATACCACATATAACAAATGAGATAAAAGAAAAAATTTATAGCTTTGAAAATACTGACACAGATATAGTAATAACAGAAGTTGGTGGAACTGTAGGAGATATAGAAGGTTTATCTATAATAGAAGCGATTCGTCAAGTAGGATTAGAAAAAAATCCAGAAGATGTTGTATACATACATGTAACACTATTACCATACATATTTGGTTCAAATGAAATAAAATCAAAACCAACACAACATTCAGTAAAGGAATTACAAAGTTTAGGAATACAACCTAATATACTTGTTTGTAGAACAGAACAAGAAATTCCAGAAACTATAAAAGATAAATTAGCATTATTTTGTAATGTTAGAAAAAGTAGTGTAATTCAAAACAAAACAGCAGATAATTTGTATGCAGTACCATTAATGCTTGAAGAAGAAGGATTAGGTAGAGAGGTATGCAATCATTTAAGACTTGATAAATATGTGCCAGATAATAGAGAATGGCAAGAAATGATTGATAATGTAAGAAGTATTGGTGAGGAATCTGTAAATATTGCAATTGTTGGAAAATATATCAAATTAGATGATTCATATTTATCAGTAATTGAAAGTTTGCATCATGCAGGCTTTGCAAATAAAGTCAAGGTAAATATAAAATTAATAGATTGTGAATCAATAAATCCAGAAACTGCAAAAGAAAAATTGTCAGGATTACAAGGAATTATAGTTCCTGGAGGTTTTGGAAATAGAGGAGTAGAAGGAAAAATTGAGACAATTAAATATGCAAGAGAAAATAATATCCCATTTTTAGGAATTTGTCTAGGAATGCAAATGGCAGTTGTTGAATTTGCAAGAAATGTATTAGGATTAAAGGATGCAAATTCAGCTGAATTTGATGAAAAAACAACAAATCCTGTTATACATATTATGGATGACCAAATAGGAGTGGATAAAAAAGGTGGAACAATGAGACTTGGAGCTTATCCATGTATAATAAAAGATGGAACTCTTGCTAAAGAGTTATATGGAACAGAAAAGATTTCTGAAAGACATAGACATAGATATGAATATAATAATGAATATAAAGAAAAATTAGAAGATGCTGGTTTGATTTGTTCAGGAACATCTCCTGATGGTAAATTAGTTGAGATTGTAGAATATAGAAACCATCCATATTTTATTGCTGGACAATTCCATCCAGAATTAAAGTCTAGACCTAATAGACCAGCTCCATTATTTGTTGGTTTAGTTAAGGCTGCTAAAAGTATAATTTAGATACGTAAAAAAGAGATATATAATTTTATCGTTTAACTGTGGACGCTCTGCTATTTTAAATTTGTTTTTAACAAATTTAAAACACCTTGTTAAACTTTAAAATTATATATTTCTTTTTTGAATTTAAAGGGCTATTATTAGCTTTTTGAGCTTTTTTCTTGTAATCTAAAATTAAAATTAAAATTGAAAAAAATAGTTGTTCTAAAATCAAAACTACTTGCATAAAATAATTTGAATGCAATTGTGAATATTATGTGAAATTTGAATAAATGTATTGACAAAGGATAAAAATGGGTATATATTATTAGCAGTCAAACAAAAAGAGTGCTAATACAAAAATATTAACAATACAATTATTCTTTTACAAATTATTTTAAAGAAAGGAATGTGAGGAAACATGATAAAACCATTATCAGATAGAGTATTAATAAAAATGAAAGAAAAGGAAGAAACTACAAAAAGTGGAATAATTTTAGCAAGTACAGCACAAGAAAAACCACAAATTGCAGAAGTAATTGAAGTTGGACCAGGAAGAATAGTGGACGGAAAAAGAGAAGAAATGGAAGTAAAAAAAGGTGATAATGTAGTTGTAAGCCAATATGGTGGAACAAAAGTAAAATATGAAGGTGAAGAATACATTATTATTAGAGAAGAAGATATATTAGCAATAGTTCTTTAAAAAAGAAAAATTGTGTAAATTGAAAGAGAGGAGAAATGAAAAATGGCTAAACAAATTAAATTTGGAGAAGATGCAAGAAAATCATTATTAGAAGGTGTCAATAAATTAGCAGACACAGTAAAGGTTACATTAGGACCAAAAGGAAGAAATGTAGTATTAGATAAAAGTTTTGGAGCACCACTTATTACAAATGATGGTGTGACAATAGCAAAAGAAATCGAATTAGAAGATAAATTTGAAAACATGGGAGCTCGTTTAGTAAAAGAAGTTTCAACAAAGACAAATGATGTAGCTGGAGATGGAACAACAACTGCAACAGTATTAGCTCAAGCAATGATAAAAGAAGGAGTTAAAAATGTAGCTGCAGGTGCAGATCCAATGGCAATTAAAAGAGGTATTGAAAAAGCAGTTGATGGAGCAGTTGAAGAATTAAAAGAAATTACATCACCAGTTAACGGAAAAGAAGACATTGCAAGAGTTGCAAGTATTTCTGCAAATAATTCAGAAGTTGGAAGTTTAATTGCAGATGCTATGGAAAAAGTATCAAAAGATGGAGTAATAACAATTGAGGAATCAAAAACATCAAATACAGAATTAAACGTGGTAGAAGGAATGCAATTTGACAAAGGATATGTATCACCTTATATGGTAACAGATACAGAAAAAATGGAAGCAATAGTAGACAATCCATACATATTAATAACAGATAGAAAGATAAGCAATATTCAAGAAATATTACCATTACTAGAAAATTTAATGCAATCATCTGGAAAATTAGTAATAATCTGTGATGATATTGAAAGTGAAGCATTATCAACATTAATATTAAACAAATTAAGAGGAGTATTAAATGTCGTAGCTGTTAAAGCACCTGGATTTGGAGATAAGAGAAAAGCAATGCTAGAAGATATTGCAATTTTAACAGGTGGTGAAGTAATTTCACAAGATTTAGGAATGGAATTAAAAGATACACAAATAGAACAATTAGGTAGAGCAAAACAAATAAAAGTACAAAAAGAAAATACAATAATTGTTGATGGATCAGGAGATAAAGAAGCTATTTCAACAAGGGTTAAACAAATAAAAGCTCAAATTGAAGAAACAAAGAGCGAATTTGATAAAGAAAATTTACAAGAAAGATTAGCTAAAATTGCTGGAGGAGTTGCAGTAATTGGTGTTGGAGCAGC
>CAKPGU010000007.1 GCA_934155265.1 uncultured Clostridia bacterium
TCCGCGACTCGAACGCGGGACAACTTGATTAAAAGTCAAGTGCTCTACCACCTGAGCTAATAGCCCGTATGCATGTATTGCACAACGCTTATTTATATTACAACATTTTTTTACGCTTGTCAATACATTTTTTAAAAAATTTTAAATTTTTTTTATTTTTTTATGCATTTAGTTTTTCTATGACTTCTTCAACATCTATTCCATGAACTTCACAAGCTTCTTCTAATGTTTCCATTTGAGATGCTGGACACCCTATACAATGCATTCCGCAGTCAATTAAAATTTCTGCTTTTTCTGGTGCAACTTGTAAAATTTCACCTATTTTTGTATCTTTATTAAATTTCATTTAAAACCTCCTAAATTTATTGTCAAAAATATTTTACCACAAATTTTCAAAAAAGTATAGACATTTTTCAAATTTTGTTATATTATGTTTATCGAAAAAGTTCAAATAAGGCGGTGATATTCTTTTTTATGACATTAAATTCATTAATAAATATCTTTTTTATCTTTTATATTATTAGTGTTTTTATTACTTTATATTCAATTTATACTTTTTTTGATATTAAATTATTTCATAATTTACAAGGTTCAAAATTAAAAATAAAACAAAATCAAAATTTATAGGAGGTTAATTATAAAACGCTTAATTTTTTTAGTTACCACTTTAATAATGATATCTTTTTGCACTTTCCAATTTTTTTTACCATTATATACAGCAAACGAAGTCATTGTTTCATTTGGTTTACACCCTTTCGATATTTGTTGCAATAATCCTTCTCTTTGGAATTTTCTAAAAATTAGTTTCATATTTTTTTATACATTTTCAAATTTTATTATAATCAATTCACTAATTTTAAGATTTAAACTTTTTGAAAAATCTTCTCCTAAAAGTTCAATCCAAAATATTTCAACAAAATCAAATTTACAATTGCTTATAGGCAAAAATTTAGAAACAAATCAAAACATTTATATCCCAGAAATAGGATTATATCAAAACTTTATAATAACAGGAACAATAGGTACGGGAAAAACAAGTTCAGCAATGTATCCTTTTACTGAACAATTAATAAAATTTAATTCTTTAAATCCAGATAAAAAACTAGGAATTTTAATATTAGATGTAAAAGGAAATTATTTCAAGCAAGTTAAAAATTTTGCTTCAAAATATCATTTAGAAAAAGATATTATTGAAATAAGCCTTACTTCCAAAATTAGATATAATCCATTGCATAAGCCCAATTTAAACCCTATCGTTTTAGCTAACCGTTTAAAAACTATTTTATTGTTATTTTCTGAAAATAATTCAGAATCATTTTGGTTAGACAAGGCCGAGCAAATTCTTTCAGAATGTATTAAACTTTGTAGATTATACAACAATGGATATGTAACATTTATTGAATTGCATAAATTAATTACAGAACCAGAATATTATAAAAGTAAAATTGAAATTTTAAGAAATTTATTTTGCCAGTCAAAATTCACTCATAAAGAAATATATGAATTAAATTCCGCCTTAAACTTTTTCGAAAAAGAATTTAATTCACTAGATCCAAGAACTCTAGCAATATTAAAATCTGAAATTTCTCGTATTACTAATATTTTTGTCACAGATTATAATGTTTCAAAAGTTTTTTGTCCACCAAAAAATAAATTAAATTTTAAAGGATTTAATTCAATGTTGCAAACTGGAAAAATTGTAGTTTTAAATATGAATATTGCAGAATATAAAAATTTATCTAAAATAATTGCAACTTATTTAAAATTAGATTTTCAATCAGAAATAATGTACAGACTCTCTCATTCGCAAGTTCGCCCATCTGCATTTATTTGTGATGAATATTCTGAATACGTTACTAAAACAGATGCAGATTTCTTTTCACTTAGTCGTGAGGCCAAATGCATTAATATTGTTTCTACTCAAAGTTATTCTTCTTTAAAAAATACCTTAAAAGACGAAACTGCTGTAAGAGTTATACTTCAAAATTTAATTAATAAATTATGGTTTAGAACTGATGATATTTTTACAATTGAAGAAGTTCAAAAGCAACTTGGTAGAGAAGACAAAAAATACCTTTCAAAAAGCATTTCTGAAAATGCGAAAGAAACAAAATTCAGTTATATTACTAATTCTCTAAATTCACAAAATTCTAGTATTACAGAAAGTATTAATACTTACACACAAAAAGATTTTATTTTTGACACAAATTATTTTACACAAAACTTAGAAACATTTTCATCATTAGCTTTTTTGTCTGATGGTAACAATATTTTAAAACCAACAAAATTGAAAATGTTTCCATATTTTAAGAAAGGATGATTTTATGAAAAAATTATTATTTACATTTATTTTATCGATTTTTTTATTATTATTTTTATCAACAACAGTTTTTGGTGCAACTCCAAAACTAGTAAATAAAATTAATTCTGCTTTTGAAAATATAGAAAGTTGGATTATAAAAATATCAACTCCTGCAGCTGCTGTTGCAGTTTGTAGTGGTGCACTAATGAGAAAATTTAGTTTTGGAGATGAAGAAAAAATTCGAACTGGAAAAAAACTAATCACAGGCTCTCTCTTCTCATATGCTTTTATTTTAGCTATTGACCTTGTTTTATCTGCAATACAATCTCTTGTTGGTTAGGAGGTTAAATGGAAAATAATTCAAATATTACAACAAATATTATAGAAGCAATTAATACAATTTTAGGAAATTTATTTTCATCAATAGATACAAATATTTATAATATTTTAGATGATGTAACTTTTGTTAGTTCTGATATTATACATGACTCTTTTTTTGAAAAAATTTTAGGTACTTCTGCTACAAATGGAATTATTCTAATTTCAAATTCATTGCTTTTTGGATTCTTGCTTTTTTATGCTATAAAATATTTAATGTCACATTTTACATATTCACAAATAGAAAAACCTCATCAATTTATATTTAAAGCAATTATTTTTGGAATTTGTATTAATTGTTCTTATTTTTTAATAGGACAAGTCTTAGATTTAGTTTCTACGATAACACTTGCATTAAGAGGAATTGGTGAAGATTTATTTAATAAAAATATTTGTTTTTCTGAACTGATTGTTGAAATAAATAAATCAAATTTATTAGATAAATCTTCTGATATTTTCTCATTAGACGGCATTATTAAAGCTTCACTTTCTGTTTCCCTATTAAACTTAGTTTTCACATATTCTTTTAGATATGTGATGATTAAAATATTTATTTTAATCACCCCTTTTGCAATTTTATCATTGATTTTAGAAAATACATCATGGTTCTTTAGAGCATGGATCCGTAATTTATTTTCATTATTATTTATTCAAATTATTGTTTCTATTGTTCTTTTAATATTATTTTCAATGGATTACTCTTCTAGTAATTTAATGATAAAATTCATTTATGTTGGAGCTATTTATGCTTTGATAAAAGCAAATTCTTTTGCAAGAGATTTTTTAGGCGGAGTTTCCACAACTTTTTCTCAAAATGTGGAAAACTTGTTTAAAAAATAAGATTGGAGGTATTATGAAATTTATTTTTCCACAGAATTATAATTTCAAAAATAAACTATTTGGAATTATCGAATATTCTACGGCATTTTTCAATTTAATATGTTATTTAATAACCTTTTTATTTTTACATATTATCTTTAAAAATTGGAGTATAAAAATTTTTTTATTAATCTCATTATGTTTTCCACTTACTATTTTCAGCATCATTGGATTTAATGGAGAACCCATTACATATGTCTTTTCATATGTGATAAAATTTTTAATACATCCCAAATTATATTTATTTAAAAAATATTAAATTTAAGTCTTGATTTTATTTTCTGACATGATATAATTCTACTTAGCTTATCAAGATTTATGAAGGAGGATAACAAATGAAACTAGAGCAACCAGAATTACCACTATTATTTTCAGAGACAATTGTACCAGACATTTTTTTTGCAGAATATTTATCTCAAATGCCTGCCAATAGTGTAAAAGTTTATCTTTATATGATTTTTCTATCAAAATATAATAAAGATATAAAACTAAATGATATGTCTAGAAAACTAGCTTTACCTTTAAAAGATATAAATGACGCTATCGCTTATTTGGAAAATGAAGAATTAATAACCAAAAAAGAAACTGGTTATATAGTAACAAATTTACAAGAAAAAACTCTTCATAAATTGTATAAACCAAATTTAACAGCAACACCAGAAAAAGTTGCAGACGTTGCAAAAAATAAAGCTCGTGCTAAAGTTATAGACCATATTAATAATGCATATTTTCAAGGAATTATGGGACCATCTTGGTATAATGATATTGACTTATGGTTCACAAAATATAATTTCGATGATCAAGTTATGATTGCATTATTTGATTATTGTTTTAAACGTTCTGCATTGCACAAAAAATATGTTCAAACAGTTGCTGAAGCCTGGGGAAATAATAGAATACAAACTTGGAACGATTTAGATATGTATTATCAAAAGCAAGAAAAATTGGTTAAAATTAAGAAAACTATTGCCAAAAAACTTGGAAAACCTACACTTACTCAATATGAAGAAGCTTATATCGAAAAATGGGTTATTGATTTTGGATATGACCTTAATATTATCGAAATTGCACTTAAACGTACAACATTTAAATCTAATCCAACATTTGAATATTTTAACAATATAATTACAGACTGGCATGATAGAAACTTAAAAACTGCAAATGAAATTCTAGCCTTTATAGAGCAAAGAAATAAACAGAAGAAAGATACTAAACAATTAGAAAAACAAGTTGCAAAAGCAACTTTTGATCAAAGACAATATGATAATTTAGCATTTTTATATGCAAATTCTGGAATGAATCCAGTTGAACCTAAAATTTCTGCTGATTCAATATCAGGATTTTCTAACATAGAAGGAGATATTAATGTCTAACGAAATATTATCTACACTTTTATTAGAATATGATAAAAAGAAATTAAAAGCTGAGCTAGATTTAGAAAAAAGAAAAGAAGAACTTTACCAAAAAATTCCTAGACTACAAGAAATTGAAACAGAATTAAATAATTTTGCAATAGCCACAACAAAAGAAATTTTAAAAGGTTCTTCTACTTCTTTAGCAAATTTAAATCAAAAAGTTTCAGAATTAAAATTAGAAAAAGAAAAAATATTAAAAGAAAATAATATTAAACCAGATTATTTAGAACCTTATTATGAATGCAATATTTGTAAAGACACTGGATATATTCAATCTGAAAATTCTGCTTCAGTTTTATGTTCTTGCTTAAAACAAAAATTATTAGATATATCTTATAATAAATCTAATATTTCAAATTTGGGTAAAGAAAATTTTGAAACATTTAATGTTAATATATTTTCAGATAAAATTGAACCTGAAAAATATAGATTAAATATATCACCAAGACAAAATATTATTTCAATAAAAGAAAAATGTATCGAATTTGTTAAAAACTTTGACAACCCAGATACACACAATTTATTATTTACTGGAAATACTGGTCTTGGGAAAACTTTTATGAGTAATTGCATTGCTAATGAATTAATCAAAAATGGAAAAAACGTTCTTTATCAAACAGCTCCAGTTTTACTTGAAACTATTATTGATAATAAAATGAACAAATATAAAAATTCAAAACAAGATGATTTTTATAAAAATGTATTAGAATCTGATTTATTAATTATAGATGATTTAGGCACAGAATGTTTAAATAGTATGAAATTAAGTGAATTATTTACTGTTTTAAATACAAGATTATTAAATTTAAATAATCATGTTACAAAAACAATTATTTCTACTAATTTAAATATTAATAATATTTTTAAAAATTATGAAGAACGTATTGGTTCCAGAATCGCTGGATTTTATGATATATACTATTTCTTTGGTGATGATTTACGATTTAAACATAAATAATATATATTTTAATTAGCCAAAAAAAGCATAAATAAAATTATATTTATCTTGCTTTTTTATATAAAATTTTCTACAAAAAAAGAGACCATATAATGATCTCTTTTTTATTTATATTAATCTTCTTCTACTTCTGCTATTTCTGGTGTTAATGTTTCAATACTTACTACTTTTCCACCATCTGTTGTTCTCATTAAAGTAACACCTTGTGTTGGACGACCTAATACGCTAATATCTTTAACTTTTAATCTTATAATTGTTCCTTTATCTGTTATAAGCATTACATCTTCATCATCAGTAGCAATTCTTGCTCCAACTAACTTTCCTGTTTTTGGTGTTATTTTATATGTTACTACACCTTTTCCTCCACGAATTTGTACTCTATATTCATCAAGTTCTGTTCTCTTTCCAAATCCATTTTCAGTTATAGCTAATAGTGTTGCTTTTCCACCTGAAATAATAGATTCCATTCCAATTACTTCGTCATCTTCATCAAGTCTTATTCCTATAACACCTTGAGAAACTCTACCTATTGGACGTACATCTTTTTCATCAAATGTAATACACATACCATTTCTTGTAACAAGAACTACATTGTCTTCACCATCTGTTAATCTAACAGCAATTAATTCATCATCTTCTTTTAATGTAATTCCTTGTAATCCTGTTTTACGTGCAGAATTGTACTCAGCTAAAGCTGTTTTCTTTATTAATCCTTTCTTTGTAGCCATCAATAAATATTTTCCTTCTGCAAAGTTTTGTATTGGAATTACTGCAGAAACTTTTTCACCTGCATCTAAGCTTAGCAAGTTTACAATTGCTGTTCCCCTAGCAGTTCTACCTGCTTCTGGAACTTCATATCCTCTTAATTTATATAATTTTCCTTTATTAGTAAAGAATAAAATTGTATCATGTGTTGAAGCTGTAAAGATTTGTTTTACAAAGTCTTCTTCTCTTGTTGCAATTCCTGTAATTCCTTTTCCACCACGTTTTTGACTTCTATATGTATCTATTGGCATTCTCTTAACATATCCAAAATGTGTTAAAGCTATTACAGATTGTTCTTCTTTAATTAAATCATCAATATCAATTTCTCCTTCTGCTGCAACAATCTTTGTTTTTCTATCATCTCCAAATTTATCTCTAATTTCAATAAGTTCTTCTTTAATAATATCAAAAACTAATTTTTCGCTATTTAAAATTGCTCTTAAATGTTCAATTAATTCCATTAACTGTTTATATTCTTCTTCAATTTTTTCACGTTGTAATCCTGATAATGTTTTTAATCTCATATCAAGAATTGCTTGTGCTTGAATATCAGTTAATCCAAATCTTTTCATTAATCTTTCTTTAGCATCATCATATGAACTACGAATAATTGCAATTACTTCATCAATATTATCAATTGCTATTCTTAATCCTTCTAATATATGTGCTCTTGCAAGTGCTTTATCTAAGTCGAATTGAGTTCTACGTAAAATTACTGTTTTTCTATGATCTATGTAACAATCTAAACATTGTCTTAAAGTTAAAATTTTTGGTTCATCATTTACTAATGCTAACATTATTACACCAAATGTGTCTTGCATTTGTGTATTTTTATATAATTGGTTTAAAACAACTTGTGGATTAGCATCTCTTTTTAATTCCATTACAATTCTAACTTTATCTTTTCTATCAGATTCATCACGTAATTCTGAAATTCCTTCAATTCTTTTTTCTCTTGTTAATCTGGCAATATTCTCAATTAAACGAGCCTTATTTACTTGATATGGTAATGATGAAACAATTATTCTTTGTTTGTTTCCACTCATTTCTTCTATTTCAGCTTCAGCTCTCATTATGATTTTACCTTTTCCTGTTTTATAGGCCTCTTTAATTCCTTCTAAACCTAATATTAATCCACCTGTTGGGAAATCTGGTCCTTTTATAATTTTTATTAAATCATCATCAGATACATTATCATCATCTATAATTTTTATAATACCATTTATTACTTCTGTTAAATTATGTGGTGGTATATTTGTTGCCATACCTACGGCAATACCAGATGAACCATTAACTAATAATGCAGGTACTTTTGCTGGCAATACTTTTGGTTCTTGCAATCTGTCATCATAGTTTGGCATAAAATCTACAGTATTTTTTTCAATATCTACTAACATTTGCTCAGCTATTTTTGACATTCTTGCTTCTGTATACCTCATTGCTGCAGCTCCATCACCATCTATAGATCCAAAATTACCATGTCCATCAATTAACATATATCTCATTGAGAAGTCTTGTGCCATTCTTACCATTGCGTCATAAACAGATGCATCACCATGTGGATGATATCTTCCTAATACAGAACCAACTGTATTAGCACATTTCCTGTATGGCTTGTCTGATGTAATTCCATCTTCATGCATTGCATACAAAATTCTTCTATGTACTGGTTTCAATCCATCTCTTACGTCAGGTAACGCTCTTGATACAATTACACTCATTGCATAATCTATATAGGCAGTTCTCATCTCTTGTTCAATATCTCTCTGGATTACATTTCCATCTTGTCGTTCTTCCATAGTTTTCTACCTCTTTCTTTTTTTACTTTTACAGTTGTATTATATTATACTAATCCTTATTTTGCAAGGCTTTTCGGCAATTATTTTGTTTTTTTTCCTTACTTTTTTATACTATTTATTATGAAATTTATTCCATCTTTAAAACCCTCTTTATAATATAATTCACTAATTATTCCTAGCTTTATATTCTCTCTTTCTTCCACATTTTCTTCCTTTATATTTTTTATTCTTTTATGATATTCTTCTTGAATATTTTTCTCTACAATTTCTTGTCTTTTTATATAAATTTCATTTAAAATTTCATCAAACATATTATCACCAAAATTATTATTTACAATTTTAATTTTTTTATTCATTTAAAATATTCGTTTAAATATTATATAATATTCTCGTTATATGTGAGTGTTAAATATACGCTTTTTGCATATTATCTGTTGGTATTTTTCGCTATATAATGTAAAAAAAATTTTTGAGGTGAGTATATGCAATTTAATCAAGATGATATTGATATTGGAGAAAGATTAAGAGGAATAAGAGAAGGAATGCAAATGACTAGAGAAGAGTTTTCTGAAAAAATAGATATAACAGATTCTTTTTTAGGACAAATTGAAAGAGGCGAACGTTCTTTAAGTGTAAAAACACTAAAAAAAGTTGTAAAATACACCGGTGTTTCTGCAGATTATTTATTATTTGGAAATAATTCTCAAAATGATACTATTCAAAAAATAAATAATATTTTAACAGTAAATTCTAATAATTTAACCTCTGATTTCATTTATCATATAGTAATGTGTTCAAATGATTTTTGTAAAAAATTATCAGATGAAAATAAAAATTAATATTTTTTATTGGGCAAAATTTTCTATTATATTTTTTTCAGCTTCAGTTATATTAAAATTTTGTCCATTATTTTTTATTAATTCATGAAGTGTTTCTACTTTTCTTGTTTCTTTTAAAATATTTTCTAATGGTATAACTTTATTCATTTGTGTTCTTATTTTATTATATTCTTTTGTCATTCCTTCAAAATCTTTATTATTATAATATTCTTTCCAATTATTAACATATTTTTCTAATTTTTCAACTGAATTTGTTTGTTGATCTAATTCACTTTTTATATTATTTGTAATATTATTTAATAAAACATTTTTACCATTTTTTATTATAGAAGTTACTGTTTTATCAATATATCCTCTTCTATATGTAGTATTTATTGCCTTATCTAACACATTTGATACAGTATCTACAATTCCACCATTTCCTACAGCTATTTTTACCTGATCCATATTTTCGAAATTTCCTGTAACAATTCCAACTGCACTTTTCCCTAGGTTTATTGCAGAATTAACAGCTGTATCAATTCCAGATTTTAATCCATTTTGTAATAATGCATTTTTTATATCAATAACTTGATTTTCAATTAAATCTGGTAAAATTGCTCTTAATCCAATATCTATTGCAGTATTTATTGTTTTTCCAAGCACACTATTTAAAAAATTATTTTTTTCTATATTATTATTTAATTCTACATTTAATTCCATATTATTTTTCCTTTCTATTTTTTTCTTCAATTATTTCTTTTTCAAAATCATTTGCTTCAATTTTAATTAAAATATGTTCATCACCAACAAAAGTTAAACACTCCCCTCTTCTTAAAGATTTTATTTCTATTTTTTCTTTTTCTGATAAATTTGAATATTGTGATAATACTTTAATATTTTCTTCTTCAAGAGAAAAAAATGTTTTTATACTAGAATTATTTAATATACTTTTTCCATATGTTCCATTTTCTAAACTAAATAAATCTGAAATATCTTGAGTAATTGCAACACTACTTCCCCCATATTTTCTTATTGTTTTAAATATTTTATAAATAAATTTAGCAACTTCTTTATTAGATGTAACACCAATTAATCTCCATATTTCATCTAAATAAATTGCTTTTTTTATTTTTCTATTTATTTTTATTTTATCCCAAAATAATTCAGTAAATAAATACATTCCATATTTCATATTTTCTTCACCTAATTCATAAACATCTGCAATAATTAATTTTTTATTTAATTCAATATTTGTATAATTATTAAAAAATTTTAATGAACCTTTAATAAATGGTATTAATTTAATTTTAAATTTTTTTGTTTTTTCATCATTTAAATTATTATATAAATCTTCTAATATTGGCATATCTTTTGTAGTTTTAAATTTTCCTTTTTTATATAATGATTTATCATTAAAATTAATATTTTTTATTTTATATGTTAAAATTATTTTTTCTTCTAATATTGCTTTTTCTTCTTCATTTAATTCTCCAAAAATTAAATTAAAAAATCCTAATAATTTTCCTATTTTTGTTGCTAAATATCCATGTTCATTTTCTTCTATACTTTCTTTTCTAATATCAAAAATATTAATATAATTTTCTGCTGTTGGTCCAATTTTTATTATTGTTCCATTCATTTTTTCAACAATATTTTGATACTCTCTTTCTGGGTCGATTACATATTGTTCTATTCCTAATAAAGTATTTCTTAAAATTAATAATTTTGTATAAAAAGATTTTCCAGCTCCACTAGTTCCAAAAATACACATATTTGCATTTTTATATTTTTGAGTATTATATCTATCAATTAAAATTAAAGAATTATTATACATATTATTTCCTATATAAATTCCCTTTTCTTCTAAAATAGATGATGAAATAAATGGGTAAGTACTAATTAATCCAGATGTCAAAATATTCCTTTTTCCAACTCTTTTTAAATCCTCATTATTTGAAAATATTGGTAAACATGAAGTAAATATTTGTTCCTGCCTAAAGTTTGATCTTCTTGTCTGTAGCCCTTTACTCTGTAGTATTCCCTCTATTTTATCCAAATTATATTCCAGTTCTTTTTTATCCTTTGCAAATATATTTAAATAAATATATAAAAAATAAATATCTTCATTATTTATCTGAATTTCTTTTCTTAAATATTTCGCATCATTATATGCAGATTCTGCCAAATCAATATCTTGTCTATTTTCATTAGATTGTTTTAATTCGACTCCAACATTTCCAATATTATATGTAATTTCTTTTATTGTTTTCGAAACATCTCCTCTTTCATAAAAAATAGAAATATTCATATTAATATTAGTTTCGATTAATGATTTTAAAATTAATTCATTATATTCTCTATAATAATTTACTATAATTATTCCAGAATAAAAATATTCATCAATTTCTAAATATTTAGGATTTTTTAAATTAATATATGTTGGCGAAATAAAATCTTTTTCTGAAAAATTTCCTTCATTAATATTTAATTTATTTTTTTTAATTTTTATATTTTTATTTAAATATTTAATTATTTTATTTTTAATTAATTTTTTATCTATTTTTTCTTTATTTTTTATTAATATCTCCTCCCTATTTTTCTAAAAATCTTTTTAAATTAAAAAAAGAAAATAAAATATCTATAGTTTCTTTTTTATTACATTCTAAAACAATATTTCCACATCTAATTAAATTATCTTTAATTTTAAAATATTTTTCATTTAATTCTTGAATTATATTTTCTTCTAAATTTTCTGAAGTATTTTTTATTATTAAATATATATTTTTAGAAGCAGCTTTATTTTTATTACTTTGCTCTTTTATAAAATTTAAATATTCTTCAGAATATTTTTTTATTATTTTATTATTTTGCTTTTGGGTAATATTTTTTATATTTTCTATGTGACCACTTAAATCTTCTTTCTTACTTTGAATTAAAATTTGCATATCAAAATTACATGTTTTCAAAAAAACTTTATATGAATTTAAAATTGATTCTTTTTCTAATTGTGTCTTTAAATTAAAATTGATTGGAATAACTTTTAAAATTTTAATATATTTATTTTTTTCTATTTTTATTATTCCATTATCTAAAATTTTATCTATTGGTATCCATTTCTGTATTGACTTAATTCCTTCCACCTCCAATCAAATATCTATTTAACTAAAGCTTTAATATGATTAATATTATAGTGTGTTTTACTCTATTTTGTCAAGGAAAATCGTTCGACAAAGTACGACATAATTTGAAAATTTTTCCATTTAAAATTATTTTAATTTTTTTGTATAATAAAAAAATTTTTGCACATAATATGTGTATAAGGTTAATATCAGTTGAGTGAAGAGTGTTAATAGATTAGGATTTGGTTTATTAATATTCGAGCAAAGATGTATGTTGGTTTATTTTTATAGATTGATATATGTCGGCGTTAAAAATATATTATGTGTATGCAAGCTGTATTTTATTTAAATTTTCAAGGATTATTTTTATATTTTATATATGGTTAAATTATATGTAATATATTTGAACTAAGATTATTTTTGTATTATATGGGATTGTTATTAGTCCCTTGTGGATGAATATAGTTTCTACTAGTGCATTTATAGTCGAACGACTGATTAATATATGTGGTGTATGGTTTATTTGTATAGCAATATACATTAGATCAAACCACTATATATATTAGTTTGAGTTAAGATTGTTATTGGCTTTATAGATAATAGCTAGTAGGAATTTCCTACTAGCTATTAATTTTATATATCTAGATTTTTTACAAATTTTGCATTTTCTTCAATGAATTTTCTTCTTGGGTCAACATCATCCCCCATTAATAATGTAAATATTTCATCAGCTTTAATTGCATCATCCATAGTTACTTGAATTAATGTTCTTCTTGCAGGATCCATTGTTGTTTCCCATAATTGTTCAGGATTCATTTCTCCCAAACCTTTATATCTTTGTAATGAAAGTGAATCTCTTGCAATTCCTTTTGCTTCTAATTCTGCAAAAGCTTGGTCTAATCCCTCATCTGTATAGCAATAAATATCTTCCATTCCTTTTTTAGCTAATTTATATAGTGGTGGTTGAGCCAAATATACATTTCCATTTTCAATTAATGGTCTCATATATCTAAAGAAGAATGTTAACATTAATGTTCTAATATGTGCACCATCAACATCGGCATCAGCCATTATAATTACTTTTCCATATCTAATTTTTGTAATGTCAAATTCATTTCCAATTCCTGCACCAATTGCAACAATTACTGGGTTTAATTTATCATTACCATAAATTTTATCTGCTCTTGCTTTTTCAACATTAAGCATTTTTCCCCATAATGGTAAAATTGCTTGGAATTTTCTATCTCTTCCTTGTTTTGCACTTCCACCAGCAGAGTCTCCCTCTACTATATATACTTCACATTCTTCTGAAACTTTACTACTACAATCTGCAAGTTTTCCTGGTAATGTAGATGTCTCTAATGCACTTTTTCTTCTTACAAGCTCTCTTGCTTTTCTTGCTGCTTCTCTAGCTCTTGAAGCACTTACACATTTTTCTAGAATTGCTTTTGCAACATTTGGATTTTCCTCTAAAAATGTTGATAATGCGTCATTTACCATTGCTTGAACAACACCAGTTACTTCACTATTTCCTAATTTTGTTTTAGTTTGTCCTTCAAATTGAGGTTCTTTTACTTTTACAGATACTACTGCAGTTATACCCTCTCTTATATCTTCACCTTGCAAATTTCCGTCTTTATCTTTTAAGAAATTATGAGAACGAGCATAATCATTAAATACTTTTGTTAATGCTCTTTTAAATCCTTCTAAGTGTGTTCCACCTTCTATTGTATTAATATTATTTACAAATGTATGAATATTTTCTGTATATGCTGTTGTATATTGAATTGCAATTTCAACAGGTGTCTCTCCATTTCTTTCAATATATATTGGTGTTGGATGTAATTTTTCTTTATTTTTATTTAAATATTCAACAAAAGATTTTAATCCTCCTTCAAAGCAAAATTCAGCTTTTTTAGGATTTTCTTCATCTCTTTTATCTTCTATTGTAATTTTTAAACCTTTTGTTAAAAACGCTATTTCTCTAAATCTTGTTTCCAATGTTTCATAATCATATTGTTGTGTTTCAAAAATAGTATCATCTGCAAGAAATCTTACCTTTGTTCCTGTCTTTTTTGAATCTCCAATCTTTTCAAGTTTTCTTACAGTTTTTCCTTTTTCAAAATACATTTGATAGATTCCACCATCTCTTTGAATAGTTACTTCTGTCCAATTTGATAATGCATTTACAACAGATGCACCTACACCATGTAGACCACCAGATACTTTATATCCGCTATCTCCACCAAATTTTCCACCAGCATGTAAAACAGTATAAACTGTTTCAGCTGTTGAAATATGTGTTTTAGGATGTATTTCTACTGGAATTCCTCTACCATTATCTTCTACACTTATAACATTTCCTGGTTCAATTATTACATTTATTTCTGTACAATAACCTGCCATTGCTTCATCAACACAGTTATCTACAATTTCATAAACTAAATGATGTAATCCTCTTACAGATGTACTTCCAATATACATACCTGGTCTTTTTCTTACAGCCTCTAGTCCTTCCAATACTTGAATTTGCTCTGCACCATATTTGTGATTATACTTTTCCATTCAATTTCCTTCCTTTCAATAGCACATTATTGGAAAAATTTTCAATTTCTAAATGTACTTATTCTTTTTCTATAACCTCTCCATTTATAACATTATACGAAAAATAATTTAAATTTTCAAGTGTTATTTTTTCAGTACAAGTTATAATTACTTGAATATTTTTTATATGATTTAAAAAATTCTCTCTTCTTTTGCAATCTAATTCAGACATAAAATCATCTAATAATAAAATTGGATATTCACCAATATCATCATAAATAACTTGTAATTCTGATAATTTTAATGAAAGCATAGCTGTTCTATTTTGACCTTGTGATCCAAATACTCCAACTTCCTTCTTATTTATATATATCACAAAATCGTCTCGATGTATACCCTTTGTTGTAAATCCTTTTATTATATCTAACTTTCTTCTTGATTTTAACTCATTTATAAAATTTTGTCTAGTAGTCGCATCAGAAAAATATTTAATTTCTATTTCTTCTTTTTCATCTGTAATTTCTTTATGAATATTTTCTATTTTATTTTGTAATTTTTCAATAAATTCTTTTCTATACTCATAAATCTTCATTCCGTAATCAATTAATTTTTCATCCCAAATATCTAATAAATTTTCATCTTTATTTTCTAATTTAATTTGTTTTAAATAATTATTTCTTTGCTCCATTGTTTTAGAATATAATGATAATAAATGCATATAATTAGGTCTTAATTGACTAATCATAATATCCAAGAATTTTCTTCTATTTTGTGGACCACCTTTTAAAATATTAATATCATCTGGAGTAAAAATTACTATATTAATATTTCCTAATAATTCACTTAATTTTTTTAATTTAATTCCATTTAAATTAACTTGTTTTTTTTCTGCAATTTCTATTTTTATATTTCCTTCTCTATCACTTTTTTGAAAATTAATTTCAACTAATGTTTTTTCTTTATTAAATTTAATTAATTCTTTTTCTTTATTAGTTCTAAAAGATTTTCCAATACTGCTCAAAAAAATTGATTCAATTATATTTGTTTTTCCTTGTGCATTTTGTCCATAAAATACATTTATATTTTCATGTAATTTTATTTCTTGATAATCATAATTCCTAAAATTAATTAATTTTATATTTTTTATCCACATATTAATCTCCATTTGTGTATAATTTTTTTATTTTTTAATAAAAATTTAAACATGAAATTATATTACTAAAAAATAAAAACGCTTTATTTTTGATTTTCGCGCGTCGATTTTTTTATTATTTTTATTTTAATTTTACAATTTTTTATTTTTTTATTTAATAAAATTATACTAGTTAAAAATTAAAACGTCTTATTTTGGATTCTCGTGCGTCGATTTTTTTTATTATTTTTTTATTTTTTTTATACATTTTTTTAATTATTTTTATTTTATTTTTTATTTTTCTATAATTATTTATTTAATTAAAATTTATTTATATTAAGTAAACCTTTTTCAATTTTTAATATTATAAAAAACTTTTAATATCTTTTTTTTTCTAATTTATTCTATTTTATTCTAATTTATTCTATTTTTTAATATTTAAATATTATTTATTTTTTGTGTATAATTATGTATAGTAAAATAAAAATTGGTCAGAAGTTTTCCTCTGACCAAACCTCTATTCTTTTAATCTAATAGGTAAAATCATGTAAACATATTCATTGTTTTCCACAGATTTTACTAAACATGGGGATATACTTGTTCCAAATTCAACAAAAACCTCTTCATCATCTATTGCTTTTAAGCTGTCTAGGAAATATTTTGGATTAAATCCAGCTTCAATATTCTTTCCTTCAGTAGAAACAAATAATTCCTCTTTAGCTTCTCCTGTTTGATTTGTGCAAGATATTGTCATTTTTCCAATATCTATAGAAACTTTAACAGGATATTTTTTCTCTTTTTCAATTGAAGATGCTGAAATTAAACTAATTCTCTCAAAACTATTTTGTAAACTACTTTTATTAACTCTAATTCTAGTCTCCCAATTGCTTGGTATTACTGATTTATAGTTTAAAAATTCTCCATCTAATATTCTTGTAACAACTTTACAATTTTCCATTTCGAATAATGCTTGATTTCTTGCAATTCCTATTCTAACATGATCAAAAGAATCTAATAATATTTTATTTATTTCATTCAATGTTCTTCCTGGTATTACTGCCTTAAAATCATTTACTTTTGTTTGTAAATAAATACTTCTTAGTGCTAATCTAAAACCGTCAACTGCAACAACATTTAACTTATTGTTTTCCACTTCGAATAAACAACCTGTGAATATTGGTCTGTTTTCTTCGTTACTAACTGCAAATATTGTTCTTCTTATCATATTTTTTAACATATTCTGTTCTAAATCAATTGAATTTTCTACCTCTATTTTAGGTAATTCTGGGAATTCAGAAGGATTCATTGTTGTTAGTTTATATAAAGCTCCTTCACATTCTATCTCCAATAAATTATTTTCATTTAAAGTTATATAAATCTCTGTATCTGGTAATTTTCTGATTATTTCGCTAAACATTATAGCATTTACAACTGTACTTCCTTGTTCTTTTACTTCACATTCCATTACATATTCTATACCGATTTCTAAGTCATAAGTAGTTAATTTAATTTCTTTATCATTAGTTTGTATAAGTATTCCTTCTAGTATAGGCATTGTTGTTTTAGATGCTACACCTTTTACTACGGAATTTAATGCTTTAAGGATATTTTCCTTATAACAAACGATTTTCATTTCGATCTCTCCTTTATATATTTTATTAATATTAATATAAATATTATTAGTAGTAATAGTATTAGGCACTGTGGATAATGTGGAAAACTGTGTGGAAACTATAATTCCCTAAGGAAAAATTGTGTGTATAACTTAGTGGATAACTATTTAAATTTTCCACATTGTTTTTTTTCAAATGTGGATATATGAGTTGTTAACAGTTTATCAACACACTTTCAACATTTGGATGTGGATATCTAATCTAGCTATTCCGTAAGTAAAGATAACTAATTTGTAACCAAACAATTGTCCATGTGAACAAATTTTCAAAAACAGTAACTAAACTATTTATTTTTCTATTGTTCACCATTTATAATTATGTTTTTCACACTTTCCACAATTAATCTTGTGTTATTTTTGTCTTTTACTTCTTTTTCAATTTTCTTACAAGCATGCATTACAGTTGAATGATCTCTATTGCCGAAATCCTCTCCTATCTTAGGATAAGACATATTTGCGACTTCTCTACAAAGGTACATAGCAATTTGTCTTGGGAAAGCAATTTCATTTGAACGTTTATTGCTTGCTAAATCATCTTTATTTATATTGAAATACTTTGCAACAGTTTCTTTTACGAAATCTGATGAAAGAACTTTTTCACTTGCTGCTTTAAATTCATTAATGGTATTTTCTGCTAATTCTATTGTGATTGGAGTATGTGTAAGTGATGCTGTGGCAATGATTTTGTTAAATACTCCTTCTAATTCTCTAATGTTTGAATCAATTTTATTAGCAATATTTGCTAATATACTATCATCAACTACAATTTTTTCTTCTTGAGCTTTTTTTCTTAAAATAGCTAAACGCGTTTCATAATCTGGGCAGGAAATATCTGCCAATAGTCCCCATTCAAATCTAGATTTTAGTCTATCTTCAAGAAACTGTATTTCTCTTGGAGGCTTATCACTAGAAATGATTATTTGCTTTTTATCTTCATATAAAGCGTTAAATGTGTGGAAAAATTCTTCTTGAACTCTTTCTTTTCCGGCAATAAATTGAATATCGTCTATTAATAGAACATCAATTGTTCTATATTTATTCCTAAATACTTCGTTCTTATTGTCTTTGATGGCATTTATTAATTGATTTGTGAACTTTTCAGATGTTACATATAGAATTTTTGCAGATCTGTTATTTTGCAAAATTCTATTTCCTATAGCTTGCATTAAGTGAGTTTTTCCTAATCCTACTCCACCATATAAAAACAATGGATTGTAAGATTCACCAGGTTTATCACCTACTGCAATTGCTGCTGCATGGGCAAAACGGTTGTTATTACCAACAACAAAGGTTTCAAATGTATATTTTGGATTTAAAGTTTTGTTTGAAATTTCAATATCTCCATCTTGTACATTATTAGAAGAACTTACTTCTCCTCCTTCTACCTTTTTGCCATTTTCGTCACAAATTACAGAAAATGTCCAATCTTTATTTGTAATGAATTTGAAAGTATTAAGAACTAGATCAGCATAACGAGTTTCTAGCATTTCTTTGCAGTAAGGTGAACTAGCTTTTAAGACGATGTTATTGTCAGTCATTTCAGTGATTTCCATAGAACTAAACCAAGTTTGAAATGCAATTTGAGTTACTTCATCTTTTAGTAAATCTTTTGCTTGATTCAATAGTTCGTCTTTGTCAATTTGCATATTAAAACATCCTTTCAAATAAAAAATCATAAAGTTATCCACAAAGTTTTCCACAAGTGTGGATAACTTTGTAATATTTATGTAATAAATAGTGAATTTTCTACGAACAAATTTTTAATAGTTTTTGATTAAAAAATCCCCTACTTTTCTTTTTCTGTATAATATCAAAATTTTATACAATAAGTCAAGATAGTTGTGGATAATTTTCAAAAAAATGTGGAAAAGCACAAAAAAATTGTGGAAAACTATACTTTTATGACAAAAATATTACAAAAAAATTAAAATTTTTTATATTTTATACAATATTTTTTTTGCAAAATCAATATAAAAAAATCAAAAAGTAAAAAAAGTGGAATTTTGCCAAAAACTATTGACAAGCGTTGTAAGAATGGTGTATAATCGATGTACTTGTTATTTTGTAACAAATTTCCAAAATGGAATTGATATATAACAAAAAAATAGGAGGTGCAATAATAATGAAAAGAACATTCCAACCAAAAAATAGACAAGAAAAGAAAGAACATGGATTTATGAAAAGAATGTCAACAAGATCAGGAAGAAATGTATTAAAAGCAAGAAGAGCAAAAGGAAGAAAAAAAATCTGTGCTTAGAATGGAAACTAAAGGTCTAGGCCTTTAGTTGTTTTATTATTCCTAATAAAGCTCTTTTATTAAGGGAGTAGGAAAATGAAAAAAACAGAAATGCTTAAAAAAAATTATGAATTTAAAAATGTACTATCAAAAGGAAAATTTTTCAAAGAAAAAGAAATTGAAATATTTTTATTAAAAAATAATAAAAAAAGGAATTTATTAGGAATTGCAGTAGGCACAAAAAATGGAAAAGCTTTCCAAAGAAATAGAGCAAAAAGAATAATAAGAGAAAGCTATACAAAGCTTGAAAATCAATTGACAGAAGGAAATAGTATAGTAATAATAATAAATAAAAATTTTTGTATTGATGATATGAGTTTCATAGAAGTTTATCAAGAAATGAAAAACATATTTGAAAAAGCCAAAATATTGAAAAAAGAAGAAGAAATATGAAAAAAATATGTATATATTTAATTGAATGGTATCAAAAGAATATATCTAATTTTTTTAAAAATAGAAATATAAGATGCAAATATTATCCTAGTTGTTCAGAATATACTAAACAAGCAATAGAAAAATATGGAGTAATAAAAGGGAGTATATTAGGAATAAAAAGGATTTTAAAATGTAATCCTTTTTCTAAGGGAGGATATGATCCATTAAAATAGAAAGGGGCAAAGAGATGATAGCATTTTTTGCAAATATATTTGGATATGTATTAAATTTTATTTATGAATTAGTAAAAAATTATGGTTTGGCAATTATTATTTTTTCTGTATTAATAAAAATTTTAATGATACCAATATCAATAAAACAACAAAAAACTATAAAAAAATCAGCTAAAATTCAATCCAAAATGAAAGAAATACAATTTAAATATAAAAATAATCCAGAACAGTTAAATCAAGCTACAATGGAACTTTATAAATCAGAAAATATGAGTCCATTTAGTGGTTGTTTAAGTGGAATTATACAAATCATATTACTATTTGCAGTATTTTACTTAGTGCGTTCACCATTAACATATATGAAAAAAGTTAATCCAGACGTAATAAATAAATATTCAACAATCATAAAAGAAAATGATTTAAGTACAAATAGTGCATATCCTGAAATTGAAATAATTAGGGAATTAGATAATATTAAAAACTTAAAAAATAATCAAGAAACTCAAGATAGTGAAGAGCAAAAAACAGATTTAGCTGAAATTAATGATGAAGAAGTAGATTCTTTATACATAAACATGGACTTTTTAGGACTTAATTTAGCACAAGTTCCAACAAGAAGTTCTGATTGGAAAGCATATATAATACCAATTTTATATGTAATTATAGCTATAATTTCAATGAGAATAACAAATCCTACAAAACCAAAAGAAAAACCAGTTGAAAATAAAGATGAAAAAGCATTAGCTAAGCCAGAAGAAGAGTTTGATCCAATGGCTCAGATGAATAAAAATATGAATATGATGTTTCCTGTTATGTATTTAGCAGTAGCATTAATAGCACCATTAGGATTAGCACTATATTGGCTAATGAATAGTTTATTGATGATTTTTGAAAGATTAATTTTAAATAAACTATTAAAAGACGAGGAGGAATAGAAAATGGCAAAATGTATTATTTCAGAAGGAAAAACAACATCAGAAGCTATTGAAAAAGGCTTAAAAGAAATTGGTTTACCAAAAGAATTAGTTGAAATTAAAGTATTAGAAGAAAATAAAAAGAGTTTTTTTGATATATTAGCACCTAAAATAGTAAAAGTAGAGTTAAAAGAAAAAGAAGCAAAAAAACCAGAAGAATTTGAAATTGAGACAACAGAGCAAGAACTAGAAGAAGCAAAAAGTGAATTAGATAAATTTTTAAAAGAATTTGTAGAAAAGTTTAATAATGAAACAACATATACAATTGAAATAAAGGAAAAATGTATTTATATTTCAATAAATGGGGAAAATGTTGGAAACCTTATAGGATATAGGGGAGAGGCTTTATATGCATTAGAAAATATATTAAAAGCATTGGCAAATAAAAATTCAGAAAATAGAGTTATTGTTAGATTAGATATAGAAAATTATAAAGAAAAAAGAATAAAAACTCTTCAAGATGTAGCTGCAAAAAAGGCTAGAATAGTTGAAAAAACAGGAAAAATGATAACGTTAGAACCAATGCAAGCATATGAAAGAAAAGTAATTCACAGCTTTTTACAAAATAATCCCAAAGTAGAAACAAGAAGTATTGGCCAAGAACCAAGAAGAAGAATAGTAATTTCAAAAATAGATTAATAAAAATCGGAAGTCAAAGTTCAGATTTTAATCATGCAAAAGATTAAAAGACTTTGACTTCTTATTTTTTTAGAATGGAGGAATAAAATGAGTACAATAGCATCAATCTCTACGGCACCAGGAATTGGCGGGATTGGAATAATTCGAATGAGTGGAGAAAAATCATTTGAAGTTTTAGATAAAATATTTATTGCAAAAAATAAACAAAATATTGATGAAATAAAAGGATATACCATTAAATACGGAAATATAGTGGAAGATGGGAATGTTATAGATGAAGTTTTAGTTTCATATTTTAAAGCACCAAGGAGTTATACAACTGAAAATATGTGTGAAATTAATTCACATGGTGGAACAGTAATAGTAAGAAAAATACTAGAATTATGCTTGAAAAATGGAGCTGAGCTTGCGGAGCCAGGGGAATTCACAAAAAGAGCATTTTTAAATGGTAGAATAGATTTAGCACAAGCAGAATCTGTAATTGATGTAATTAATGCAAAATCTGATAAAGAGGCAAAAAGTGGAATAAAGCAGTTAGAAGGATTTTTGTCAAAGGAAATTAAAGAAATTAAACAAGAAATTATGGATGTACTAGTAAATATAGAAGTTACAATTGATTATCCAGAATATGATACGCCAGAAGTTCAACAAGAGGAATTAAGTAAAATGCTACAAAGCGTAGGGCAAAGGCTAATTAAGTTAGAAAAATCTTTTGATAATGGTAAAATTATAAAAGAAGGTATTAAAACTGCAATTATAGGTAAGCCAAATGCAGGAAAATCATCTCTTTTAAATGCAATCTTAAAAGAAGATAGAGCAATTGTAACAGATATTGCAGGGACTACAAGAGATACAATTGAAGAATTTGTAACAATTAATGGAATACCTTTAAAATTAATAGATACAGCAGGTATTAGGGAAGCTTCTGATAAGGTAGAAAAAATAGGAGTAGAAAAATCAATTAAATTAGCAGAAGAAGCAGATCTAGTAATAGCTATTTTTGATAGTTCTAAGGAATTAACAGAAGAAGATATTGAAATTTTAAAATTAATAGAAAATAAAAAGTCTATAATTTTATTAAATAAAAATGATTTAAATTCAGTAATTTCAGAAAATGATGAAAAATTAAAAAAGGCAAGTAAAAATATATTAAAGATTTCTGCATTAAATAAAACTGGAATAGATGAATTATATGAAAAAATTTCTGAATTATTTAATTTAAATGAAATTAATTTAGATAATGATATATTAATTACAAATGTTAGACACAAAAATATAATTTCAAAGTCTTTAGAAAACGTTAAAAAAGCAAATGAGGCGTTAAATATGAATATGCCTATTGATATTATAACTATTTATATAAAAGAGATTCTAGAGGATTTAGGAGAGATTACAGGTGAAGTTGTAACTGAAGATATAATAAATGAAATTTTTTCTAAATTCTGTCTTGGAAAATAAACTCTTAAAATCAAAAATAAGACAATTAAATTCCAAATAGATATAATTTCATATAAAATAGTTTAAAACTAAAATATGAGGAAAATAAAAAGAAATAGAACGACATATAAATATAATATTAAATGTAAAAAAAGGAGAGGGAAGAAAATGAGTTACTATGCAGGTGAATATGATATAGTAGTAATTGGAGCAGGACATGCTGGATGCGAAGCTGCACTAGCTGCAGCAAGACTTGGAATGAAAACAGCAATATTTTCAATTAGTTTAGAGGCTGTTGCAAATATGCCATGTAATCCACATATAGGTGGAAGTTCAAAAGGACATCTTGTAAGAGAAATAGATGCACTTGGTGGAGAAATGGGTAAAAATATTGATAAAACAATGATACAAATAAAAATGCTAAATACCTCAAAAGGGCCAGCTGTGCACTCTTTAAGGGCACAAGCAGATAGAAAAAGATATCAAATGGAAATGAAACATACTTTGGAAAAACAAGAAAATTTAGATTTAAAACAAGCAGAAATAGTAGACATAAAGTTAGAAGGCAATAAAGTGAAATCTATTCAAACAGATGTAGGAGCAATATATAATGTAAAATCAATTATAGTTGCAACAGGTACATATTTAAAAGGAAAAATATTTATAGGAGATTATTCAAAAGAAAGTGGCCCAGATGGTGTATTTCCAGCTAATAAGCTATCTGAATGTTTAAAAGGATTAGGTGTTAATTTAGTTAGATTTAAAACAGGAACACCAGCAAGAATTAATAAAAAAAGTATAGATTTTTCAAAGATGGAAGTTCAAAAAGGGGATGTAGACATAATACCATTTTCTTTTGAAGATAAAATGAAACAATTTGACCAGGTAGATTGTTATTTAACATATACAAATGCAGAAACACATAAGATTATTAGAGATAATTTACATAGATCACCATTATATGCAGGTGTTATAGAGGGAACAGGCCCAAGATATTGTCCATCTATAGAAGATAAAGTTGTAAGATTTGCAGATAAAGAAAGACATCAAGTTTTCGTCGAGCCAATAGGCATAGATACAGATGAAATGTATATTCAAGGAATGAGTTCATCATTACCAGAAGATGTGCAAATAGCGATGTATAGGACGCTTCCAGGGCTTGAACATTGTGAATTTACAAGACCTGCATATGCAATAGAATATGATTGTATAGATCCTGCAGATTTAAAATTATCACTAGAATATAAGAAAATTGATGGATTATTTTTTGCTGGACAAACAAATGGAACTTCTGGATACGAAGAGGCTGCATGTCAAGGACTAATTGCAGGAATAAATGCTTCACAAAAGATAAAAGGAAAAGAGCCTTTAATATTAGATAGAACAGAAGCTTATATAGGAGTTTTAATTGATGATATTGTAACAAAAGGAACAAATGAACCATACAGAATGATGACTTCTAGAGCGGAATACAGACTTTTATTAAGACAAGATAATGCAGATTTACGTTTAACTGAAAAAGGACATGAAATTGGATTGATTTCTGATGAAAGATATAATAAATTTTTAGATAAAAAACAAAAAATTGAAGCAGAAAAGAAAAGATTAGAAGAAACAATAGTAAGACCAACAGAAGAAGTAAACGAATTTTTAAGAAATCAAGGAACTTCTGAGCTTACAACAGGTTCAAAATTATCAGAATTATTAAAAAGAGCAGAAATTTCTTATGCTTCACTTGCAGCAATAGATAAAGATAGACCAGAATTAGGAGAACAAGTAAAAGAAGAAGTAGAAATTCAAGTAAAATATGATGGATATATAAAAATGCAAGAGGCTCAAGTAGAAAAATTCAAAAAAATGGAGAAAAAATTATTACCAGAGGACTTAGATTACAATACAGTTAAAGGAATTAGCTTAGAAGCTAGACAAAAATTAAATAAACATAAGCCACATTCAATAGGACAAGCTTCTAGAATTTCAGGAGTGTCTCCTGCAGACATTTCTGTATTACTTGTATTTTTACAAACAAAGAGATAGGAGAATTATGATATGAATAATAGTGTATTTAACGAGGAGCTACTAGAAAAATCTGATATTATAGGTGTTCGTTTTTCTGTGGAGCAGATGGAGCAATTTTATAAATATATGAATTTATTAATTGAATGGAATGAAAAAATGAATTTAACAGCAATAATTGAACCAGAAGAAATTATACAAAAACATTTTATTGATTCTTTAACTATATTAAATAGGATAGAAGATAATAAAAGTGTAGTTGATGTTGGAACAGGAGCTGGTTTCCCAGGAATTCCATTAAGTATAATGAATCCTACATTAAAAATAACATTAGTTGATTCTTTAAATAAGAGATTAGTGTTTCTACAAGAGGTTATTAATCAATTAGGATTGAAAAATGTAGAATTAGTTCATGCTAGAGCAGAGGATTTTGGACAAAATAAAAAATATAGGGAGAAATTTGATGTTGCAACTTCAAGAGCAGTAGCAAATTTATCAACATTGTCAGAATATTTAATTCCACTTGTTAAAGTTGGAGGAAAATGCATTTGTATGAAGGCTGCAAATGCAACAGAAGAAATTGATCAAGCTAAAAAAGCTATATCAGTTTTGTGTGGAGCAATTTCTAAAGTTGATGAATTTTGCTTACCACAGAGCGATATTGGAAGAACAATAATAGAAATTAAAAAAGAGAAGCAAACACCAAATAAATATCCAAGAAAAGCTGGTCTTCCAAGCAAAGAACCAATTAAATAATAAATGATCATATAAAAGAAGAGAACATATAAATATATTTTCGTTATCCCCATTCTAAAAATTCTTACAAAAGTTTATTCAAACTTTTGAGAATTTTTGAACGGTCCCCACAATTTCACTTAATATATTTATATGTTCTCTTCTTTTTTTGGCTTTTAAAAATTTTTTTGGTTAAAATTGTCGAAAATGCATTGACAGATTTTTAAATATTATATATTATATTAATGGTTGCAAAAAATAACTTTTAAACAAAAATACTAACAAGATGAAACTGAAAGGAAGGGAATAAACATGGGAAAAGTAATATCAGTAGCAAACCAAAAAGGGGGAGTAGGAAAGACTACAACCACAGTGAATTTAAGCACTTTGCTAGCAAAAAAAGGAAAGAAAGTTTTATTAATAGATACTGATCCACAAGGAAATGCGACAAGTGGATTAGGAGTTGATAAAGATGTAGAATTATCTGTATATGATATATTGGTTGGAGACACGACATTTGAAGAAACAGTACAAGAAACAGCAATTAAAAATTTAAAAGTTTGCCCATCAAACATCAGTTTGGCTGGAGCTGAAGTTGAGCTTGTTTCAATGATGTCAAGAGAACAAAGATTAAAAGCAAAATTAGATTTAGTAAAAGAACAATATGATTACATTTTAATAGATTGTCCACCATCATTAGGGCTAATTACATTAAATGCATTTACAGCGTCAGATAGTGTATTAATACCTGTACAATGCGAATATTTCGCACTTGAAGGATTAGGACAATTGTTAAATACTGTAAATTTAGTAAAAAAACATTTAAACAAAAACTTAGAAATAGAAGGTGCATTACTTACAATGTATGATGCCAGAACAAACCTTTCAAACCAAGTTGTTAAAGAAGTAAAAAAATATTTTGAAGAAAAAGTTTATAAAACAGTAATTCCAAGAAATGTTAGACTAAGTGAAGCACCAAGTTATGGAATGCCAATTTCATTATATGATCCTAGATCTAAAGGAGCAAAAGCTTATGAAAAATTCGCAAAGGAATTGCTAAAAAATAATGCAAATAATATAAATTAATTAGATATAGATAGGGGGAAAAATCATGGCAAAACCAAAAATGACAGGTTTAGGAAAAGGTTTGGATGCTTTATTTGGTGCATCACCACTAGTAGTAGAAGAAACAAAAGTAGAAGAGCCTGAAAGTAAAGAAGTAGACGGACAAAATTTAAAAACTTTAAAAATAACAGAAGTTGAACCAAATAGAGATCAACCAAGAAAAGTTTTTAACCAAGAAGCTTTAGAAGAATTAGCAGAATCAATAAAAACATATGGAATAATTCAACCAATTGTAGTATCAAGAAAAGATGGATATTATGCAATTGTTGCAGGTGAGAGAAGATGGAGAGCTGCTAAAATTGCTGAATTAGAAGAGATTCCAGCAATAATAAGAGATGATGATGAACAAACAAATAAAGAAATAGCATTAATAGAAAATATACAAAGAGAAGATTTAAACCCATATGAAAAAGCTTTAGGAATACGTCAATTAATGGACAAATACGGATTAACTCAAGAGCAAGTCGCTAAAAAAATAGGAAAGAGCAGAAGTAGTGTTTCAAATACAGTTAGAGTATTGTATTTAACACCAGATGTTTTGGAATTAGTAAAACAAGGAAAATTGTCAGAGGGACATTGTAAAGCATTAGCAGGAATAAGTGATCCAAAAAGACAATATGAAGCAGCTATTAGAATGATAGAAAGAGGAGAATCTGTAAGACAAGCTGAAAGCAAAAATAGAACAACAAAAAAAGAAAAGAAATTAGATCCTAAATATAAATATTTATATGAAGATATTGAAGATAGATTCCAAGGTTTCTTCGGAACAAAGGTAAAATTAGATCAAGGAAAGAGAAAAGGAAGAATTATTATTGAGTATCATAATAATGATGATTTGGAGAGAATGTTGAATTTAATTAAAGGTGAATAAAATTCTAAAAAATTAATAAAAAACTATTGACAAGCGACAGTAACTTGTGTTAATATAAGTACTGTCGCTAGACATTTGTCTATAGATATGGAGAGGTGGTCGAGTTGGTTTATGGCACCAGTCTTGAAAATTGGCGTGCGTTTGTAGCGTACCGTGGGTTCGAATCCCACCCTCTCCGCCAAAGTAAAAGTTAGATAGATTATAAATATCTAACTTTTCTTAATATAATATAATTGTAGGTGTACCCAAGTGGTGAAGGGGGCAGTTTGCTAAACTGCTAGGTCGAGCGATCGGCGCGGAGGTTCGAACCCTCTCACCTACGCCAAGAGATATAAGGAATTAGTTCTTTATATCTTTTTTTATATTTTAATTGATAAAAAAATTATGCAAATAAAGAGAATTATAATTGAAAATATTTAATTGAATTTGTATAAAATAATGAAAATAGGAAAAAATTGCCGAAAATTTGCAAAAAAACTTGCAAGTAAATAGAAAATGTTATATAATTAAATAGAAGTAGTTTGTAAAGTCTAATGATAAGAAAGTTAGGTGATGGTATGAAAAATAGCCATAAAATAAAAATGTTCATAATTTTAATGATGATTTTTACAATTATATTTAATTTTGATTATATAGTAGAAGCTAGATATGATGATGATTTAACAGAAAGAGATGAAAGATTGAAAAATGAGGCACAAGAAAGAACAAAAAATAATTCAGATCCTTCTGAAAACCCAAACTATTATCATCCAAAGACGTTGAGTCCAGAAGAACCAGAAGTACAAGAAAAAGCTGGAAAAATTTTAGGATATATTAATACTATAGGAATAGTAGTTTCAATAATAACATTAGTTATAATAGGTATAAAATATATGTTAGGAAGTATAGAAGAAAAAGCAGAATATAAGAAAACTATGATATATTACATGTTAGGAGCATTATTACTTTTTTCAGCAACAACAATACCAAACATATTATATAGATTAACAACAGGTCTATCTACATCAATATAGAGAGGAAGTGATAGGATGAATCACAAAACAATTAGTATAGTATTAAAAATAATAATAATTATAATTTTATTAGGAGTAGTGATTAAACCAAATATTTCGTATGCACTTCCGTTAACAGACATATTACATGCAGGTCAAAATTTTATAGATGAAGGAAAATCACAAGATAGTGTAATAAATCCAGGACAATTAAGAGATTCATCTAATTTAATATATAATATTTTATTAGGGATAGGAGTAATATTATCTGTATTAGTAGGGGCAATGCTTGGAATAAAAATTATGTGGGGAAGTATAGAACAACAAACAAAAGCAAAAGAAGCACTAATGCCTTATGGAATAGGATGTGTAGTAATATTTGGAGCATTTGCAATATGGAAACTTGCAGTGACAGTATTCTCACAAATATAAAATAATTAAGTTATTTACATTCTGGAAAACCAGAGTTTATAAATAAAATAAATATAAAAGGAGGAAAAAACATGAGTACAAAAACTATGAAAATATTAACATTTGTAGCAACATTATTGTTAGTAGTATCATTAGGAACATCTGCAATATTTGCTCTTACACCAAATGGAGTTGTAGCTAAAGAACCAACTTCAACAGATATACAAGATTTGGGTGGAAGAATATTAGGGATTTTACAAACAGTAGGTGTTGTATTATCAGTAATAATATTAGTAGTACTTGGTATTAAATATATGATGGGTAGTGCTGAAGAAAAAGCTGAATACAAGAAAACAATGATTCCTTACTTAGTTGGTGCTGTATTAATTTTCTTAGCTCCAACAATAGCAAACACAGTATATAGCTTAGTAAAACCAAACTAAAAAGAAAAGTTAAAAAAAAAATCAAAAAAAGTCGATAAATGCTTCCATTTATCGATTTTTTTTGATATAATATAATAGAATGATTATATACAAACTAAGGAGGAAAGTTATGGGAACATATAATGTACCAAGAAATGTAAAAGGAGAAGGAAGAATACTATTTATATTTTCTACCAAATCTATTATTTATACTGCTGTTGCAGGAGCAATTGGACTAATATTTTATTTGATTTTTAGTGCAATTGGTTTGACTATGGTTGGGATTGTTATTACAATAATATTTGCAGTAATTGGTTATGCAATTGGAATGTTTAAAGTTCCAGAAACAAATGGATTAGAAATAACAAGAAAAACTGGAGGAGAAGACATAGACGATGTTATAAAAAGGTATATTATGTTTAAAAAGAAAACAAAGAAACTTTATGTTTATACAAAGGAGGAAAATGAAAATGAATAGTGAAGCAACAACACAATTAATACAAACACTTACATATATATTGATTCCTATAATAATAGCTATATTTGCCTTGATAGGATTTTTAGTATATTTACATTTTAAAGAAAACAATGCCAAAAGAGAAAAAGAAAATGCTGGAAGGCAAAGCAAAAGTGTTCCTCAACAAGACAAGCAATCTATATTTAATTTTATGGAATTTGATACTGTTAAAGATAATATGATAATTCAAAGAAAAGGCAAAAGATATTTAATGGTAATAGAATGTCAAGGAATTAACTATGATTTAATGTCAAATGTAGAAAAAACAGGTGTTGAAGAAGGATTCGTACAATTTTTAAATACATTAAGATATCAAATTCAAATTTATGTACAAACAAGATCTGTTAATCTAGAAAACAGTTTACAAGTATACAGACAAAGAGTAAAAGATGTAGAAAATAAACTTAGAAAAATGCAAATGCAATATGATGACATGAAAGAATCGGGTGAATACACAGATGAACAATTGCAGAAAGCATATTATGAACTTACAAAACAGTCTAATTTATATGAATATGGAAAATCAGTTTTACAAGATACAGAGAGAATGAGCTTAAATAAAAATATTTTGAATAAAAGGTATTATATTATAGTTCCATATTACTCTGCAGAAGCTGGAAATGAAAATTTAGATGCAATAGAAGTAGAAGGAATTGCTTTTTCAGAATTATATACTAGATCACAATCATTAATAAGATCAATATCAACCTGTGGGGTTAGAGGAAAAATATTAAGATCAAATGAATTAATTGAATTATTGTATATGGCATATAACAGAGAAGATGCAGAAACATTTGGATTAGACAAGGCTATACAGGCAGGATTTAATGAAATGTATTCAACAGCACCAGATGTGTTGAAAAAGAAAATGAAAGAGATTGATAATGAGATAGAAGAAAAAGCAATACAAAAAGCAAAAGAAAAAGTTAATGAAGCTAAGTCTGAAATAGAACAAGAAATTGAAGATAAAGAAAATCATATAGATGAGTTAATTGGGCAGATGGCCAAAATGATAATAGCAGAAAATGAAGAATATATAGGAAATGATGTTGTTAATAGAGCAATAGAAAAAGTAACAGAAGAATTAACTCAAAAATCAAATACAAAAGAAGGAGGTAATGAAAATGGCCAAAAAAAGACAACAAGAGGAAGAAAGAGAAATGCAACCAATTAATGAAGATTCACAATTATTAAGAAAACAAACTATAAAAGAATTAATAGCTCCTTCTGGAATAGATGCATCAGATATTGATCACTTAGAAATAATTTCTAGTGTAAAGAAATATGCAAGAAGCTTCTTTGTTTCAACATTACCAAGAATGTGTACATTCCCAGAATTATTTAGGGATATGTATTTCTTCGGAGATATAAATACATCAATATATATAAATCCAGTTCAAGAAGCTAAGTCACAAAACGAATTAAACAGAATAATTAATGAACTTGAAACAGAAAGAATTGTTGCAGCTGATAGAGGAAATATAAACAGAGAAAGTAATTTAACACAAAAAAGATTTGAAGCAGAACAATTAAGAGATGAAATTGCAGCAGGATTTAATAAATTATATGAAGCATCTGTTATTTCAACAATCTTTACATATAATTTAGATGATTTAGATAGATTAACAAAATTGTTATCAACAGAAATGTCAAAATCATTGGTTGGAGTAAAAACAGCATGGGCAATGCAAGAAGAGGCTTTTAAATCTAATTTACCATTAATGGAAAATAAGATTAATAAAACTCATACTTTTGATAGACGTTCAATGTCAACAATATTTCCATTTGTTACATCAGAGGTAGGACATTCAACAGGAATTCCTTTAGGATTTAATAAACAAACAGGAACACCAATATTATTTGATAATTTTCATAATTCACTTACAAATTATAATATGGTTATATTTGCAAAATCTGGTGCTGGTAAATCTGTAACGATGAAAACATTGATAAGTAGATCTTCATTACTAATGGGAATTGAAAGTTTAGCACTTGATGCTGAGGGTGAATATCAAATAGTTGCTGAATCATTAGGTGGAATAAATGTTGTTTTAAGTCCAACATCCAAAACAGTTATTAACTTATTTGATGTTGAAACAGAAACAGCTAAAGATGAAATAACAGGAAGAGAAAGATTAGTTCTAAATATTGAAAATAAAGTAGAAGATGTAACACAAGCTTTATTAACAATGGCTAGAGGTAGTACAAGAAGTACAGAAGTAAATGAGTTAACAAAACAAATTATAGCAGAATCTGTAGCAGAAGAATATGCTGCAAGAGGAATAACAAGTGACCCTAATAGTTTATATGAAGCTACAACTAATTTTAACAGAGGGGACAAATTATATAGGGATAAAAAGAAAATGCCGACAATAGGTTCTTGGTATAGAAGGATTCAAGCAAAAGCACAAGAGAATATGAATGATGACTATAGATTCCATTATAGTTATTTATTAAAAGTAATGAAACAATACATAAGAGAATATAATGGTCAAATGGCTTATTTTGATGGACAATCTACATTTGAATTATTAGAAGGAGCACCATTTATAAATTTGGACATATCTCAATTGGAAGAAAAATTTGCAAGACCACTTGCACAACAGATTCTTTTAACTTGGATATGGGAAAAATTTGTTAAGAAAAATAGTGAAGATAGAAGTAAAGCTACAAAGAAAAGGGTAATTGTCGATGAGGCATGGATGTTACTACCATACCCAGAAGCTGTAGATTTCTTAAATACAATGGCTAGACGTGCTAGAAAAAGAAATGTTTCTTTAGCAGTAGTTTCTCAAAGATTCCAAGATTTCTATGAAAAACCTGAAGCTCAAGCTGTTCTTACATCTTCTGATACAAAATTATTTTTAGCACAAGATAAATCTGAAATACAATATTTAAAAGAAGTATTTAAGTTAAGTGAAGGAGAAGCTGGATTTTTGGTTACTTGTGGTAAGGGTGAAGGGTTGTTAAAGGTTGGACCTGAATCTGCTATTATACAAATAACACCTACACAAAAAGAGTTTGAGTTTGTGGAGACAAACTTGAATAAGTTAATTAAAAATAGAACAGCAAGAATAAATGAAGAGTAAGGAGAAAAAAATGAAAATTTTTACCAATAAAGGTATAATTGGAAAGTTAGTTATAGTAATAAGTATATTAATAATATTTTCTTGTTTAATTCCTAGTAATAAGGTTTATGCAGCCGATTTAGGTGGAACTTTGTTAAGACCAGTAATGGACTTGATATTAACTATTGCTGATGGAATATTTGATGTAGTGCAAAAAGCATTATTTGATTCACCTTCATTAATAGTACTGGATTTAAGTAAAGGCATTTTGTCTACAATTTTTACAGTAGTAGCAGGAGTAATTATAGCTGTTGTTGTGGCTGCTGTTGCTATTGCTTTAGGTGTTGCTCTTCCAACTATTGTTTCTGCGCTTGTAGCAAAAGTAGGAGTAGATCTTTCTGTTGGTTTATCAGCAGCAGCAATAGGAACTATTGTTGTAACTGCTGTTGGAGAGGGAGCCATTGCAGGTTTAGCTGGTGGTGCATTTTTTAATAGGACATTTTTTGGAGACCAAGCGGTTTTGCCTTTATATAGGATAAGCCCAGAAGAAATTTTTGCAGGGGATATTCCTATGTTGGATGTAAACTTTTTTGACTCTGGAACAGCTGAAAGTTCTAATATTAGCGATGCAGATGTATCAGAAATGACAAAAATGGTAGATTCAAAGTCAGGAATTATTGGACCTAGAAGTACTGATGAAACATTAAATTCGGAAATAAATGATTTCTTAAGTAAATATGGATTTGATGGATCATTTGATGTAGGAGTATATACAGGTGGACATTATAATCAAGATAAAAATATAAGTGCAGAAGAGATAGGAACAGCGGTGGATGAAGGGGGAGTACCATATATAGCAAAATTTAGTTTAGTAATTTCAACTAATACTTATAATGGTATTGGTCACGGAACATATGAAGTTGCTGTTTACTCAAAAGCACTAGGACTTATTGATATTGGAAATACTCTAAAACCAACAATATCTAAATGGTATTATGCGCTAAGAACTATTGCAATTGTAGTGATGTTAATAATTCTTGTATATATAGGAATTAGAATAATGACTTCAAGTATAGCAAGTGAAAAATCTAAATATAAGAATATGCTAACAGACTGGGTCGTTGCAATGACTTTAATATTTGTTATGCATTATATAATGGTTTTTGCTAATAATATTAATGAATCGATTATTGAAGTTTTTAAATCAGCTAATAAAGTTGGAGCTCAAATTGGGGTAATACTTGATAAAGACGGAGATATAAAAAGAGCATTAGAAGAAGATGATGTTGGAAAGACTATGATATCGGAACATCCAGATATTTTTGCTGGATATGAAAATGGAGAAGGTCATATTAATTGGCCAACTAATTATATGGGATTAATCAGATTAGAGGCGGCTCAACATAGTGATGCGGGTATGCTATTTATAGGATATGGAATGGCATTTTTAGTATTATGGTTTTATACAATATTTTTCTTATTTACATATCTTAGAAGGTTAGTATATATTGCATTTTTAACAATTATTGCTCCAATGGTAGCAATGACATATCCAATAGATAAAATAAATGATGGAAAAGCTCAAGCTTTTGATATGTGGTTTAAAGAATATATATTTAATTTATTGTTACAGCCGGTACATCTATTGTTATATACAATTTTAATATCTAGTGCTTGCGAATTGGCAGAAACAAATATAATTTATACACTAGTAGCATTAGGCTTTATGATGCCAGCAGAAAAATTATTACGTAGATTCTTTGGATTTGAGAAAGCACAAACTCCAGGAGCTCTTGGAGGAGCAGCAGGAGCTGCTCTAATGATGTCTGGATTAAATAGATTATTAAGACCTCGTCCACCAAGACATGATCATAATTTAGGTGGTGAAAAAAATTCAGAAGATGAAAATAAAGATTACAGCTTAAATTCAACAGGAGATTTAATGGATGGAGTAGAATTAGGTGCAGGGGCTGGAAAAACAGATGATAAAGATCCTACTAAAAAACCAGTTTTACCACCTGATGATTCATTTGATAAGAAAGAGGATGCAAAGGAAAATAAGAGAAGATTAATTTTTTCAGGAGAGAATCCTGAGGACAAACCAAATGGAAAATTAATATATACTCCTGAGACAGAGAGAAAAATGGAGGAAGAAAGACAAAGAAAAGCAGCTGAAGCTGCTGAAGAAGCAAGAAAAAAGGCTATGGCAGAACAGATAAAGAAATCAATAGAGAAAAAGAATGAAAAAGAAGCTATTGCAAAAGCAGAGAAATTAAAAGCGGATAAGCTAAAGAAGTTGAAAGAAGAGCGAGCTAAACATCCTATAAAGACTAAAATTAAAGGTGTTGCTAAAGGATTAGGAAAATCATCTAAATATTATCTTGAAGCAAGCATGAATAGAGCTATTAGAAATTATAGAGGAAGAGGAATTTCAACAATAGGAAGAACGTTAAGAGGTGGATTTGTAGGAGCAGGTGCTGCAATTGTCGGAGCATCTATAGGAATTGCATCTGGTGATATTGGAAAAGTTGGTCAGAATGCATCAACAGCAGCTGTAGCTGGATATGCAGTAGGTGCAAGAAAAGGTGATCCTGTGTCAGAGAAGGATGCTAAAAAAATAGGTGAGGAAATTGAAAAAAATCAATATGATACACCAGAAGAATATAAAGCAGCAAAATTGAAGAAAAATGTAGATAAAATTGTTAAAAATTCAGATAATGTAAAAACTATACAGGAAAATTTAAACTTAAAAAATTATGATGAAGCAGAGAAAAAACTTGAAAGCTATAGAGATTGTATGGAAGAGGGCATTACTGATATGGACGATGTAAGTACAATAATCAAAATGGTTGAAGAGAAAAATTGGGATAAAGAATTTGCAAAAAATATAGCAAGAGCATCTAAAAGTTTATCAAAGAGACCAGATAAAATAGAGGGAACTCGTGAAGGAGATGACTTAAAGAAAAAATATATAAAATATGCTCAAAATCACGGTGTAAGTAATGAAAAAGATGCTGAAAATGCAGCAAATCAAATAATATCAAGATTAACTGATTTTGGAAAAACAAAAGATAATTTGAGAACACTATAAAAAATTAAATAATGGAGGCTATAATGGGTAATTTAAGAAGATATTATTATGCTAATAAAACCAAGATATGGAGGGGCATACTCATTGTAGCCTTCATTTTGGTAATAATACAAGTATTAAATTATTTTGTAGGAAGAAAAAATACTAATAAGACAAATACTGTTTCAAATAATATAAGTACTAATATAACAGAAAATACATCTTTAACAACAGATAAATCAGTTTTAGGTACAGGAACAGTAAGTGAAAATAAATTAAAAAATGATATAAAAATAATTGATGAATTTTTAAATTTGTGTAATAGCAAAAAATTTGAAGATGCATATAAATTAGTTTCAACAGATTGTAAAAATAATTTATTTACAACATATGAAATATTTAAAAAAACATATTGTGATAAAATATTTAATACATACAAAACATATACAACAGAGAATTGGAATGGTAATACTTATAAAGTAAGAATAACAGAAGATCCATTAGCAACAGGAAAAACAAGTAATGATATGTCTATACAAGATTATATGACAATAGTAGAAGAAAATAATGAAGAAAAATTAAATATAAATAATTATATTGGAAGAAATAAAATTAATGCAGTAAATACTCAAAGTAATGTAAAAATAGAAGTAATAAGTAGAGATACATTTGCGGAATACGAAGATTATAATATTAGAGTAACAAATAATTCAGATAAAACAATATATCTAGATGATGGTGAAAAAACATCAACAATATATATAGAAGATTCAAAGGGGTTAAAATATAACGCAGCAAGTGGAGAAATTATATATAGTACTTTAAAAATTAGACCTGGCTCTACAGTGGAATATGCTATAAAATATACAAATACATATAGAGCTAGTAGAAAAATTAAAAAATTAGTTTTTGCTAATTTAATTTTAGATTATGATAAATATATAAAAAATCCAAATAATTATAATGAAGGAATAAAATACGAAGTAACATTTTAAAGAAGATAGGAGGTGCAAAAAATAAAATAATGAAAAATGCAATAATGGGATTCTTAAAAAGCAATATAAAGTGGATAATAGGAATATTTATAATAATAGTTTTATTAATATTTTTAGCTAGTTCAAGTTATGTCTTAAAACTGATTGATTCTTCAAATTCAAATCATTCTTCAGGTTTAGGCGGATTGAATTTTGGTGGTAATAACAACAACATGAATGCTCGTGTTGAAAATGAGATATCTTCTCAAGTGTCTGTTGGAAATATTGTTTCAAAAGGAAATGGAGATTATAAGTTTAATATAAATTTAGATGATAAAGTTAATGAATTATATGAAGAATTTTCTAAATCAGAAGAAGGAAGAAGAAAATTAAATTATATTACTGGAACGGAAGAAGAAAAAAAGGAATTGCTCAAAGACATGATAAGAGCAGAACTTATAACCCAATATCCTGATTTAAGAACTGTTTCTAATATGAATAATAAAGTGGATTCTGATGAAGTACAAGGAGTAATTAGATTTAAAAGGGTACTATCAGAACCAACAATAAGAAAAGTAGCAAGTATTAAAAAATCTGAAGATACATCAATTGAATTAAATGGTGGTATTGTTTGTTGGGGCGATGAATTTACATTAGGAGATGCAGAAGATTCTTCTAATAATTATCCAGCGTTACTTGCAGAAAAGTTACAAAAAAATGTATATAACCTAGGATTTGAAGGAGTAACTTCACAGGAAATTGCTTTATTGGCAGGAGTTGATAAATATACTTTAGTAACAACAAATGAAGAGGATGTTACAATAGGAAAAGAATTAGGTTCTGAAGTTACAATATCAGTTTCATTAAAAAAAGATGATAATATAATGACACAAACGCCATTTAAAACATTTGATGGAAGTGATGAGAAAAAGAAATTAGAATGTACTATAAATGGTGTTGATGGTGAATTAACATATAAAGAAGATTCTGGAACATATGTATTTAAAAGAAAAACAGAAGGTGAAGAAATTAAAATATCTAAAGATAGTATAATTTCTTTAAAAACACAATCAGGATATAAATCAGCATTTCCAATAATTTGGATAGGAAATGGTAATTCATATATAAATTATAAAAATACAGGTTTAGTAAAAAATATTGTAGAAGATTGTTGGTCACTTATAAATATGGCTACAGATCCAGATAATTATATAGTAATAATTCCTACACATTATAGAGATTCAAATGGTGAGTTAAAGAAGTATGAGTCTAATGAGTATGATGCCATAAAAAAGGTTTTTATGGAAGAAGCAGGATTTAATACTAATCAAGTGTTAGATTTACGAGATAAAATTAATGATGGTAGTGAATATAGTGTAATTGTTGATGAAATAGAAAAATGCATGGAAAAAAATAATATAAAAACTAAAATCAGTGGAGAATATAATCAAAATATTAGTAACAGTGAAATTATAAAATTAAGTAATGAATATCTTCCATCAGATGGAACTGCAATAACATTGGAATATATTCCTTTAGGAAATGCATTAGAACCAGCACCAGGAACATTAATGTGGCTTATAAATAATGACGATGTAGAAATTCAAAAAGCAGCATTACAATATTTTTCAATAGATGCTTCAGGAAATTTAATTGTTGCAAATTGGAGTAAAGTAACTACAACTATTGAGAACTTTACAGATGCAGATGGAAATAGAGATGGATATGTATATGATAATGGATATCCAACAACAGATGTACAATATACAATAGTACCTTCAAAAGTAAATTATAAGGATTCAACATCACAGTATACAATGCCATTTGACTATTTATGGACATGGATGGTAATGGGTGATGATACAGAATTTGTTAGAAAACTTACGGATTTAACATTAAATAGTTCAATCGAAGCAACATTATATGATGAATTAACTGCTGTTGAAAATGACGTTGTTGATGAACTTACAAATGGATATAGAACACATTATAAAGAAGTATCAGATGGATATCAATATTATACGCAGGAAATAGCAAGAGAAATAGAAATTAAGACAAGACATTTAGGAACTTCAACAAGAGAATGGGATTCAGTTAGATATGAAGACAAAAAGAATCATACAAATATTGTAACAGAGACAAATAAAATAAGATATAGACTTACATATGCTGATGTTTGGAATTTAACTTATAAAGTTGATGGAGTTGAAAGATTAGAATATAAAGGTGAAGAAGGAAAAGATTCTGTATCATTTGATGATAGCACAACAACTACAGTTGGTGTAAAAAAACAGGATATTGAAATTCCTGGAAATAGGACAAATATAAAAGCTACTATTTTTATTCCAGAAGGAACACAATCTAATATGCCATTAGTTTTGATGTGTCATGGTTTTACAGGAACTAGAAATGGAGATGGAGATAATGGAGGCCATTTTAACGAATTAGGCAATAAACTAGCTCAAAATGGTGTAGCAGCAGTAACAATAACTTTTTCTGGATGTCAAGATAGTAATGAAGATATGACGAAATATACATTAGAAAACATGAAGTCAGATATGACGTCAGCAATTAATTATATGAAATCAAATTATTCTATTGATTCAGGTAAAATAGGGCTTGTTGGACATAGTATGGGTGGAAGAGTAGTTTCAGATTATTTGAGTAATAATTCAGTGTCAACTGCAGCTATATGGGCTCCAGCAGATGGAGATGGATTGTCAGGATTAGAATTTTTAGGAGATTATTCATCTTATTATGAAACAGCAAAACAAAATGAAACTGTTACAACTGGTGGAAACTTTAATGTTACATTAAGCAAAGAATTTTTTGACCAAATGAATAATTCTTATCCAACACAAAATATAAAGCAATTTAGAGGAAAACTATTGGCAATATTTGATTCTGACGATAGAGATGGAAATGGATTAATAAGTTCTAATACGGTAAATGCAGTAAAATCAGCAGTTTCAAGTCAAGGTGGAACATATAAAGAATTGCAATCAAATCATAATTTTTCTACTGGTGAAGGTGAACAAATAGAAGATATAACATTAGAATTTTTAGGTAATGCATTTGGTATATCAATAAGTAATGAAAGTTCAAATAATAATATAGAAATAAATGATTTATACCAAAAAACAGTAAATGATGTAACACCTTATCCTGTAACATGGATAGAATCAGGGGCTAAAAGAGGTCCTACAGTAAGCAATAATAATACAGCTAATGGATATACAGTTGTATCTCACGAAGAGCAAGATTATACATTAGTTAAAGACCATGTTATAACTACAATAATAATAAAAAGTGGTTATAAATATAGTTCAGGTACAACGAGTGTAAAAGAAAAAACAGATAAAAATTATACTGAACAAGAGATGAAATCAGGAAATTTTTCAGATCCAAACTTTGTTAAATATTATATATATTGTACTGGCGTAAGAAATAATATTTCAAGCATGAGTAGTTGGTTATTTGAAGCATTAGAAAATAATTCGAGAACAGAGGGATTGGTAGATATTACTAAATATATGCTTTATAAGGCTACTAATAATGATTATGGAGTTACTTCGATGGATTTTTCAGCTTATAATGAACAAGATTTTAAGGATGTAGAAGATATTATAATAAATGATGGTGGCAATTCATTCAATGGCGGAGATGGAACTGGAACAGGAGGAGACGGAAGTCTATCTGGTGATTCAGGTTCACACTATTGGGGAGTTTATAAAAGAGGAGATAAAGAATATAAATGTTATTATCAAAATTCATATTCTGGTTCAATGCATAATGCAGGATGTGTTGCAACAGCAGCAGCAATTTGTCATTCAGGATATGGTAGTACAAAAACTCCTATGGATTTTTGGAATGGGTCTGGAGCAACAGGATGTGGAATTAAACAAATATCAAGAAGTAAATCAGAAATAATTTCATATTTAAATCAGAATGCTCCTATTGTAATTTATAATTCATTCCCAGGAGGAGAATTTTATGGTTCTTCAGGAGGTCACGCTATTGTTTTAGTTGATGTAAATTCTAATGGAGAAGTATACGTAATAAATCCTTGGCATGGTAGCAAATGGAATGGATGGTATTCATTAGATTATATATTAAGTTTTAGCCCTGGAAAAAATGCACCAAATACAATGGGATCATCAGGAGTTGGAGTAGTATTAAATTAATGGAGGAAAAATATAAAAATGGTGAAAAAATATAAAAAAATTATTATAAGCTTATTAATAATTTTACTAATAATTAGTTTTATAATATTAACTGTTATTATCCAAATTAATAAAAATAATGTAAAAAATAATGATGATGATAGTGGTGAATATTCTAGTTATCAAGAAGAAAAAAATATAGAACTTTCTGAAAAAGATACTTCAACTACAACATTGAACATATTATCAACTTGTATAAATAAAACAAATGCAAATTATACTTTTATAAAAGATATATATGTTCAAAGAAATGATAATATAAATGTTTATGCGGTATATGGAATTCAAAATAATAAAAATATATATTATATTATTTCTTTGGATTATAATAATTTTACTTATAATATTAAACAAGTAACAGAAGAAGAATGTAATAATATTAAAAATGGAAAATCAAATGATTATATAAAAATAACAAATATAGAAGAAAATAATGATAATACATTTGAATTAAAGGTAATGTCAGATGTACAAACATCTGCAATGTATTATAATATGATTAAAAATTTATTAAATTTAGAACCAGAAGTATTATATAATTTTGTATTAGATGAGGAATATAAGAAAAAAAGATTTTTAAATATTGAAAATTTTATTGAATTTGTAAATAAAAATAAATCTAAATATAATAATATGAAATTATCTAAATATGCAAAATATAAATACGATGGATATGTGCAATATGTTTGCTTAGATAATAATGGTGATTATTTTGTAATAAATAATAATGTGGATTCTGGGGAATATAAAATATTATTAGATACATATACAATAGATCAAGCTGAATTTATAAAAAAATATAATTCTGCAGCAGATAATGAAAAAGCAGGATATGATATTAATAAATTTTTTGAAGCAGTAAATGCAAATGATTATAATTATGCATATAATTGTTTGGCAGAAAGTTTTAAACAAAATAAATTTCCAACACAAAAACAATTCGAAAATTATATAAAAAATAATTTTTATAATAAAAATGATGTAAAATATTTAAATTATAGAAAAGAAGGAAATTATTATATTTATACAGTAAATATTATAAATTCTACAGATACAACAAAATCAGTTCAAAAAGATTTTATTGTAAATTTAAAAGAAGATAGACAATTTGAAATGTCATTCAGCGTAGAATAATAAAAATAGCAAGTGAAAACTTGCTATTTTTTTATATATAATATAAAATATATAAAAGGAGGCAGGCTATGATAACAATAAAAAATGTATCTAAATCTTATAATAAAAAAGATAAAGTAGTAAAAGATTTAAATCTAGAAATAAAAGATGGAGAAATATTTGGATTTTTAGGTCCAAATGGAGCAGGAAAATCAACAACAATAAAAATGATTACAGGCATATTAGATATTGATGAAGGAGATATATTAATAAATAATTATTCAATAAAATCAAGTCCAATAGAAGCAAAAAAGAGTTTTGGATATGTTCCAGATAATCCAGATATGTTTTTAAAATTAAAAGGAATTGAATATTTAAATTTTATAGCAGACATGTATGAAGTAAGTGAAAAAGAAAGAAAAGAAAAAATAGAAAAATTATCAGAAATATTTGAAATAAAAGATTCTTTAAATAATACAATTCAAAGTTATTCACATGGAATGAGACAAAAAATAGTAATTATTGGTTCACTATTACATAGTCCTAAAAATTGGATTATTGATGAACCAATGACAGGGCTTGATCCAAAATCAACATATGAATTAAAACAAATTATGAAAAAAATAACTAGTGAAAATAAATGCGTATTTTTTTCAACTCATATTTTAGATGTTGCTGAAAAATTATGTGATAAAATAGGAATTATTGATAAAGGAAAATTATTATTTGTTGGTACTTTAGAAGAAATGAAAAAAGAATTAAAAGAAAATAAATCTTTAGAAGAATTATTTATGGAGATAACGAAAAATGATTAAAAAAATAAAAAAATTATCAAAAATATTTATTGAAGATTATTTTCAAAAATTAAATATTTATAATAAAGATACCAAAAAAATAAATAAAAAATCAATATTATTATGGTTAATGATAATTTGTGCATTTATAATTAGTTATTTTAGTTTTAAAGTAATAAATTGGCTTGATACTAGAGGATTAGGTGATATATTTTTAAAAGTGTATTTACCTATAATGGGAGTTATATTTACTTATCAAACTATTTTAATATGTACTAATGTATTTTATTATTCGAAAGATTTAGAATATATTTTACCATTACCAATAAAACCCATTGAATTATTAATTTCAAAATTTATTAATTTAATTACTATAATATATTTTTCTGAATTATTATTTTTAGCAATTCCATTATTATTTTATGGACTTGTTGTACAACAAACATTATTATATTTTATTAGTATGATATTAGTATTAATATTATTTCCGATTGTTCCAGCAATATTTATTAGTATAATAATGTTATTTGTAATGCAATTATCAAAATTAATAAAAAATAAAGATATATTTCAAATAATAATTGTGACAATTTTAACAATGGTGATGACAATTGGAATTAATTATATATTAGTATCAACTTTTAATGATGGAATTATTGAAATTAATTCGGAAGAAATTACAGAGGATAATATTCAGGATTTAGCAAAAATAAATACAGAAAAAATAAATACAAAATTAGAAAAAATAAATAATGATTTAATATTTATAAATCCATGTATAAATATGTTAAATAATATAAATATATTTAATATTATTTTTCAATTGTTTAAATTATTAATATTGGAAATTATATTATTTATTATATTTATTTTCTTTGGAAAAAAATTATATTTAAATAATTTATTAAAAAATATAGTTTTAGCAAATAGTAAAAAAAATAAAATGAAAAATAAATATAAAAAAAATAAATATAAAAAAAATAAAATAAAAAATTCATATATAAAAAATGAATTTAGAAAAATAATAAAAAATCCAACATTTTTTATTCAATGTATTTTTCAAAATTTATTTATAATATTTATTTTTTCAATGTTATTAAAATTATTTATTCCGATGATTATTGAGGGATTTAAAGATGAAGATGCAATAAGTAAAATTGGAATAGAAAATTTTAAATTACAAATACTTTGCATAGTGATAGGGATTATACAAATATTATATACATTTGGAAATTTGGCAATATCAGCAATATCAAGAGAAGGAAAAAATGCTGTTGTTATGAAATATTTACCAGTGGATTTATATAAACAATTTATTTATAAAGGCATTCCTTCAATAATAATGAATATTATTGGAAGTATAGCTATAATAGTAACTATATATTTACAATTAGATAATATTCCAATTTATTATGGAATAATAGTTTTTATAATTAGTTTGATAATAAATATAATTAATACATATTTTATGATTATTGTTGATTTAAAAAAGCCTAATTTGGATTGGAATTCAGAAGCATCAGCTTTAAAAAATAATGGAAATAAATTATATCAATATGTTGTAACAATTTTAATTATTTTATTATTAACTTATTTTACAAAAATATTTAATAATGTAAAAATAATAATTTCAATACCAAGTATAATAATTGTATTATTTATGATTTTATTTTTTGAAAAAATATATGTAAAAAGAAATATAAATAAATTATTTAAAAATATAATAATTTAGTATTTAGAATAATAAAAAATATAATAATTTTTTTGACTAGCAAGAAATTTTCTTGTTAGTTTTTTTGTTCTAAAAATTATTTAATAATAATATTATTTGATTAGACAAGAAATAGTATATTAAAAATATTTATAAGGGGGAGTTTTATTATATGAAAAAAAATAAAAAAATATATATTGCTGTTATTAGCTTTATATTAATAATTTTGCTTGTTATATATACCTATAAAAATATAAGTATACAGAAAAATACTGAGGACGAATATCAAGATTATACACCACAAGAAGAAATATCAGATGAACAAATGCGTCAAACAAAAGTTATATTATATTTTGAAAATATTAATAGTGGTGAGTTAGAAGCAGAAACTAAGCTTGTAGATGCCAATACTTTGATCAAGGAGCCAGAAAAAGAATTAATGAATTTATTAATAAAAGGACCTCAAAGTAGTAATTTAAAAAAATTAATTCCAGAAGGAACAGTGGTTCATAATATTACTATAAATAATTCTTGTGCAGAAATAAATGTTTCAAATGAATTTTTAAATTATGGAGATGAAAAAAATAAATTAAAAATAATAAATAGTATTGTAAATACATTAACAAATTTAAAAGAAATTAATTCAATTAAATTTTTGATTAATGGAGAGGTTAATAATAACTTGTCTGAAGTTTATTTAAAAAATAAATAAAATTTAATAATATAGAATTTTATATTATAGACACAATTTCTCATAAAACAAGGTAATATATTTTATAAGATTTATATGAATTAAACAAAATTAACAGGAAAAAACTTACAGCTCAAAATAAAAAAAGTGAAAAAAATTTAATTAAATATAAATTAATAAGAATATTGTATATTCACGTGTAAATGCTGATAAATAGAGCACTTTAAGATACACTTATAAATTAAAAATAATTGTAAATGAATATAAAATTTGACTTGCTAATTTGAAGTATAAAAATTATTTATAAAAATTTTGAACAGTAAAATAAAAAATTTTATTGCAATATTTAAAGAAAATATAAGTATACAAAATAAGGTTGAAAATTAAAATTGATATAATTTTTTGTAATCATTTAAAAGCTATTATAAAAAAATAAAAAATTTTACCTTATTAAATTCTAAATAATAAAAATAAATTTAATTAAATCATTATTTAAAATTTAACTAAATAATAAAATTTTTTTATTTTATAAATAATTAATTAAATAAAAATAAAAAAATTTCAGATATTATTTTTTATAAATAATATTAAAATATAATTAAAAATAAAATATATAAAAATAAAATTTTAATATAAAAAATAACAATAAAATTATTTAAAAAATTTATGAAAATAAAAAAATATATTTAATAAAAAATAATTATTAATATAAAATAAAAAAATATTTAAATGATTAATAAAAAACAATTTATTTATTTTATAAAAAAATAAAAATTTAAATATTAAAAATTAATTTTATTAAATTTTAATAGAGCAAAAAATTCATAAAAATTTTAATAATGTTTTTTAGAAAATAATAAAATTTAATAATATAGAATTTTATATTGTGGATATAATTTCGTATAAAGCAGGGTAACGTATTTTATAAGATTAATTGAATTAAATAAAATCAGCAGGAAAAAACTTACAGTTAAAGATAAAAAAGTGAAAAAAATTTAATTAAATATAAATTAACAAAAATATTATATATCCACTTGTAAATGCTGATAAATACAGCAATTTAAGATATACTTATAAATTTAAAATGATTGTAAATTAATATAAAATCGGACTTGTAAATTTGAAGTATAAAAAATTATTTATAAAAATTTTGAACAGTAAAATAAAAAATTTTATTGTAATATTTAAAGAAAATATAAGTATGCAAAATAAGGTTGAAAATTAAAATTGATATAATTTTTTTGTGATGATTTAAATGTTGCTATAAAAATATAGTAAAAATTGAACTATTAAAATTTAATTAATAATGATAAATTTTTTCTATTTAATTAAAATATTATTTGAAATTTAATTAATAATAATTTGAATTTTTTTATTTTATAAATAATTAATTAAATAAAAAAATTTCAGATATTATTTTTTATAAATAATATTAAAATATAATTAAAAATAAAATATATAAAAATAAAATTTTAATATAAAAAATAACAATAAAATTATTTAAAAAATTTATGAAAATAAAAAAATATATTTAATAAAAAATAATTATTAATATAAAATAAAAAAATATTTAAATGATTAATAAAAAACAATTTATTTATTTTATAAAAAAATAAAAATTTAAATATTAAAAATTAATTTTATTAAATTTTAATAGAGCAAAAAAATTTTAATAATGTTTTTTAGAAAATAATAAAATTTAATAATATAGAATTTTATATTGTGGATATAATTTTGTATAAAGTAGGGTAACATATTTTATAAAATTAATATGAATTAAATAAAATGAGCAGGAAAAAAATTACAGTTCAAAATAAAAAAAGTGAAAAAATTTTAATTAAATATAAATTAACAAGAATATTATATATCCACGTGTAAATGCTGATAAATACAGCACTTTAGGATATATTTATAAATTTAAAATGATTGTAAATTAATATAAAATTTGACTTGCAAATTTGAAACATAAAAAATTATTTATAAAGATTTTGAACAGTAAAATAAAAAATTTCATTGTAATATTTAAAGAAAATATAAGTATGCAAAATAAGGTTGAAATTTAAAGCTGGTATAATTTTTGGTAATCATTTAAAGGTTGTTATAAAAATATAATAAAAAATTTACCCTTATTAAATTCTAAATAATAAAAATAAATTTAATTAAATCATTATTTAAAATTTAATTAGATAATAAAATTTTTTTATTTTATAAATAATTAATTAAATAAAAATAAAAGTAATTTAAATATAATAATAAATAAAATATATAAAAATATATTTAATAAAAATTAAATATTAATATAAAATAAAAAACGGTTTATTTAGTTTATTAAAAAATAATAATTTAAATATATTAATAAAAAATACTATGTTATTAAAATTAATAGCATAGCATTAAAATTAAATTTATTTAAATAAGTAATATATTTTAATATATTTAATAAAATTACTAAAATTATTTAAAAAATATTCAACATCATTTAGTGAATTACAAGTATTTTTTTTTATTGCAATAAAATCAAATTTTTTATGAGGATTTTTTTTCTTTTTTGGATTAGGCGGCTTTGGAGGAGGTGGTGCAGGAGGAGGCGGAGGATTAGATCTAGAATAATTATAAGAAAAAGGTAAATATTTATTAAATTGATTCATAAAATCACACTCGCTTTTGTTTTTTTATATATTATATGCAAATAATAATGAAATTGTAAAACCTCATCCTAATATAAAATTAGGATGAGGTTGTTTTCTCAATCTTTTCCCAAGAAAATTATTACTAGGAAAAAAATAATGAGTATAATCATTAAAACGTACCAATACTTTACCAGAAGGTAAAGTACAACGAAAAAACATACAAGGCCTGCTATAACTGGAACTATCTCAGGAAGTAATAATAACATCAAAAGCAGGAATGCCATTGTAAATGCTCCTTTCTGATATATTTTTTTGATTTAATACGATTTACAGCATTATTATACCACAAAATTTGCAAAAATGATAGTATTATGTTAAAATATTATTGCATAAAAAGGAGAGGAATGAAAATGAGTGGAAAATTATATATAGTAGCGACTCCGATAGGAAATTTAGAAGATATAACTTTAAGAGCTTTAAATGTTTTAAGAGAAGTTGATGTTATTGCTGCAGAAGATACAAGACAAACTTTAAAACTATTGAATCATTTTGAAATTTCAAAGCCTTTAATTAGTTATCATAGGCATAATGAGGATATAAAAAGTAATTTATTAATTGAAAAATTAAATAATGGTGAAAATATAGCATTAGTTTCAGATGCAGGAACACCTGGAATTTGTGATCCTGGCGAAGAAGTAATAAAAAAATCAATAGAAGAAGGTATTGCAGTAATACCAATTCCTGGAGCTTGCGCAATGATAAATGCATTAATTGCTTCTGGATTACCTACAAAAGAATTTAATTTTTTAGGTTTTTTACCTTTAAATAAAAAATTAAGAAAAGAAAAATTAAATGAAATAGAAAATTCTGAAAAAACAATTATAATTTATGAAGCACCACACAAAATGAAAACTACTTTATTGGATTTAAAAAATATATTAAAAAATAGAAAAATTGTTTTAGCAAGAGAATTAACTAAAATTCATGAGGAATTTATTAGAAAAGATATTGAGGAATTATTACAAGAAATTGATGACTTAAAAGGGGAAATGATTTTAATTATAGAAGGAAATAAAGTAGAAGATAAAGAAGAAAATGGATTAAATAATTTATCTTTAGAAGAGCATTATAAATATTATGAAAAACAAGGATTAGATAAAAAAGAAATAATAAAAAAAATAGCTAAAGATAGAAATGTAAGTAAAAACGAAATTTATATGAAATTTATTTAAAAAAGGATATCATATGATATCCTTTTTATTATTCTTCTTCACTCATATCTATATCAGATAATTTTTGAGCACATTTTGTGCAAACTAATTTATCTTTATAAGAAATTAAATTTTTTGAATTTCCGCAAAAAATACAATTTGGTTCATATTTTTTTAATATAATAGAAGAACCGTCTACATATATTTCAATAGGATCTTTTTCAGCAATGTCAAATTTATTTCTAATTTCTATAGGGATAACAACTCTTCCTAGTTCATCAACTTTTCTAACAATTCCTGTTGATTTCATAATTCATCCTCCTTAAACATATAATCAATTCATTATTATGATAACATAGATAATAAAATTGGTCAATAAAAATTTCAAAATATTGTAAAAAATATTGTTATATTTTTGCAATTTGTATAATATATATGTAAAGATGGAGGAGAAATGTTAAATATATTATGGCCAATTTTTATAATAATATCAATAATTTTTGCGATATTTTCTGGAAATATTGAAGAAATAAATAATTCTATTTTTGAATCTACACAAAGTGCTATTAATTTAACATTAACATTACTGGGAGCGACTTGCTTGTGGAGTGGAATAATGGAAATTGCATCCAAAACAGAAATAATAAAAAAATTATCTAAAATATTAAATAAAATAACAAAAAAATTTTTCTATGATTTAAATTCTGAATCAAAATCTTATAATAATATAATTATGAATATTATTGCTAATATTTTAGGACTAGGGAATGCAGCTACTCCATTGGGGTTAAAGGCAATGAGTGAATTACAAAAAGAAAATAATGAAAAAGAAAGATTGTCTGATAATATGATGATGCTTATTGTTCTAAATACAGCTTCTTTACAAATAATTCCAACTACAGTCATTGCTGTTAGGAGTTCATTAGGTTCAAGTAATCCTACTCAAATAATTGTTCCAGTATGGATTGCTACAATAGGTGCTGCTTTTGTTGGGATATTTGTTGCTAAAATTATAATTAGAGTTACGAGAAATTGAAAGGAATTTTATGAATGTTATAAATTATATTTCTACTTTGGCTGTGCCAATTACTATTTTATTTATAATTCTATATGCTGTTAAAGAAAAGATTGAGATATTTGATTTATTTTTAAAGGGAGCTACAGAGGGGATTGAAATAACTTTGAAAATTTTTCCTACTCTTATTGGATTATTTTTGGCTATAGGAATGCTTAACAGTTCAGGAATATTAGATTTTACGACAATGATAATTTCTCCAGTATTAAATTTAATAGGATTTCCAAAAGAAATTGTTCCGTTAGCAATATTACGTCCGATTTCTGGCAGTGCCTCTATGGCAATTGCAACTAATATTATAAAGCAAAATGGAGTAGATTCTTTTATTGGTATATTAGCAGCTGTTATTATGGGTTCCACAGAAACTACATTATATACAATAGCAGTATATACAAGCAGTGTTAAGATAAAAGATACAAGAGGAATAATAATAGCTTGTCTAGCTGCAGATATTACAGGAATAGTGGTTTCTTTTTTTGTCTGTAAATTAATAATAGGAATGTAAGGTCGATTTTTGTCGAACGATTTTTCTTGACATATGAAAAAAATGGGTGTACTATAATGACAGAAAGAAAATTAATTCAAAGATTTTTTTGTAATAAAGTTTTTAATCTTGTAAAGGAAATAATTAATAATTCCCCATAAATAAAATTTATAAATAATTTCCTTGATTTATATCTTAATAATTATTGCTAAATTTTTTGATAAAATATTACACTAAGTTTAGGCCCCTAATCCTAATTAGTAATAAATATAATACCCCTAAAAATTATATGATATCAAAATTATTTCCTTTACAAAACCAATATAAATTATAAAGTAATTAAATTACCTGGACAATCTCTACTTGCAACAGACAGGCTTAATGAATCATTATTAGCATTATTGCTAATTAATTCGTCAACTACTGTTTGATAGGCAAGAGCAGGAAAATTACTTTCTTTACTTAAATGCCCAAGCATTGCAGTTTTTAAATTACCGTTTTTTGTTAAATATGTAATTGTTTTTCCGGCCATTGTATTAGATAAATGTCCATTTTCACTTGCAATTCTAGATTTTAATTTAAATGGATAAGCACAACATTTTAATACTTCTGTATCATAATTAGATTCTAATAATATAAATTTACTACCTTCTAATTTATCAACAATTGCTTTAGTCATATGACCAATATCTGTTGCGATACTTATTTGAGTGTCATTATCTTTTATTATGTTGAATCCGCAAGGATTTGCAGCATCATGAGGTATACTAAAAGGCAAAACTTCTAAATCCTCTATAAAGAATTTTTCATTTGGGTTAAAAAAATTAATGTTTTTTTCTGATATTTTTTCTGTTTGTTTTGGCATTGCATCAAATGTTTCTTTTGTAGCAAAAACCGGAATATCAAATTTTCTTGATATTGTTGATAATCCCTTTATATGGTCTGCATGTTCATGAGTTACTAAAATAGCATTAATTGAAGAAGGATTAACTTCAATAGAATTTAAAGCTTCTTCAATTTTCTTACAACTCATACCTGCGTCTACAAGGATTTTTGTATTTTCACTTTCTACAAATAAACTATTTCCACTGCTTCCACTATATAAACTACAAAAATTTAGCATATGTATTTCTTCTTTCTAATGTTATTCTGTAACTCTTTCTATTTTTGCACCTAGATTTCTGAATTTTTCTTCTATATTTTCATATCCTCTGTCTATGTGCTCTAAATTGTATATTTCAGTTTTTCCTTCTGCTATTATTCCAGCAATGATTAAGGCTGCACCAGCACGTAAATCTGACGAATATACAGGTGAACCATATAATTGTTCAACACCTTCAAAAAATGCTGATTTTCCTTGAGCTGTAATATTTGCACCCATCTTATTTAGTTCTTCTGTATATTGGAATCTTGATTCCCAGATGTTTTCAATTATTCTGCTAGTACCATTTGCGATAGATAGAACTACTCCCATTTGTGGTTGTAAATCTGTTGGAAAACCAGGATATGGCTGTGTTTTTATAATTGCTTTATTTGGTCTTTGGTCACACCAAACTCTTATTTCGTCTCCAAAGTCTTCAACATGACCACCAATTTCAAGTATTTTTGCTGTAAGTGATTCTAAGTGTTTTGTTATACAATTTTTTATTAATATATCTCCTTGAGATGCTACGGCTGCAAGCATAAATGTACCTGCTTCTATTTGATCTGGAACAATAGAATATGTACTATTTCCAGTTAACTTTTTTACACCATTAATTTTGATTACATCTGTTCCTGCACCACGAATATCTGCTCCCATTGTATTTAAGAAGTTTGCAACATCAACAATGTGTGGCTCTCTTGCAGCATTATCTATAATTGTTGTTCCTTCTGCTAAAACAGATGCTAGCATTACATTTATTGTAGCTCCAACTGAAACAACATCCATGTAGATTGATGTTCCAACTAATTTTTCTGCTGATGCTGAGATTTTTCCTTGAGCAACGTCTACTTTTGCTCCAAGGGCTTCAAATCCTTTTATATGTTGATCAATAGGTCTAGCTCCTAGTTGACATCCGCCAGGCATTCCTACAGAAATTTTTCCGGTTCTACCAAGCATGCTTCCTATTATATAATAAGATGCTCTAAATTTGCTTGTTAATTCTTCAGATGCTTCGGTTTTTGTAATATTTCTTGTATCTATTGTTATTTCATTTTTTGTATTCCATGTTATTTTTGCACCAAGGCCTTCTAATATTTCGCAAGATTTTTTTACATCGCTTATATTAGGTAAATTTTCTATTGTACAAATTCCATCTATTAAAAGTGTTGCAGGTAAAATTGCTACTGCAGCATTTTTTGCACCACTTATTGTTACTTCTCCTTTTAAAGGCGTTTTTCCAGTGATAACTAATTTTTCCAAAAGTATTCCTCCTTAAAATTTTCTTTCGTAAGAAATATATCATAAAAACTCAAAGATTACAACAGTTTTTTGGGAGAAAGTAAAATAAAAGTACTACTTATTTTTACTTATGGTAAATAAATTATTTTCTGCAAAAACTTCTATAAGCTTGAATTTTAACTTAATATCAGGTTTTTTGGAATCTGATATTATATCATAAGATTCTTTTTGAAGATTGTCTTGTAAATTTTCTTTTGCATTATCATCAACAACTCCAGAAGAAACATCAATAAAGCAAAGAGAAGGAAACATTACGCACCACCAATTTTTTCCTTTTGCTTCTCCAATTTCTACTCTTAATGCGTCGTAATATCCGGCAGGTAAAGAAATATCACCATAATTTTTTGTTGGAAAATAAAAATTATCAATATTTATTTTGGCAGTGTAATCATATCCATTTTCTTTAATTGTTTGTTCTGCAATTTTTTGAAAATCATCTTTGTGTTCATTAGCAATAGAAATTGCTTCTTGTTTGGTTGAACAATTTGAACATAATCCGTTCATGTAGTTCAATAATGAATCTCTAACTTTTAATTTTAAATTTTGGTCTTCATCACTATTGCTATTTGCTAATACATGTAATCTAAATACTGCAGTAGATAAATTATTAGAAATTGCAGTTGCATAACTTTGAGCTGATAAAAATACATATGCAAATAGTAAAAAAGTTAATAATATAATTTTTTTGAATTTTGTTTTCATAATTCCTCCTAAAAACATTTTTGTAAAAATATATCTTTAAAATAATTATTAGCCAAAAAAAATAAATTATACATTTGGAGGAAAAAAACTTGACAATGAAATTTTAATATGGTAAAATTTACCAGTAAACAATTGGAGGGGAAGATATGATTGTTGAAAACAAAAGATTAGAAAAATTATGTTGTTTTTATGTAAGTGAGTTTCATCTGGAAATGATTTTATTACCATATATTAATAAATCATTAGATGAAAATAAAAAAATATTTATAGTGTCAGAAATTAATTTAGAAAAAAGTTTAGGAATTTTAATGTCAAAAATAAATTTAAAAGAAAATCGAAAAAATGAAATATTAAATCTTAATTGGAAAAATAATAGTATTAGAAATATAGAAAATAATTCAGTAATTGTAATAGTAGGAAAAAGTAAATTTATAAAAAATATTAATGAACAATTAAAAATTGAAAATAGCGTAATTGTTGATTGTTATAATTTTGAAGAAATACAAGATAAGTCTACGGAAATATTGAAAGGATATGAGAAAAATTTAAATACTAGTGGAATACAAGATATTTAAAAAAATTGTCAAAAAAGGTTGTAATTAGTAAAAATACATGATAGAATCGAAAAAAACATATAATAAAGAAGGAATAAGAGATATGGAGAAGAAAAAGAAAATATTAATTGTTACTGCATTTCCTACACATGGGGCAGGAAGTGGAGCATTAATTACAACACAAGCAAAATCGTATGTTGAAGAGGGTCATCAAGTTGTTATTATTACGGGAAATAATAGAACAGACTTTGATAAGTTAGAAGGTGTTAGATACCATGTAGTTCCTTTTACTGCGGAAACAGAGAATCCAGAAAAAATAGAAAATCAATGTAAATTTAATTATTTAATGTTTACTACACATACAGAAAGCACAGCAAACTTCTGGAATGCAAGCTTAGAGCAGATAGAAGAATATATGCAAGCTTTTGAAAAGGCTATAAGAGAAGAAATAAATCAATTTAATCCTGATATAGTTCATACACAACATAATTGGATTACAAGTAGTATATTATCTAAATTTGATAAACCAGTTGCGCTTACTATTCATGGAACTGATTTGATGGGATATCAAAGAGCAAACGAAGAACTAAAAAAGGTAAATGCTCAAATTGATAAATTAAAAAATGATGCTCAAACAAATGATAATACACAATTAATTAATAATATAAAAAAATTAGAAGAAATTTATTTACAATATAAAAATAAAAAACAAATTTTAGCAGATATAAAAAAAGCAATGGATAATAATGAAATTCGAACTAATAAAGAAGATTTAGAACAATTAGTGGGATTATATGATGATAAAACAAAGTATCAATTATATATGAGATATGCAGAAAAATCAGCACAAATATCTAATAGAATAATTGTTATTTCAGAAGACCAGAAAAAGGAATTTTCTAGATTATTCCCACAAGATAAAGATAGAGTTGTTTTATTAGAGAATGGATATGATCCAAAAACATTTTATATGGATAGAAATGTAGATAGAGATGAAGTATTACCAGCAGAACAAGCAGATTATGATAATATGGTATTATTTGTTGGTAAATTTGCAGATTTTAAAGGTATTGATGCTTTATTAAATGCAACTAAGATTTATGAAGAAGAAATGAGTTCTAAAAATAAGAAGATAGAAACTTTAATTGTTGGCTCAGGTGTATTAGACGAAAAACTAAGAAAACAAGCTGATGAATTAGGATTAAAAAATACACACTTCTTGGGCAGAAAAAATCATACGGAAATACGCCAATTACAGAATTTGGCAACAGTTTCATTAATCCCTTCAAGAAATGAACCGTTTGGGCTAGTAGTAATAGAAGGAACAGCATGTGGACATCCTGTTATAGCAACTAATGCTGGTGGAATTCCTGGGATATTGAACAGAGAAAATGCAGATATATCTGATAAAACAAAATCATATGTAACACCACTTGGAATTTTAGTACCACCACTACCAGATAGACCAGTTTTATTAGATGAAGCACAAAAAGATCAATTAGATGAATATATGGTTAAATATATGAATGCAAGTAAAGAGGAAAAAGTAAAAGTTTCTAATGAAATAGCAAATAATTTAGGATTAGAAATAGAAGATGTAAATAATTATATTGAATCTTATATGAGAACTATATATGGAATAAGTGATGGAATAAAATCAATAGTATTAGAAAAAACTAAGTTTGATAATCAAAAAATTGCAGAAGATACAGAAACTAACTATTCACAAGACGTTATAAGAGATAAAATATTAGGAATATTTGATGATGCAATAAATGATAAAAAAAAAATAAATGAAAGATAATTTTGAATAAAGTACAAAAAATATATCAAAATAATATATATAATTTATTGTAGCAAGTAAAGGAGAAAAACATATGGACGAAAATTTAGACACAATTCGAAGAGAACTAAAAAAATACTCTCAAGAGCATTTATTAAATGAATACGAAAGACTAGATGGTGTAAAACAAAAACAACTATTAAATCAAATTGAAAATATTGATTTTGAAATGATAAATAGTTTATATAGAAATACTAAAAATGGGTTTGATACTAAAGATTCTCAGATAACACCAATAGAATATTTTGATAAAGGAAATTTAAACGGATATTATAAAAGTTTTCAAGAAACAGGTGAGCAAGCTATTAGAGCTGGAAAACTTGCTGCTGTAACAATGGCTGGAGGACAAGGTACAAGACTTGGACATAGTGGTCCAAAAGGAACTTTTGATATTGGTCTAGAATCACATAAATCATTATTTGAATTATTAAGTGATTCATTAAAAGAACAAGGAAAGAAATATGATGTTACAATTCCTTGGTTTATAATGACAAGTGAAGAAAATAATGATGATACTATAAACTTCTTTGCAAAAAATAGATATTTTGGATATCAAAAAGATAAAAATATATTTTTCTTTAAACAAGGTGAATTACCAATGGTTGATACAGAAGGAAAAATATTAATTGGTGAAAATGGCTTGATAAAAGAAGCTGCAGATGGACATGGTGGAATATATGAAGCTCTTGTAAAAAACGGAATGACAAAAAAGATGAGAGAATTAGGAGTTGAATGGATATTTATAGGAGGAGTTGATAACTGTTTAGTAAAAATGGTTGATCCTATATTAATGGGACTTGCAATTCAAAAGCATGTAACAGCTGCTGGAAAATCAGTAGTAAAAGCTAATCCTCAAGAAAAAGTAGGAGTATTCTGCAAAAAGAATGGAAGACCTTCTGTTGTAGAATATACAGAAATTCCAAAAGAGATGGCAGAAGCTAAAAATGAAAATGGTGAATTAGTATATGGTGAATCACATATTCTATGCAATTTATTTAATATAGATGCAGTAGAAAGAATGGGAAATAAACCATTACCTTATCATTCAGCTTTCAAAAAAGCAACTTATATAGATAAAGATGGAAATAAAGTAGTACCAGATGGACCAAATGCATATAAATTTGAAGCATTCTTATTTGATGCTTTTGGAGAATTAGATGATATGGCTATTTTAAGAGTAAATAGAGAAGAGGAATTTGCTCCTGTTAAAAATGCAGCTGGAGTAGATAGTCCAGAAACCGCAAGAGAGCTATATAGAAAATTCTATAAATTATAAAGTTTAATAAATAACTGCTGGTAGATATATCAGTGGTTATTTTTATATAATATACAAAAAGAAAGGAAGAAAAAATATGGATTACAAAGAAGAATATAAAAAATGGTGTGAAGATCCAAGTTTTGATGAAGAAACAAGAAAAGAGTTATTAGCAATTAAAGATGATGAGGAAGAGATAAAAGATAGATTTTATAAAGAATTAGAGTTCGGAACAGCTGGATTACGTGGTGTAATTGGTATGGGAACAAATAGAATGAATAAATATACAGTAGGAAAAGCTACACAAGGGCTAGCAAATTATATATTAGAACAAGGAACACAAGATAAAGGTGTTGCAATTAGCTATGATTCTAGAAGAATGTCAGATGAATTTAGCCTTCAAACAGCGTTAATATTAAATGCAAATGGAATAAAAACATATTTGTTTGAAAGTTTAAGACCAGTTCCAGAGTTATCATTTGCTGTTAGACAATTAGGATGTACTGCAGGAATTATGATTACAGCTAGTCACAATCCTCCAAAATACAACGGATATAAGGTTTATTGGGACGATGGTTCACAAATTGTTGCTCCAAGAGATAAAGATATTATAAATAAAGTTAGAGCAATTTCTGATTTTAAAGAAATAAAAACAATGAATAAAGAAGATGCTATAAAAGCTGGATTATTTAATATTGTTGGAAAAGAAATGGATGATAAATATATAGAAACATTAAAAAGTAAGATATTAAATCCAGAAATTGTTAGGGAACAAGGAAAAGATTTAAAAATAGTATATACACCATTACATGGTACTGGAAATATGGTTGCAGAAAGATTATTAAATGAATTAGGATTTAAAAATGTTTATGTAGTTCCAGAACAAGCTAAACCAGATGGAAATTTCCCAACTGTAGATTATCCAAATCCAGAGGATAAAAAGGCATTTGAATTAGCATTAGAGTTAGCTAAAAAAGTAGATGCAGATGTTGTTTTAGCAACAGATCCTGATGCAGATAGATTAGGAATTTATGCTAAAGATACAAAAACAGGAGAATACATGCCATATACAGGAAATATGTCTGCATTATTAATTGCAGAATATAGAATTTCTCAAATGCAAGAAAAAGGAATTTTGCCTAAAGATGGTATGTTTATAACAACAATTGTTTCATCAGATTTAGCAAAGGCAATTGCTGCAAACTATGGATTAGAGTGTATTGAAGTTTTAACTGGATTCAAAAATATTGGAGCAGTTATGAAAAAAGCTGAAGAAAATCATGATAAAACTTATGTATTTGGATTTGAAGAGAGTTATGGATGTTTAATTGGTGATTATGCAAGAGACAAAGATGGAATTGCAGCAGTTATGTCTTTGTGCGAAGCAGCTGCATATTATAGAGCTCAAGGAATAACATTATGGGATCAAATGAATAATATTTACAAAAAATATGGATATTATAAAGAAGATCAAGTTTCAATTGTAATGGAAGGTGCCGAAGGTGCTGAAAAAATCAAAGAAATGATGACTACAATGAGAAATAAAGATGTTGAAAAAATTGGAAAATATAAAGTTCTAACATTTAAAGATGTTGAGAGAGATTATGTTAAAGATATGGTTACTGGAAAAGAAGGAAAGACAGGATTGCCAAAATCAAATGTATTGTATTATGCATTAGAAGATAATTGTTGGTGTTGTGTTCGTCCATCTGGAACAGAGCCAAAAATAAAACTTTATTTTGGAGTTAAAGGTTCATCTGCTGAAAATGCAACAGAAGAGTTAGAAAAATTAAAAGATGATATGGTAAAATTAGTTAAAGGTGAATAAAAAATAGGTTCGGTCCTTTTCTTCGCATGCGAAAAAAAGGACCGAACCCATTTTACCATAGATTTCTAGATATTGCTCCAAATAAATTAGCTTTTATTGTTGGAATTTCTTTTTGCCAAGCAAATATTTCTGCTTTTATATCTTCTCTTTTAGTATGTTCATCCATAGCACAAACTTTAGGCATAATAGATTTATTATATTTTTTTACAAAATGGTTTGTATCTTTTTCTGTTAATAATATTAATGGTCGAATCATAGTGATACCACTTCTATCCATATAGCTTTTGGGAGCAAAAGTTGAAATATTTCCAGCATATTTTAAATTCATTATAAATGTTTCAATTACATCATCTAAATTATGACCTAATGCTATTTTATTACAACCTTCTCTTTGAGCGACAGAATTTATTATTCCTCTACGCAAATTAGCGCACAAAGAACATGGATTTTTTTCTTTTCTGATATCAAATACTATTTCTTTTATATCACTTTTTTCTATAAATAATGGAACTCCAATTTCATCACAATTTTTTTGCAATAATTCAGTATCAAAAGATTCAAATCCAGGATTTATGGATATTGCTATTAAATCAAAATGCTTTGGATAAAATCTTTGTAAAGCTTTTAATCCATTTAATAATGTTATTGAATCTTTTCCTCCTGATAAACAAACTGCTATTTTGTCTCCTTCATCTATCATTTGATATTCTTCTATTGCTTTTCTCATTTTACTTAATATATGTTGCATTTTAAATTCCTTTCTCATTAATATAAAATTATTATAACATGAGTGTCAAGTCTTGAAAAAATTATTGATTTTTGGATTAATGTGTATTATAATACTTATGTGTTTTATGTGCTTATAGCTCAGCAGGATAGAGCAGTCGCCTCCTAAGCGACCGATGGTGGTTCGAGTCCGCCTAGGCACACCAGTTTTACAAGAGAGTACAAGAGGCAAAAAGATGAAAGCAAGAAAAAATTGAAATAAGTAGATAAAAAATAAAGCCCCCTTTATGAAGTTTCATAAGGGGGTGTAATATTAATAAATAGTGGTTAACATTTCTTTAACATATTCGATTGTTAGTCCAATAGCTGTAGAGATATTTCCTTCTGTTAACTCAAGAGTAGGAGTGTCAAGTATGCTAATTCCTCCACACTTAGTTAAAGGAGAGTTTTTGGAAAGATAATCTGATAAAATTTCATCAGGAAAATGAGCTAATCTCATTTTTGCAATATCACATTCATTAATGCAATTGATGATCTTATTGTCTTTTACATGTAGAATAGCGTTTCCTGTACATGCGTATATTTTATCGCTACCTTCCATGTCTTTAATATTTTCTCGTGCTTCTTCAATCGATTGTGGTTTTCCAAGCATTACGCCATGAAATACAATATTTTGTTCAGCTGCAATAATAATACGGTTTCCAGCTGGTTTTGTCATTTCAAAAACTGTAAGAGCTTTTCTCATAGAAATTTCTTTAAGTTGTTCTCTAAAGGAAAATGATTCAATAGGAGTTTCATCAGCATTACCTACGACAATATCATAAGGAAGGCCAATGTCGTCCATTAATTTTTTCCGATAAGGTGATTTTGATGCAAGAATAATTTTTTCCATGTTGTTACCTCCGTAAAGTCTATAATATTACTATAAAAATCTTACTGTATAATTATAACAGAAAAATGCAAAAAATCAAGTAAATATAAAAAACACTTGATAAAAAATACAAAAAAACATATAATATACAGGAAAAGAGAGTGATTAAATGGAAGAACAAGAAGAATACTTTATGAATCAAGCATTAAAGGAAGCTGAAAAAGCATACAGTAAGTTAGAAATTCCTGTGGGAGCTATAATTGTAAAAGATGGAAAAATAATAGCGAGGGCGCATAATCAAAAAGAAATAAAAACAGATACAACAAAACATGCTGAAATTACAGCTATACAAAAAGCTAGTAAAAAATTAAAATCTTGGAGATTGATTGATTGTGAAATGTATGTAACATTAGAGCCATGTACAATGTGTGCTGGAGCGATAATTAATTCTAGAATAAAAAAAGTATATATAGGGGCAATGGATGAAAAAACAGGAGCTGTTGGTTCAGTATTAAATTTATTTGAGGATTATAAATTTAATCATAAGCCTGAAAGTGAAACTGGAATTTTGAAGGAAGATTGTGAAGATATATTAAAAAGATTTTTCAAAGAATTGAGAAAATCTAAAAAAATTAACGGAGGAAAAAATGTATAGAAATATAAATAAAAAAATTTTTCATGTTGTGATGATTGTTGTTATTATTTGTGTGATATTATTTGTTAGCGGAATATTTATTTTAAAATATCAAGTTGAAGGCGAATCTAATATGCCATTTAAAATAACAAAAATTTCTTTAATAGAAAGTGTAGAAGGAATAGAAAAAGAAGGAGCAAATGAAAAATGGAATTTTAATGTTAACCAAAATAATGATATATATATTTATATAGAAAAAAATTCTGGATATGGAAAAACAGAAATAATTGATAGTGTTGAAATAAAAAATATAAATATAAATAAAGAAAAAACATTAGGAGAATTGAAACTATACAAACCTGTAATAGATGAAAAAAGAATGTTTATAAATTCACAAGAAAATGAAATTAATGAAATTACATATACAGGAGAATTAGAATCAAATATAAAAGAGGAAAAAATTTCAAATCAGGGAGGAATTGTTGCATTTAGATATGCAATCAATAATTTATCAACATATGTGTCAGAAAATGATGAACAAATTGATCATAGCCAACTTTTAAAATTAACGAATATATCTTTAGAAGACTTAAAAACAAAGTTAACATTTGATATTTTCATCAATTTAAAAGGTGGAAGAAAATATCAAGCACCTATTAGTATAGATGTTCCTCAAGGTGATATTGTAGAGAAAGGAACAATTGGAGAAGATATAACAGATTTAAAAGGAATAATTTTCAAGAGAATTGAAAATTAATACAATTAATAAAAAATACTTGCAAATTTAATAATTACAGTATATAATAATGAATGGTATGAGGGTTGACCTCTGTATGGAAAACAAACTCAATAGAAGCCTATGAACCTTGTCAGGTCCGGAAGGAAGCAGCAATAAGTAGATACTTTTATGTGGGCGTTGTTTTCCATAGAGAGATTAACAATCACACCATTTTCTTTATGAAGGATGTGAAATTATGGGGTACACAGCGCTTTATAGAAAATTTAGACCACAAACATTTGCAGAAATGGTTGGCCAAGAACATATAACAAGAACGCTAAGAAATCAAATAATGGCTAATAGAGTTGGACATGCATATTTATTTAATGGTGGAAGAGGAACAGGAAAAACTACATCTGCTAAAGTTTTAGCACGTGCAATAAATTGTTTAAATCCTAAAGATGGAGAACCATGTAATGAATGTGAAATATGTAAGGCTGCACTAAATGGCTCATTAACAGATATTGTAGAAATGGATGCGGCATCTAATAATAGTGTAGAAGATATTCGTTCTATTAGGGAGGAAGTAAATTTTTTACCAACAAAAGCAAAATATAGAGTATATATCATAGATGAGGTACATATGTTATCTCAAGGAGCTTTTAATGCTTTATTAAAAACATTGGAGGAACCACCAGAACATGTAAAATTTATTTTGGCAACAACAGAACCACAAAAATTGCCAGCAACAATACTTTCAAGATGTCAAAGATTTGATTTCAAAAGAATTTCAAATGAAGACATTATAAAAAGATTAGAAATTGTTTGCAAAGAGAGTAATATAAGTATAACACCACAAGCATTAAATATTATAGCCTCATTATCAGAGGGAGCAATGAGAGATGCACTATCTATTTTGGAAAGATGTGTACAAGATGGTGAAAATAATATTGATGAAGATAAGATAAAAGAATTAGTTGGAATTCCTAAGATTACTTATATTCATAGCATTACAGAAGCAATTATTGAATATAATATAGATGAAGCAATGGAATCAATTACGAAAGTCTTAGACGAAGGAAAAGACTTAAATAATTTACTTTGGGAAATTATAAAATATGTAAAAGATATTTTAATGGTAAAAACAGGTCAAAAATTAACAATATATAATGAAAATGATTTTTCAAATTTAAAAACATTAGCTGAAAAAGTCTCAAAAGATAGGGCTATAAGGCTGATAAGCGAGTTATCAAAACTTGAAAATGATATGAAAAGTTCTACACAAAGATTGATTATATTCCAAGCAGGAATTATAAGATTGTGTGATAAAGAAATTTCATCAACTTCTCCAACAGGAAATGATGGAGGTTCAGATAATTCAGATGTATATGCTAGATTAGAAAAAATAGAAAATTATTTAAGAGCTGGTGGGGGGATAAGAGCTCAATCTCAGACTGTTAAAAGAACAGCTAATACAACGGCACCAAAAAGTAATGCAACAAGTGCAATTGCAGGAATTGGAAAAGATAAAAAGCCTGCACAATATTGGAAAGATGTTGTAAATAATTTTAAAGCTAATGGAAAAATAATGTTATATACGAATTTAGTAAATACAGATGCTATTGAAGTAAATGATATGACTGTTGGAATAGAATTCCCTAAGGGATTAACACCATTCGGAAAAACTGTATTGGAAAATCCAGAGAATAAAGCAGAAATAGTAAAACAAGTTTCAATTGCATGTGGAAAAACAATGCAAATAAAATATATAGACACAAAGCCACAAGTAGAAGGCGAAATGACAGAAGAACAAGAACTATCAAATTTTGCAAATGAATTTGATATACCATTTGGTGTAATAGAATAATTAAGGAGGAATAGAAAATGTCAAAAAGAGGAGGATTCCCAGGAATGGGAGGATTTGGTGGAATGAACATCAATAATTTAATGAAAGAAGCAAAAAAAATGCAAGCAGATTTAGAAAAATCACAAACAGAGCTTGCAGCAAAAGAATTTGAAGCATCAGCAGGTGGAGGAGCAGTAACAGCAAAAGTAAATGGACAAAAAGAAATATTAAGCTTAACTTTACAAAAAGATGTTGTAGATCCAGATGATGTTGAAATGTTACAAGACTTAATTGTAACATGTTTAAATCAAGCATTCAAACAAGTAGATGATGCTCAAGCAGCTTCTATGGGAAAATATAATATTCCAGGATTAATGTAGTTACAAGGAGAAAAACATATGTCAATGTATTCACCATCAATAGAAAAACTTATACAGAGCTTTGAAAAATTACCAAGTATAGGAAATAAGACAGCTGCAAGATTAGCATTTTATATGTTAAATGCATCAGAAGAAGAAACAAATGAGTTTGTGTCTTCTATAATAAATGCAAAAAAGAATTTAAAATATTGCAGTAAATGTTATAATATTTCAGATACAGATCCATGTCCAATTTGTGGAAATCCTAAAAGAGATCCATCAGTTATTTGTGTAGTAGAAGATGTTAGAGATATTATTGCAATGGAGAGAACACACGAATTTAAAGGCGTTTATCATGTTTTGCATGGTTCTATATCTCCAATGAATGGAATTGGTCCTGATGATATAAAAATAAAGGAATTATTATCTCGTCTTATGGATGGATCAGTAAAAGAAGTAATACTTGCAACAAATCCTAGAGTTGAAGGGGAAGCAACAGCAATGTATTTATCAAAATTAATAAAACCATTAGGAATAAAAGTTACAAGAATTGCTCATGGAATTCCTGTTGGTGGAGATTTAGAATATACAGATGAAATTACTTTAACAAAAGCTTTGGAAGGAAGAAGAGAATTATAAAAAATAATCACAAAAAATAAGCCACTTCATATCATATAATGAGGTGGCTTTTATGGATTTAAAATCTAATTGTAATAATTGTTATGGTTATAATTTAGTCGGGTTAGCGGCATCTTTGGCTGTGGTTATAAGTGAACAATTTGATACAGACGAGTTAGCCGTTTTAGCTGCTTTTGTAACATCTCTTGGAGATAATTTAGCATTGTTGGCAGCTACGAAAGAATGCTAAAAAAAGACCGACCCTATTTTTGCAAAACTATTTCACAAATATCTTTAGTAGAATTTTTCTTAGAAATAAGTCTAGCACGAACTTTCATTTCTTGTATTTTATCTGGATTTGAAAATAAGTCATCTAAGATTTTTTCTACATCATCATCTTTTTTTATCCATATTGCAACTTTATTTTCTTCAAGATAAGCAGCATTTTCTTCTTCTTGACCTGGAATTGGGTTAATAATTACTATAGGTAAACCGGATGCCAAGCTTTCCGTAGTGGTTAGACCACCTGGTTTAGTAACAACCAAGTCTGAAATACTCATAAGTTGAGGGACTTTATCTGTATATTCTAAAATTTTTACAAAATCATTTTTATTTAAATCATTTACAAGGTATTCAAATTCTTTTTTCATTTTCTGATTTTTGCCAGATATTGCTACAACTTGTATATTTTCATAAGATTCAACAAATGATTTGAAAATATTAAATGTTTGTTTTTTTCCTAATCCAAATTCGCCTCCGCCAAAGAAAAGAACTGTTTTTCTGTTTGGAGATAATCCAAAGCTTTCTAATATTTGTGATTTATCATATTTTAGCAAAAATTTATTTGAAAGCGGAATACCTGTGGCAAAAATTTTTTCATTAGGAATACCTTTTGAATGTAGTTGCTGTTTCATTCCTTCATGAGAAACAAAATAGTAATCCACATATTGGTTAAATACAAGCCATTGGTCATGTGGTGCATAATCTGTCATTACTGTTGCAATTTTGGCACTTAATTTTTCTTGCTTTTTTAAATAAGCACACATTTGAGATGCAAATGGGTGAGTTGAAATGATTATGTCTGGATTAAATGAGTCTAATAATTTATATAATTTTTTTGATAATATTATATTAGATGCAGTACTTATTTGAGCAATTGGACCTTTTTGCGATTTCCAATATAAGCGTCCCCAAGCATTTGGAGCCTTTTTTGCCATTTCTGCATATGCTTTTGTTGTAACTTTATTAAATGTTTTATTTACGTATTCCATACAATCAACTAAAGTTGTTTCGACATCTGAATAATTTGTTTCAAGACATTCTTTTATTGAACGAGCTGCAGATAGATGGCCTCCGCCATATGCAGCATAAAAAATCATTATTTTTTTCATATATATTTCCCCTAAAATGTTTTTTGTTTATTTTATCATAAAGATAAAATAAATTGTATATTTTTTGTAAAAAAAACCAAAATATTAAGAAAAGGAGGTCAAAATGCAAAAAAGTAAAATTTGGATTTTTTTAACGGCAATTGCAGTGATTGTAGCAATTATATTAGGATTTAATTTATTTAGTCAAAAAACTGCATATGCTATAACAAAAGAAAACGATTATAATATGGCATTTTATCAAGTTACAGAGTACGTTCAAAATGTAAAAACATATTTGTCAAAAGCCATGATTTCAAAATCTGCTGAACATGGCGCGGAGATGTTAACACATGTATGGAGAGAAGCTAATATGGCTCAAGCATATTTAGGTATGTTACCAATAGAGAGTCAAGAATTAGAAAATACAGAAAAATTTTTAAATCAGGTAAGTGAGTATAGTTATGCATTATCAAGAAAAAATATTGATGGTACAGGACTAACAGATGAAGATATTGAAAAAATAAAAGAATTGCATAATTATAGTACAGATTTATCAAATACATTAAATGAAATGGCTGAAGAGTTAAATAATGGAACTTTAAAATGGTCTGATTTGACAAGTGAAGCTACAGGTTTGCAAATATCAGAAGTAAGTACATTTGATGTTGTAGAAGAAAATTTCCATGAATATACTGGTTTAATTTATGATGGTGCATTTTCTGAGCATATAACAAGTTCGGAGAAAAAAGGGTTAACTGGTGATGAAATAGATGAAGAATCTGCAAAACAAATTGCTGAAAATTTTATAGGAAAAGATAAAATTAAAGAAACAAAAAATAATGGATATGTAGAAAATGGCGATATTCCTGTATATAGGTTTGAAATGACAACAAATGAAGATAAAACAATAGGAATATCTATTTCTAAAAAAGGTGGACATGTTGTATTTTTAAATTATAATAGAGAAGTAAATGAGGAAAAAATAAGTGAACAAGATGCTGTACAAAAAGGAAAAGAATACCTTGCAAATAAAGGATTTAATAATATGAAAGAAACATATTATTTAAAAGAAAATGGATTTATAATTGTAAATTATGCATATCAACAAGATGATGTGGTAATTTATCCAGATTTAATTAAAGTTAAAATAGCTTTAGATGATGGAGAAGTTATAGGATTAGAAACTACTGGATATTTAAATTGTCATTATACTAGAAACATTCCTACAAATAAAATTTCAATAGATGATGCAAGAAAAAAATTAAGTTCAAAGGTAGAAATTACAAGTGAAGGATTAGCAATAATTCCTACGGAGTGGAAGACCGAAAAGTTTTGTTATGAATTTAAGGGAAAAGTAGATGATACAGAGTTTATTGCATATATTAATGCTGAAACTGGAGAGGAAGAAGATATATTAATTATTATAAATACTCCTAATGGAACATTAACAGAATAGAAAAAATTTCAAATATAAAAAATGAAAAATTGCAAATAATAATATCGAAAAAGTAAATAGACTTTTTCAAAAAACGGTCCGTAAACAGATAAATTTGGAAAGGAGACTTTATTATGTCTAGAAACAACAAATTAATATCTGAAAACTTACGAACAGAAATAGCAAAAGAATTAGGTGTTTATGATCAAGTAAAAAGAGACGGTGGAAGTTGGGAAAATGTATCTTCAAAAAAATGTGGAAGTATAGTTTCAAAAGCTATCGAAATTGCAAATAAAGCTGTTGAAAATCAATAGTTTTTAGATATGCGAATAAACTTGTTTTGAAATTGATATTATCAATTTTAGAACAAGTTTTTATTGTGTTTGGTATTGCAAAAACAGCGTAATTAGAATATAATAAAAAAAATTGTTTTGGAGGTAAATATGAATATTGAAGATATATTAAAAGTAACATGCGGAACATTATTAACAGGAAATAAAGAATTAGAATGTGAAAATTTTTCAAAAGATACAAGAACTATTCAAAAAGGTGATATATATATAGGAATAAAAGGTGAAAAGTTTGATGGAAATGCTTTTTGGAAGCAAGCATTGGCTAATGGAGCTGAAGCGGTTATTATCCAAAAAATAGAAATAACTAAAGATGAACTGGAAAAATATTCAAATAAAACAATAGTAAAAGTAGAAGATACATTAAAAGCATTATATGAAATTGCTAAATATAAAAGAAGCTTATATGATATACCAGTTGTTGCAATTACTGGTAGTGTAGGGAAAACAAGCACAAAGGATATGATTGCAAGTGTTGTAAATACAAAATTTAAAACATTAAAGACTGAAGGGAATAACAATAATAATATAGGATTACCATTTACAATATTAAGATTAAAAGACCATGAAGCAATGGTAGTAGAAATGGGAATGAACCACTTTGGAGAAATAAGCTTATTAACAGATATTGCAAAACCAACATTAGCCGTAATTACTAATATAGGAACATCACATATAGGAAATTTAGGCTCAAGAGAAAATATTTTAAAAGCTAAACTAGAAATATTAGAAGGAATGAAAATTCCAAGAGTAATTATTAATAATGATAATGATTTGTTACATAATTGGTATGAACAAAACAAAGATAAGTTAGAAATTCATACAATAGGAATTGAAAATAATAGTGAATTAATGGCAAAAGAGATTGAATTAGGAGAAGAAAGCAGTAAATTTAAAGCAATATCAAATGAAGATAAAACAGAAATCCAGGTTCCTGTTGCTGGAACACATTTTGTATATAATGCATTATGTGCTATGGAAGTTGGAAGAGTTTTGGGGATAGCAACAAATCAGATACAAGATGGTATAGCAAAATTTGAATTAACCAAAAAGAGAATGGACATAAGAAAATTGGAAAATGGTGCAATCATTATAAATGATGCATATAATGCAAGCTATGAATCAATGAGAGCAAGCATAGAATTTTTAGCAAACCATACGGGAACAAGAAAAATTGCAGTATTAGGTGATATGTTTGAACTTGGAGAATATTCAGAAGAGTTACATAGAAATGTTGGAAAAGAAGTAGCTAGTCATGACATAGATGTTTTAATTTGTGCTGGAGAAAATTCTAAATACATTATAGAAGAAGCTCAAAAAAATAAGAAAATCGAGACATTTTATTTCCACAACAATGAAGAAATTGTGGAAAAGTTAACCCAAGAATTGAGAAATGGAGACGTTGTTTTAGTAAAAGCTTCTAACGGAATGAAATTTTTCGAAATTTGCCAAAAAGTATAGATTTTTTGGCAAAAAATTGATATAATGCAAATACCAATTATTTTTGGGAGGATGTCAAATGAGAGTTAAAGATTATTATAAGATACTCAACTTAGAAAACAATAAAGTAACAGTAGATGAAATAAAATCAGCATATAGAAAACAAGCAAAAAAATATCATCCAGATGTAAATGTAGGAAACAAGTTAGCAGAAGAAAAAATAAAAGATATAAATGAGGCTTATAGAATATTATCTAACCCATCTTTAAAGAGAAAATATGATAGAACATGGAATTATCAAATAGGAAATAAGCAAAAAAAGGTAAAAAGAAAAACATCAGGAGAGGTAGCAGGCGAATTTTTCGGAATGTTTTTTGGAAACAATGAGATAAAAGAAGAAATAGCTCAAAGCCAAGTACCACCAGTAAAAGGTGAAAACATAGATACTGAAATTAATATATCAATTGAAGATGGATACTATGGGGCTGAAAAGAAACTTGTATTAAAAGATATAGAAGGAAAAGATAAATCAATAGAAATAAAAATTCCAGAAGGAATACAAAATGGTGAAAAGATACGTTTAATTGGACAAGGCAAGCCTGGAAAAAATGGCGGAAAAAATGGAGATTTATATATAAAAATAAATATTGAAGATGGAAAAAAATTCAAATTAAAAGGTAACGATTTATATACAATTGTACCAATTTCACCATGGGAAGCAGCATTAGGAACAAAAGCTAAAGTTAACTCTGTTGATGATACTAAAACAGCAATATATATACCAAATGGAATACAATCAGGAGAAACAATTGGAATACCCCAAAAAGGATATAAAAATCCAAAAGGTGAAAGAGGAAATTTAATTGCACAAATAAAAATTGTAGTACCAGAAAAATTAACAAATGAAGAAAAAGATATGTTTAAAAAATTAAAAGAAATATCGAAATTTAATCCAAGAAGAGTTTGATAGTGAAAATGGACAAAACTATTGACAATATGGGAAAAAAGAAGTATAATGAATTATGTGAGTTCGTATACATAAGATAAACTATGGATTAAATATCATAGGAATGAGGTGCAAATATATGGAGATGTTACAAGGAAAACATTTTAGTATAACAGATCCAAAGGGAGTAAACACAGTAATTTATCAAATAAATAAAACAAAAAAGGAATTTCTTAAAGAATATCCTAAATATACAGTAGAGAGATTAGACTTTACAGAAGAGATAAGAGGAGAAAATACAAGGAAGACCTTTTATGTTGACGAGCCACAACCAAATGGCAATCAATTAGTAATACTATCATTCGGAAAAGAGAATGTGGTAATAAATTCAGGAATACTAATTGATGATGAGGTAAGAATATCAAAAACACCAACACCATTTAAGTTTAATACGTTATACTCAGAAGAAGAACAGGAATTTAAAGATTTTAACTATACACCAAATATGAAAAGAGATATATGTGTTATAGATCCTGAAACTACAGAAGAATTAAAACCTAGACTTTATTTTGATGAAAAAGAAAATAAAGTAAAGGGAAGATGTAAATTAAAGCCATATAAATCTTATTTTGCTTTTGAAGTAAGAGAGGATAATGGCAATATTTAAGGAGGGACAATTTACTATGGTAAATAACACAGTAAATGGAAAGAAAATTGGAACACCAGCAGGTAAAGATGACAAAGTAAAATTTACATATGCTAGTTTTGGAAAAAGAAGTTTAGAGAAGAAAATGGATGCAAAAAGAAATGAAAGCAAACCAGAAATATCTTTAATAGATTCTTTAAGAAAAGACGGAGAACTTGCTGCAGAAACAAAAGATTATGTAGCAATAAAAGCTTACAATGGCGGAAAAAATGAAGTTAGAAAAAATAAAGACGAAATAACACATTAAACTAAAGAGAAGGTGATTTTACAAATGAATTACAAAGTAGAAGGTGCTATTAGAAGAAATAAAAAATATTTTATAGTTTTTGCAATACTATGGCTATTTATAGCCATAGTATTAATTGTGCCTATAGTAACAGCTTTAAATATTCCAGCACCAAAGGATAGCGGTCTAGGTTCAATAGGAGTATTTGTAGATGCTATTAAAAATCCATTTAAAGCATTAGCTGAATTAATAAATGATGGATATATGTCAGCATATATGAAAACACTTGGTGGATTTTCAATAATATTTGCAATCTTCTTTATAGTAGGTGTTGCAAGGTCAGCACCAAAAAATGAGTATACAGATTTTGAACATGGTTCAAGTGATTGGAGCAAAAATGGAGAACAATATACAGTTCTAAGTAATAAAAAAGGAATTATATTAGCAGAAAATAATTATTTGCCAGTAGATAAAAGAGGAAATGTCAATGTATTAGTAGTCGGAGGTTCAGGTTCTGGTAAATCAGCATCATATTCAATTCCAAATGCATATCAACTTTTAGGGTCATATGTATTTACAGATCCAAAAGGAGAATTGTATGATAAAACAGCAGGATATTTAAAAGCAAATGGATATGAAATAAAAGTTTTAAATTTAGTAAAACCACAAAATAGTGATGGATATAATCCTCTAATGCATATTTCATCAGAAATAGATGTAGATGTCATTGCAAATACAATTGTAAAAGGCCAAAAAACAGGAGATGGTGGAGCAGACCCATTCTGGGATGATTCTGCAGAAATGTTATTAAAAGCATTAATATATTATTTAATGGCAACAAGACCCGAAGAAGAACAAAACTTAGCAAGCTGTGCGGAGTTAGTAAGAGCAGCAAACTCAAATGGAGGAAGTAACTTACTTACAGAATTAATAAGTAAACTTCCATATGACCATCCAGCGAGAATGAATTATAAATCAATTGAAATTGCACCAGAAAAAACATATAGTTCAATATTAAGTACATTGCAATCAAAATTAGGTAAATTCGATTCTAAAGAAATTGCAGAATTAACATCAACAGATACAATAAAATTTGAAGATATAGGAAATAAGAAAACAGCAGTATATGTAATATCATCAGACACTCATGCTGCATATGATTTCTTATTAACAATATTCTTCTCACAAATGATTCAACAATTATATAACTATGCAGATGATAATGGAGGAGCATTAAAAGTTCCAACATATTTTATATTAGATGAGTTTGCAAATATAGGAAAAATACCAGATTTTGATAAAAAAATATCAACATCGAGAAGTAGAAAAATTTCATTTAGTGTTATTCTACAGAACTTAGATCAATTGGAAGCAATATATGAAAAATCATATGAAACAATTATTGGTAACTGTGATACACATGTATTTTTAGGAAGTAACTCATATAAAACAGTTGAATATTTTTCTAAAGCTTTAGGTGAGAAAACAATTGAAAGAGATAGTATTTCAGTAAGTAGAGATAAACAATATCATAGGACTGGACAAAGTTATTCAGACCAAGTAATGGCAAGAGCACTTATGACTCCTGACGAATTAAGAAGATTAGATAATGATTTATGTATTATTTTTGAAAAAGGAATAAAGCCAGTAAAAGCAAATAAATTTTATTATTTTAAACATAGAGATATGTCAAATGCATTTGATAGGACAGCAATAAGTCATAATGATATTGGAGAATTAGATAGAGGAGTATGGAGAAAATTTAATCCATATAATCCTTGGACAGAAGATAAATCAGAAAAAGAAGCTGAAAATTTAAAAGTTGAATCTTTAGATGATTTATTTGATGATGAGCCAAAAAAAGAAGAAAAAATAGAGAAAAAAGAACCAGTAAAAGTTGCGGCTAAAACTTTAGATTTAAATGAAGAAAATGAAGTTAAAGAACAATCTTTAGATGATATGTTTGAAGATGTAAATATTGAGGAAACAAAAAACGAGGTTCCAAAAATAAAAAATGAAGAAGATAGTTATGATTTACAAAAAGAATTAGAGGCTAAATTTGATGAATTATTTGGGCCAATAGATGATAATTAAAAATGGAGACTTTTTAAGTCTCTATTTTTTATATATAAAAAACCGAAAAAAGTTTCGAAAAAGCTTGAAAAAATTTTTTTATTAGTATAAAATTATAAAGCAAGAAAAGGAGGAAAAATATGAAATTTGTACATATAGCAGATATGCATTTTGACTCACCACTTACTAATTTAACTGATAAAGGAAATTTAGGTGAACAAAGAAGATTAGAACAAAGAAAAGTATTTAAAAAAGTAATAGAATATATAAAAGAAAATAATATAGAATATTTATTTATAGCAGGAGATTTATATGAACACAAATATATAAGAAAATCAACTATAGAATATATAAATAATTTATTTAAAGAAATAGAAAATACAAAAATATTTATAACACCTGGAAATCATGATCCATTTTTAAAAAATTCATATTATAATAATTTTTCATGGAATAAAAATGTTCATATATTTAATTCAAAAATAGAAAAAATAGAATTAGAAAATGTAGATATATATGGATATGGATTTGATGATTTTTATTGTACAAATTCTAATGTTGAAAATTTAAAAATAAAAAATCCAGAGAAAATAAATATATTAATAATTCATGGAACATTAGATGGAGCTAATTTAGAAGAAATGCAATATAATTCAATGAGTACAAAAATGTTAAAAGAAAAAGGATTTGATTATATAGCATTAGGACATATTCATAAAAATAATTTTAATAAAAATGAAAATATTATTTATCCAGGTTCAACAATTTCATTAGGATTTGACGAATTAGGTGAACACGGAATGGTAGTTGGTGAAATAAATAAAAATGAAAAAAAATTAGAATTTATTAAATTAGACGAAACTGAATTTGTAGAAAAAGAAATAAATTGTACAGAAATAAATTCTATTGAAGAATTAATAGAAAAAATAAATGAAATAAATATAGAAAAAAATAAATTATATAAAATAATATTGATTGGAAAAAGAAATTTTGAAATAAATATATATGATTTATATAAATATGAATTAAATGAAAAAATAATAAAAATAAAAAATAAAACAAAACCAAATTATAATTTAGAAGAAATTTCTAAAGAAAATACATTAAGAGGATTATTTGCAAAAGAAATATTAGAAGAAATAAAAAATAAAAATTATAATGAGGAAATAATAGAAAATGCATTAGAAATAGGAATGGAAATTTTAGAATAATTATTGGAGGGATTTATTTGAAAATAAATAAAATAAAAATAAATTCATATGGAAAATTAAAAAATAAAGAAATAAATTTAGAAAATAATTT
>CAKPGU010000008.1 GCA_934155265.1 uncultured Clostridia bacterium
GCAAAAGAAGTAGAAGACTCAATTTGTAGATTAGCACAAAAAGCAAGAGCAGCAGGAATGCACTTAATAATAGCAACGCAGCGTCCATCAGTAGATGTAATAACAGGAATAATAAAAGCAAATATACCATCAAGAATAGCATTTGCTGTATCATCACAAGTAGACTCAAGAACAATACTAGACCAAGTAGGGGCAGAAAAATTATTAGGAAAAGGAGACATGCTATTTTATCCATCAGGAGCACCAAAGCCAGTAAGAGTTCAAGGTGCATTTGTATCAGATGAAGAAGTTGAAAAAATAGTATCATTTGTAAAATCAAATGGAGAAGCAACATATAGTGAAGATATATTAGAAAGCATAGAAAATAGTAATAAATCAGATAAAGAGCTTGCTGCTGAAACAGGAGATCCTGATGATGACACAGATCCATTCTTAATGGACGCAATAGATGTAGTTGTAGAAACAGGGCAAGCATCAACATCATTTATCCAAAGAAGATTTAAAGTAGGATATGCAAGGGCAGGTAGAATAATCGACCAAATGGAAGAAAGAGGAGTAATTTCTGGATATCAAGGAAGTAAACCTCGTCAGGTTCTTATGTCGCTTGAAAAATTACAAGAGTTAAAAATGGGAACTGCGGAACAAAAAGAAGCATAAAAAAAGGACCGGGTACAAAATGTCCCGGAAAATTTTGGGGACATTTTGTACCCGGTACATTTTTGCCCGAATAGGAGGCTAAGTATGACGAAGGAATATTGCCAAGCACTTACAGAAGTAAGTGAAATATTGAAATATACTAAAAAAAAAGTTGTAGATAAAATATCACATCAATTTTTGGAATATATAGAAAAAAATAAAGACAAAGAATATAAAATAATATTAGAAGAAAATAAAAAATTATTAGAACAAAATATAAAACCGGAAACAAAAGAAATAATAGCACTAATATATAGAGACTATATATGTAATCCAGAAGAAAGAGAAAAAATAATACAAGAAACAGAAATGAAATACAAAATTGACTTTAAAAAATCAAAGTAGAAAATGGGACATTTTGTACCCGGTACATTTTTGCCCACAAAGAGGGATAAGATGAGAGAAGAGTTAGAAGAATTAAAAAAACAATGTAAGGATGACGTTTCTTATATAGAAGCTGTAAAAAAATTAGAAAGTGATAGTATAAAAATAGAAGCAGTAGCTGAAATGAAAACAGAATATAGTAAAGCTTTTATTATAAATTCACTTAAAAGTGATGAAAATAAAATAAAAACTATTAATTTATTGAAAAATGATTTGGAAAAAACAATTGTAATAAAAGGAATAAAAAGCGATGAAATAAAAATTCAAATGCTAGATGCATTACAAAGTGAAGAAATAAAATCATATGTTATAGAGCAATTTATTAATGATGATAATTATAAAATAGAAGGACTAAATAAACTATCAAACGATTATTATATAGCAAGTGTCATAATAAGCTTAAGTAGTGACGAAAACAAAATTAATAAAATAGAAGAATTAGACTTACTAAATAAAGTAGAAGAATACACAAGAACAAAAATCATAGAAAGTTTTAATAGTGATGAAATAAAAATAAAAATGCTAAATATATTGAAATTTGACAGCTTGAAATGTGATGTTATAGCAAGTTTTAACAATGACGAAAATAAAATAAAAATGCTAGATATATTAAAAGAAAACAAACATAAAATGCAAGTTATAATGTCTCTAAAAGAGGACAAAAATAAGATAAAAGTTTTGAATTGCTTAACAGAAAGTGAAAAAACGGAAGTAATAATTGGATTTAAAGATGATGCAAGCAAAATAGAGACACTAGATGGTCTATCAAAAAAATATAAAATAGTAGTAGCAATTAGTTTAAAAGATGAAAAAAAGAAAATCGAAATCTTAAAAGAGTTTATAGAGTCCAAAGATATTAATATAGATTTAGGATTACCCCCAAAAATGACTTTAGGAATAGAAATTGAAGCTGAATATATATCTGAAGATGAAGATCTTGGAGATTTATTATATAAACAAAAGTTAATGGAATGGAATTTTAAATGTGATTGGTCACTAGAGAATGGTATAGAGGTCGTTTCTCCTATTATGCATAACAGTGAAAAAGATTTAAAAAAGATACCAATAATAGCAAGTTTGCTAAATGCAATGGAGTTTAGTATTACCAACAGTTGTGGTGGACATGTACATATTGGTGCCGATTATTTAGAATCAACAGATGACTTTATGGAATTGTTGGAGTTATGGGAAAATGCTGAAAAGATATTTTATCTTATATCTAACAAGCCAGGAGAGTTACCAAGAGAAGGGATAGATAAATATGCTGCTCCAATTTCTAGTAAAATAGAAAAAAATAAAATAAAAAAAGACGAATTTGTAGAAGAAATAAAGAAAATACAAGAAAAAAGAAATAGGGATATCAATTTTATGAATGTGAATACTAAAAAAAATACGATTGAATTTCGTCTATCAAATGGAACTATTGATTCTAACACATGGATAGAAAATATTAGATTATATGGTAGAGTTGTACAAATGGCGCATGAGATTACAGAAATAAAGAAAAAATTGATACAAGGAGAACAAATAACAGAAGAAGAACTTCAAAAGATAATACATGAAATTATATTGAAAAAATCTACGTCATTAGATAAAAAGAAAGATGCATTAATGGGAATATTATTTAATGAAGAAGAAAGACAACCATATGAAGAAAGATATAAAATCAATAAAGAATTAGAAAAAGAAAAAGGAGTAATTAAAGAATTAAAAATCAGAAAAATAGAATTTGACATCGAAGACTATAGACAAATATGTGAAAATACATTAATTCCACAAAATATAAAAGAGCTCTTATTAGAAAATGAAGATATAGATAAAAAGGCAAACAATCAAGATGAAAAAGATATTCGATATTAGGGCAAAAATGTACCCGGTACATTTTGTCCCAAAACAGAAAGGAGAAGATATGTTTAGAAAAATAATAAAAAAAGATAAAAATGAAGAATTGGAAAGAATTCTAGAAGCAAAAAGTATAGATGAGCAAGCAAAAAATCTTCTCCAAGGAATTTTATATAAAATAGAAGTTTCATATAATGATTATCAGAAAGTAAAAGGAATAGAGCAAACTGAAGAACAGTATGTAGAACAACTATTGGTAAACATAACAAAAAAGTGTGATAAAATAAGAGTTGTCAAAATAAGTCAAAAATTAAATAATGATGAAATTGAAAATGAATTAAAAGCCAAAAAATTCTATATAGGTGAAAAAGAAATTATAAGTTATCCAATTGAGCGAAAAATCTTATATGCAATAGAACAAAATGCAAATAATAATAAAATATTAAATGACAAATATGGTGATGCCGCAATAGCAGTATCAGATTTTATTAATACAGGAAAAAATATAGATAGAGTGGAAGTTCTAAGAGATTTTAATGGATGGTCATGGACAACTGTGAAAGATGAAATAGAAAATATTGATGCAAACTTGATATACCAAATGATGCAGATATTATTTGGTAGAGATTTTTTAGACAATTGGTGTAAAGACAAAGATGGTAAAGTTGATTATTTTAAATTGATGGAAATTGACGGTAAAAAATATGGTAAAGTAGCAATTGAAATTTTAAAAAAATTGTTAATTAAAATTGCTATGATAAATGATGTAAATGAAAATCAGGAATTTGCAGAATATATATCGAAAAAATTAAGAGCAGTAAAAAAAGAATTGAAAATGTATGAAGATACACAAGCTAATATAGAAAGACTTTCAGCACACAAAACACAAGCAATGAAACAATTAAAAGATATTGAAAAAATATTAAGACAAGAATCTATGCTATTAGCAGAATATGAAAAAAGAAAAAGAAAAGTTGATATCAAGGATTTAAAGAAAGAACTAAGTGATCAAAGACGTAAATTACTTAATGAAATAAGTGAAGATAATTACTTATTGAATCCTATGAATTATATAAAAGAAAAGAAAAAATTAGAAGAAGAAAAGACAAGATTAGATATTAAAAGAACAACTAAGAAACAAAAAGAAAATTTAAAGATAGAATTTATCAAACTTTTTCTTCAATGTTTTAATATAAGAATAAAAATAAGTACAGAGGAAGAAGAAGTTATAAAATTATTATATCAATTTAGATATTTTATGTGTTTGGCATTTGATGAGACAAACAATATAAAAGATTTAGAGCTAATAGAAGAAGAAATAAATAAAACAGAACAATTATTAGTAAAAAAAGCCATGGAATTTAAAGTAATAAATAAAGTTCCATTTGAAGTTATGAAACATGTATTTGAAACAAGAATAATAATATTAGAAGAGCTATATTATAAAATAACAAAAGAGTCTGAAAAATATTATATACAAATATTTGATGAAAACATAACAGAAGAAAAATTTGAAATAAAATCAATAGAAAAAATTAAATTAAACAAAAAAATCAAAATATTTATATAAAGTCAAAGATTTTATATAAAACAGAAAGGAAGATTTTATGAAAATAACATTTTTAGGTGCAACCAAAATAGTAACAGGATCAAACTTTTTAGTAGAAGCAGCAGGAAAGAAATTTTTAGTAGATTGCGGAATGTATCAAGGTAGAGCAGAACTTGAAATGGAAAATTATAATCCATTTGACTATAATCCAGCTGAAATAGATTTTATGTTATTAACACATGCACACATAGATCATTCAGGAAGAATACCAAAATTATATAATGAAGGCTTTAAAGGTCCAATATATGCACACAAAGCAACATGTGACTTGTGTGGAATAATGTTACCAGACAGTGGACACATACAAGAAATGGAATCAGAATGGAAAAACAAGAAGAGATTAAGAAAAGGTGAAGAAACATTACCACCATTATATACAGCAGAAGATGCAATAAATTGTCAAGAACTGTTTGTACCAATCAAATATGATGAAATAATACAAGTAGCAGAAGACATATATGTAAGATTTAATGATGCTGGACATATGTTAGGATCAAGTATAATAGAAATATGGGTTAAAGAAGATGGAAAAGAAACAAAAGCAGTATTTTCAGGAGATATAGGAAATAATGATATACCATTATTATCTTCACCAACAATGATTGATGATTGTGATTATTTAGTTATGGAATCAACATATGGAAGCAGATTACATATGAAAAATAATCAAAAAGCAGAACTATTTTTAAATATAGTATCAGAAACACTTGAACATAGAGGAACAGTAGTAATACCATCATTTGCAGTAGGAAGAACACAAGAAATTTTATATGAATTAAACAAAATAAAAGAAAATACTGAAGACCAAGAATTCATAAGAAAATATAAAACATTAATGAAAGCACCTGTATATGTAGACAGTCCATTAGCAATATCAGCAACAGAAATCTTTAAACAAAATACAGATTTATTTGAAGATGAAATAAAAGAAGAAATGGAAAGAGGAGATAATCCGCTAGAATTTCCAGGACTAAAATTTACACCAACAGCAGATGAATCAAAAGCACTAAATGAAAGTAATGAACCAGCAATAATAATATCTGCAAGTGGTATGTGTGATGTAGGAAGAATAAAACATCATTTAAAACACAATATATGGAATCCAAATAGTACAATACTATTTGTAGGATATCAAGCACCAGGAACACTTGGATATTCAATAGTAAATGGAGCAAAAAAAGTAACAATATTTGGAGAAGAATTTGCAGTAAATGCAAGAATCGAATATATCGAAGGATATTCAGGTCATGCTGACCAAGAATGGTTAATGAACTTTGTATATTCATTTATAACAAAGCCAAAACACATATTTTTAGTACATGGTGAAGAGGAATCACAGGAAGTACTAAGAGATAAAATTATAGAAGGAACAGGAATAGGAGTATCAATTCCAGAATATGGTGAAACTTACGAACTATCAGATGATTTAAGAGTTGTAAATAAAATAAGAATTAGAAAAACAAAGAGTATGAGACAAGAGGTTCTAGATAGATTAAACAAATTACAACATGAATTAATAGATATGGAAGTAAGTGTTAGAGAAGACGTTGAAAATGAAAGCTTAAGAGATGATGACATATTTAGAATAAATGAAAAAATTAAAGATTTGGAAAAACAAATTTTAAATGTAATAGAAGGATAAAAAATGAAAAAAAGGACCGGGTACAAAATTACCCAAATGTGCAAAATGTACCCGGTCCATTTTGCACATTTTTGCAAATAGGGAAGGATTCAAAAAATGGAAAAATATCTAAATGAAGCAATAATAGGAAACAAGAACATGTTAGTAACATTTTCAGGAAAAGGAGAAATGTTGCGTTTGTCATATCCAAACAGAGATAATAGACAATATTTAAATTATTTTCAAACAGGAATAAAAATAAATGATTCTGCATTAATATATTTACATGATGATATCAATAATACATATTTACAATATTATGATACAGATACAAATATATTAAATACAGAAATAACAAATACATATTTTAATTTAAAAGTATTACAAACAGATTTTGTTACAATAAAAGAAGACATACTTGTAAAGAAATATACATTTATAAATGAAAGTAATATTCCATTGGAAGTGAATTTTCTAATACATTCAGAATTATTGTCAGATCAAAATAATTTTGTAAGTGGAAAGAAAATTGATACAGGAATGGTTCAATATGCTCATGATTTTTCAGTTGCTACATTTGCTAAATCAAATAAATTGTTAAGTTGTCAAATAAATGACAGCAGAAGTACAATCAATTCAGGAGTTATTGGTGGAAAAGATTATATAGGAATGGCAAAAGATTCAAGTATAAGCTATGATATTGGAACAATAAATCCTGAAGAGAAAAAAGAGCTTGAAATTTGTATATTTATAGATGAAAATAGAAAAACAATGCAAGCTGTTGAAGATGAAATAGAAAGAATTAGAAAAATTGATTTAAATAAAGAATATATGAAAGTGAAATCATATTGGAGAAAATATGTAAAAGAACATAATGGCTTAGATTTAAAAGAGCCTACAAATAGTTATGAAGAAAAAATTCAGGATGTATATAGGAGATCAATTTTACTATTTCCACTATTGACAAATCAAACAACAGGAGGAATAATTGCAGCACCTGAAATTGATGAAAATTTAACACAATGTGGAAGATATGCTTATTGTTGGCCAAGAGATGCAGTTTTTATAACTAAAGCATTAGATATTTTGAAGATGACAAAAGAAACAGAAAAGTTTTATTGTAACTTTTGTAGAATGACACAGAGTAAAAATGGAATGTGGGAACAACGTTTTTATACAGATGGAAAACTAGCACCAAGTTGGGGATATCAAATAGATGAAACAGCAAGTGTTGTTTATGGTGTATATTCACATTATGAATATATAAAAAAAGAAGAATTTTTAAAGGTAAATCTTCATATGTGTGAAAAAGCTATAGATTTTTTGAAAAGATATGTTAGAGATTTATTTGATGAAACAGGTATATATCATGTAAGTTACGATTTATGGGAAATGCATGAAGGAACACATTTATATTCGTTAGCAGCAATATTTGCAGCATTTGATAGTATGATAAAAATATATAAAATATTAGGAAAAAATGTTTCAGACTTTGAAAATAATAGATTAAAGGATGAAAAAATAAATAAAAATATAGCAGAAATTTCTGAATTACAAGTAGAAATAAAAAAATATATAGATGAAAATTTATATGATGAAAATAAGAAATCATATGTAAGAAATATGGAAGATAAAAGAATTGACATAAGTTTACTTGGATCAGTTTATCCATTTAGAGTCTTTTCTCCAAAAGAAAAGAAGGTATTAAATACCGTTGAGAATATAAATTTAACACTTAGAACATATACAGGTGGATATCAAAGATTTGAATATGACCATTATAGAAATGGAGCACCATGGCCAATTGCAAACTTGTGGATGACATTATATTATTTAGAAAATGGTGAAAAGAAAAAAGCGAAAGAGGCATTTGATTTTGTATTAAAAACCGTTGGAAAACATAGCTTTTTAGGTGAACAAGTTGACAATAGTACATTAAAGCCTAATTGGGTTATTGGGCTAGGATGGTCACATGCAATGTTTATAATAGTTTTAGAAAAAATGATGAGGTAAAAAAATGAAAAAACAAAAGAAATGTTTATTATTACAAATAATAATATTTTTAATAGTTGTATTGTTTAGTTGTAAAGTATTTGCAACAGATAATATGGAAACAATAGAATTTTCTGAGGATTATAAGAAATATATAGAGTTAAGTGATGAAGAAAAAGAAAAAGTAATGTCACCAAGAATGTACAACATACCAAAAACAACAAGAGTGGTTACAAATCCATTAAAGTTAGCAAAATTACTTGGAGCAACAGTAGATACAACATATTCATTAAGAGAAGTAATACCAGCCAATATGGTAATTAAAGATCAGCAACAAACTAATAGTTGTTGGGCATTTTCAAGTATTGGAATGTTAGAAAGTACATTAGCATTAAATGATTATAAAAATGGAAAAAGCCCAATTGTGTATGACTTTTCAGAAAGACATATGGAATATGCAACAAGTTATACATTCAAAGATGGAGTTAATAAAAATGGATTTAATAGAAAAGTTGGGGCTGGTGGTATATATAAATTTGCTTTAGCATATTTTACAAATGGTATGGGAGCTATTTCAGAAAATGAAATGCCGTTTGAAAATAATACAGATTTAATAGAATTAAGCAAAATAGAAAATGTAAATGTAAAAACACAAGTAAAAAATACAATAGACTTTCCATCATACAAATCAACTGAAGACACTACAACAATAAAACAGCAAGTTAAAGAACATATAAAAAATTATGGAGGAGTTTTTGCAACAATTTATACTTCTTCAAGCCTTACTCAAAGTGATTGCTATAATAATAAAACAGGTGCAATTTATTGTGATAATAGCATAAAATATAATGTTAATCACGGAGTATTAATAATAGGTTGGGATGATAATTATAGTAAAGATAACTTTTTAGAAAGTAAAAGACCACAAAATGATGGAGCTTGGATTATAAAAAATTCATGGGGAACAGAAATAAAAAGATATACTTTAGAGCAGATGAAAGAAGCAATAATTAAGCAATTGCCAGAAACTTGCAACAAATATGGATGGACAAGTGCAGAAGATATTCCAGATGATGATGCAAAAAGAATTTTTCAAAATAATGGATATACCATAGAAAATGATCAAGCAGTTATGAAAGTTGGAGATGATGGCTTTATGTATATATCATATGAAGATGTAAATATATATAAAGGATTAGAAGGAATAATTGATGCTAAATATGGTGTTGATTATGAGAACATATATCAATATGATCAATATGGAGGATTAACACCAATTGAATTAAGAGAAGACTCTAAAGTATATTTAGGAACAGTATTTGATAAAAAAACACAAGGAAAAGAATATTTAACACAAGTTTCAATAAATGCACCAGAAACATATACATGTAAGGTATATGTAAATCCAAATGGAACTAGTAAATCAAAAAGTGATTTAAAGCAAGTTCAATTAAAAACAGGGGAAACAGAAACTGTTGAAGCTGGGTATCATACTATAGAATTTTTAAATCCTATCCAAATAACAGGAGATAAATTTGTAGTAGTAATAGAAGTGCAAGGAACTCAGGCAGATAAAATATCTGTAATGACAGAATTCAATTATGGTGAATTTTATGGTGATAATGTAAGTGAATCAAGTATGGGACATGCATGGGACAATGTAACTACAGAAAGTGGAAAATGCTTTATCACATTTGAAGATAAATTAAATAATAATGTATGGACAGATACAGCAACAGTAAATACAACAAATAAGAAAATACCTAATTATTATACAACGATAAAAGCATTTACAACATCAAAAATAAACACAACAGTACTTGAAGGAATTGAAATAACAACACCACCTTCAAAAACATCATATGAAGTAGGAGAAGATTTTGATAAAACAGGAATGGTTGTAAAAGCAAAATATAGTGATGGAACATCAAAAGAAATAACTGATTACACAATAAAAGATGGAACAAATTTAACAGAAGGAAAAGCAAATGTAACAATAGAATATCAGGGAAAGACAGCAACACAAGAAATCACTGTTGTAAAAAAAGCTGTTACAGCTAGTGTTACATCTATTAGTATAAAAACAATGCCAACAAAGATACAATATATTCAAAATAAAGAAGAATTAGATTTAACAGGCGGAGTTATAGAAGTTACATATAGTGATGAATCAAAAATAGAAGTAGCAATGACATCAGAAGATATATCTGTAAGTGGATTTGATAATTCAACAGTTGGAAAAAATACGATAACAATAAAATATAAAGAAAAAACAGCACAGTTTGAAGTTGAAATAAAAGAAGAGAAAAAAGAAGATGGTAATAATGATATAAATAATGGAAACAATGGAAACAATGGAAACAATGGAAATGTAGCAAAACCAAAACCACAAAATTCTAATTTTGACGCAATGCAAGGAAATGTAACAAGAATGAGAGCATATTATTTCTCAGATGCGAGCAAAAAAGAATATACAATAATATCAATGGATATAAATGATATAACTTTTGCAAATGGAAATGATAAAATGGAATATTATTATTATTTATCAGCAAATCCTAAAGAAACTAGTATAAAAGACTGGGTAAAAATTAACAAATTTGAAACAAAAGATAATAAATTATCATTTGAAATAAATACAGCAGATACTTCAAACTATGAAGAAATATCATCTGCAGACACATTGTACTTATATATAAAGGAAGTTGCAACATTAAATAATATACAAGAAGAAAAAACAACATCATCATTAGAACTAGAAGTGGAAAATATTAGTATTGAAGAATATATTGATGGAAAAAAAGTTGCTGATGTAGATTCAGACACAATTGTAAATCCAACACCAGGTGAAGAGATGGATGACTACGAAAATGGAGAAGACGAAACATTAGCTGAAGATGAATTACCAAATGCAGGAAAAGGTATGATGATTGTTGGTTTGATTTTGGGATTAATAGTAGTAGGAAGAATGGTATATATTAAGTATAAAGATATAGAAATAAAATAATAAGACTTTAATAGTAAAAAAATTAGGAATGAACTTAAATATTTAGAGATTTATCTAAAATTTGAGTTCATTTTTTATATATAATAAGAAAGTCTTTAAATATAGCAATGAAATAAAATACGAAAAAAAGTTCGAAAAAATCGAAAAAAGTATTGACAAAAAATAAAAAAGTTATTATAATAACAAACGAACAAACATTTGTAACACGGTTTAAATAATAAGGCTTGAATTAAATTTTATTATATATGAAGGGAAGCTTGTAATTATGATAACAAATTTACATATTAAAAATATAGGAATAATAGATGATTTAGAGATTAACTTAAACAAAGGAATGAATGTATTAACAGGAGAAACAGGAGCAGGAAAAACATTAATAATAGACTCTATAAACATAATATGTGGAGGAAGATTTTCTAAAGAAATGATAAGAAAAGGTGAAAATCACTCATATGTAGAATTATGTATGTATGTTCCTGAGGATATAAATTCAGTAGATGGAAATATCATAATAACAAGAGAAATATATAATAATGGAAGAAATATGTGTAAAATAAATGGAAGACTAGTAACAGTATCTGAACTAAAAGATTTTATGAGCAATTATATAGAAATACATGGACAAAATGCTAATCAACAGTTATTAGACAATAGAACACATATAAAATATTTAGACAATTTTTCAGGAGAAAAAATATTTGAATTAAAAACAGAATATAAAGAAAAATACATAAGATATAATGAAATAAAAAGAGAATTAAGAAGCAATTATGGAGATGAAAAAGAGAAACAAAGAAAATTAGATTTATTAAAATATCAATTAAATGAAATACAAGAATCAAAATTAAAAATAGGAGAAGAAGAACAACTAGAAGAAAAAAGAAAAATAATAATAAATTCAGAAAAGATAGCAAAGAACTTATCAGAAGCGGATATAGCAATAGGGGAAAATACAATTGATATGATAGGAAAAGCCATAAGATCATTAGAGAAGATTGAAGATATTGACAAAAAATATGAAGAAACAGCATCAAATCTAAGGAATATATATTATGAAATACAAGAAATATCTAGAGATGTTAATAGCAGTCTTGAGGATGTTAATTTTGACGAGCAAGAAAGAGAAGAAGTAGAAACAAGATTAGATACAATAGATAATTTAAAAAGAAAATATGGAAATAATATAGAAGAAATACTTAAATATGCAGAAGAGATAGAAGAAGAAATAAAGAAAATTGAAAATGTAGATGAATATAATAATAAGTTAAAAGAAGAACAAAAAGTTATAGAAAAAGAAATGACACAAATAGCAGAAAAAATAAGTGAAAAAAGAAAAGAAAAAGCAAAAGACTTAAGTGAGAAAATAAACAAAGAATTAATAGATTTAGAAATGAAAAATGCAAAAATAAATGTTAAAGTAGAATATAAAGTAAATGAATTTTATGAAGATGGAAAAGATCAAGTAGAAATATTTATAAAAACAAATGTAGGAGAAAATGAAAGTGAATTAGTAAAAATAGCATCAGGAGGAGAGATGTCAAGAATAATGTTAGCAATAAAAAAAGTACTAGCAGATGTAGACAATATGCCAATAATGATATTTGACGAAATAGACACAGGAATTAGTGGAAAAGCAGCAAAATCAGTTGCAAGCAAAATGAAAAGCATTTCACAAAAACATCAAGTACTATGTATATCACATTTAGCTCCAATAGCAGCAATAGCAGACAATAATTATTTTATAAGCAAAAAAGTAGAAAATGAAAGAACATCAACAGGAGTAAAACTATTAAATGAACAAGAAGTTTTATGCGAGATTGCACGAATATCATCAGGAGATATAAATGATGTAACACTTCAATATGCAAGTGAACTAAGAAATAAAATAGCATAATTTTTATAATGTATGTGTAGAAAGAATTAGAATATCAATAGCAATTAATAAGGATATCTTTCAAAAATATATTTTATTATTATATTAACATTAGAAGGGGAGATTTTAATAAAAACATCTTTATCAAGAGAAATCCACATATTGATATCGAAATTATATTGATTATCAGAAAAAGCAGCTGCGATTTCTGAAATTTCAATAGGATTAGGAAAATCTTGTTTCCAAGATAATAAATTTTTCTTTTGGATGTGAGAATTATAGAATTTATTTAAAAAATTATTAATTTCACCATCTTTATTACTAAACAAAATGACTTTTGCAACCATAAAAACTCCTTTTTATAATATTATATTATGTGAAAAAAATGTAGAAAATATACTTTAATTACTATCAAGAATAAAAAATAAAAGTATGGAAACAATAAAAACAGTGACTTTGTCATAAAAAAATAATTTTGAAAGGGTGAATATTATGGAAGAAAAACAAACAATAAATTGTACAGTAGAAAGTTGTGCATATCAAGATGGAACAACAAATAAATGCACATTACAAGCAATAAAAGTAGTTCCAACAGAAAATTGTGATACATGTGAAAATGATGAATCAATGTGTGGTAGTTACGAATATGCAGAATAAATAAAATCTTCTATTCTATTGACAAAAAAAAGAAATAGAAATAAAATGATGGCAATAGAAAGGAAGAGTGATATATATGTCATTAGTAACAACAAAGGAAATGTTTGAAAAAGCAATGAAAGAAGGATATGCAATTGGGGCATTTAATGTAAATAATATGGAAATAATTCAAGGAATTGTTGATGCAGCAGCTGAGCAAAATTCACCAGTAATATTACAAGCATCATCAAGTGCCATAAAATATGCTAAAATAAATTATTTAATGAAAATGGTAGAAGCAGCAGTAGAAGAACATCCAAATATTCCAATAGCAATACATCTAGATCATGGACCTGATTTTGAAACATGTAAAATGTGTGTTGATAGTGGATTTACATCGGTAATGTTTGATGGGTCAAAATATGATTTTGAAGAAAATATAAGATTAACAAAAGAAGTAGTTGACTATGCACATGCACATGGTGTAGTTGTAGAAGCAGAACTTGGAAAACTAGCAGGAATAGAAGATGATGTAAATGTATCAGCAGCAGATGCAATGTATACAGATCCAGAACAAGCAGAAGAATTTGTAAGAAGAACAGGTGTAGACTCACTTGCAATAGCAATAGGAACAAGCCATGGAGCATACAAATTCAAAGGAGAAGCAAAATTAAGATTCGATATTTTAAAACAAATAAAAGAAAGAATTCCAAATACACCAATAGTTTTGCATGGCGCTTCAACAGTAATACCAGAACTAGTAAATATGTGTAATGAATATGGTGGAAATATCCCAGGAGCAAAAGGAGTTCCAGATGAAATATTACACGAGGCAAGTATTTCAGGAGTTTCAAAAATAAATGTAGATACAGATTTAAGATTAGCAATGACAGCAGGAATAAGAAAAGTATTTACAGAAGATCCAAGTGCATTTGACCCAAGAAAATATTTAACACCAGCAAGAGATTTAGTAAAACAAACAGTAGCACATAAAATGAAAGATGTATTTGGCTCTGCAAATAAAGCATAAAAAAAATTTAGATACCAGTTGGTATCTAAAATTTTTATATTTAATTAAAGTTTTTAGCACTCATAGCTTTTTGCATTCTGCGTTCAGCATCTTTTTTTGCAATATCTTGACGTTTATCATACAATTTCTTACCTTTGCCTAATCCAAGTTCTAATTTCACTAAACTTCCTTTAAAATAAAGACTAATAGGAACTAGACTATATCCATCTTGTTTAACCTTTCCAAATAGTTTATTAAGTTCTCTTCTGTTCAAAAGTAACTTTCTATCACGTAAAGGATTTTTATTAAAAATATTTCCATGCTCATAAGGACTAATATGCATAGAATATATGTAACATTCACCATCTTTAAATCCAGCATAACTATCTTTCAAATTAACTTTTCCTGCTCGAATTGATTTTATTTCAGTACCAGATAAAACGATTCCAGCCTCATATTTATCTTCAATATTAAAATTATGATATGCAACTGGGTTTTTAGCAATCAACTTTGTATTTGAATTCATAAAAGCCTCCATAAATAAATATTTCTAGCCTATATTATAACATACAAAATCAAATAATAAAAGAAAAAGAAACAATTAATTATAATTATATACCAAGAAAAATGCATTTGTTATTTTTCTTGGTATAAAACTAAACTAAATTAATCATTATCATCATATCTTCTATTATTATTAAGTTGATTTGAATAATACCAAACTAAAGCAATAATAGCAACAACAGCAATAGCTAGAATAAGCCAAGTCCACATAGTAGAAGACATACCTAGAAAATTACCATTATTAGCAGCATTAGCTGTACCAGTTGTAGCAGTTCTATTAGCTGTATATCCAGTAGACTGAGTATTATTACCAGTTACATTAAGATTAGTAGTATTAGATCTTGTTGCATCATTCATTTTATTTTCAGTATTATTAGTAGCATTTTTAGTATTATCAGTTACATTTTTAACAGCGCCCTCAACAGCATTTTCAGCTCCACCAACAGCACCACGAACATCATTAACAGCATTATTAACACCATTCATAGCACCATCATTACCATCTGTAGCAAAACTGAAAGTTACTGCAAATGTAAAAATTAAAGACATTAATAAACCAACAGTAAAAACTAATTTTTTACTCATAGTAAACCTCCTTAGAAATCGATTATTTGTTTTATAATACAAACAAATATGTTTGGTGCAATATAAAACTTATTTATAGTATTATTTGTTTAAGACAAAATATACTTGAAAAATCTTGCAAAAAAATAAAAAATAATATAGAATATTAGGAAAAAGTAGAGATTCAGCAATAAAAAAGAACATTAAAAATGAAAGGAATTTCAAAAAAATGAAAATAATAGAAAATTTTGAACCTACAACAAACATAGAAAGACTAAAAGAATTTGATGCGCAAAAAACAAAAGTATTCAAATATATAACATACAAAAAAAGAACAGAACAAGAAGTAAGAAAAAAATTCAAAGGGCAAATAGAAGAACAGATGCTAGAAGAAATAATCGAATATTTAAAAGAAGCAAAATATTTAGATGACTATGAATTCATAGAAAAACAAGTAAGAGAATATATGAATTTAAAAACATTATCAATAAAAGAAATCAAATATAAATTACTATCAAAAGGATTAGACAAAAAGCTTATAGAAAAATACATAGACAACAATTACGAAGAATTAAAAGAATATGAACAAAAATGTGCAGAAAAAATCAAAATAAAAAAATCAGAATTATCAGAAGAAGAAATAAAACAATATTTATATAGAAAAGGATATAAAATAGACTAAAAAAGAAAGGAACACAAAATGCAAAAAATACTAACACTTGAAACAAACAAATACTCAATAAAGCTAGAAAATTTTGAAGGACCACTTGATTTATTATGTCACTTAATAGACAAAAATAAAATGGATATTTATGATATAAATTTAAGTGAAATAACAGATCAATATATTGAATACATAAATCAAATGGAAAAAATGAATTTAGAAATAACAAGTGAATTTTTAGTAATGTCATCAACATTATTATATTTGAAATCAAAACACTTATTACCAAAAGCCCAAGAAGATGAAGAAGAAATAACAGAAGAAGAATTGATAAGAAGAATCATTGAATACAAAAAATACAAAGAAATAACTCAGAAATTAAAAGCAAATTTTATAGAATATTCAAAAAGGTTTTATAAAAAAGTAGAAGAAATAGAACTCCCAAAGCAAAAAATAGAAAAAGAATATAATAAAGAGATGATACCAGAAGCATATAAAAACATACTCAAAAAAAATACAGAAAAGATAAATCAAAATGCATCAAACATAGAAAAAATTGCAATAACAGAAACATATACAGTAGGAGACACAGTAAAAGAAATGTACAGAGCATTAATAAAATTCAAGAAATTCACATTTAACAAACTATTTTCAGTAAAAAAGCACAATAAAAAAGAAGTAGTAACAGCATTTTCAGGATTACTAGAAATGTCAAGAAGAAACAAAATAAAAACAGAGCAAAGTGAACTTTTTGGAGATATAGAAGTAGAAAAAGCAAAAAATAAAATAATAAATCAATAATAAAATAAAAAGATGAAATTGTTTAAGAAAAAAGAAAAATGAGAAAAATAATATTAAAGCCCAAAGCAAAGAACAAAAAGCTAAAAAGGTCAAAAGAGGTGATAATATTGTTTTTCTTTTTTATTTTTTTAACAATCGTAATAATATTAATAATTATTATAGGAATAGCAATACATACAAGCAGAATAGGAATAGACATAAAAAACTTAATAATAAATACAGAAAATCCAAAAGGAAAAAAAATAAATGAAGAAAGTAAAATATATGTATACTTATTAATATTTGGAAAAATTAAACTATTCAAAAAAGACGTAAAAAAAATGAAACAGCCCAATTTAAAATTAGAAAAAGGAAAAATGGATGTAGATATAAAAATATTAAAAAATGTAGAATTAAAAATAAATTATAAAGAACTATTACAAAATATAGACATAGATATAAAAAAAATCGATTTAAAAGCACAAATAGGAACACAAGATGCAGCATTAACAGCAATTCTTGTTGGAATTGCATCAAGTGTTTTAGGGATAATTATAAAAAAGCCCAAATACCAAGTTCATCCAATATATTCAAATAAAAATGTATTAAAAATAAAAATAGAATGCATAATTTCTATTTATTTGATGCAATATATATATAAATTAATACGTGGGAAATTTGGGACCGGGTACAAAATTTACATTTGAAAATTTGGGGACACATCTTAAAGCCCAAGAAAGTGCGTGGTTGACGGATTCTAAAAAAAATTGTAAAAAAAGAACCGGTCCAATTTTACTATTTTTAGCAAAAAAAGAACCGACCCCAAAATTATGAAAGGTGGAGAATATAAAATGAGTGAACATCCAATAGAAAATCTAATGATAACTGCTATGAGCAGCATACAAGATATGGTTGATGTAAATACAATAATAGGAGAGCCTATAGAAACGCAAGCAGGAATTACAATAATACCAATATCAAAAGTAGGATTTGGTTTTGCAGCAGGAGGAAGTGAATTCAGTGGAGAGACATTAAAGGAATATAACAAAAAGGATAAAGATGAAGAAATAGAATATAAACTTCCATTTGGAGGAGGAGCAGGAGCAGGAGTTTCAATAAGTCCAGTTGCATTTTTAGTTGTACAAGAAGGAAATGTGAAACTAATGCCAGTAGATCATGATTCATGTATGGACAAACTCTTAGATTATGTTCCAGATTTGATACAAAAAATGAATGAAATGTTTAATAGATCTATTAAAGAGAAGGAAGATAGAACAAAAAAAATTATTAATGAAATGCGAAATAGAAATTGTTATGCAGAAAAGCCAAAGAGTCAAGAAGTTAAAGAGCAAGAAAAGAAAATTGAAGAAAATGAAAACAAATCTGAATATCAAGAAACTTCTGATTATTTACAAGCTGATGGAGAAGAATTTGAATAATTGTATAAAAATGTACCCGGTCCAAAATGCACAATTATAAAATTAACAAAAATGGACCGGGTACATTTTTTATATTTTATAACTTGCTATTTTTTTTATTTTTTAGTAAAATAAGACTGTAAAAAATATAAAAGTAAAAGGAAGGAAACTAAAGAAATGGAAAAAATAAAGGAGAAGTTAAAAGCAATAACATTAAAGCAGTGGCATATAGTGATAATAGTTGCAGGAATTCTATTTATAGCATTAGGAGCATTCCATAATAATATATGGTTTGACGAAAGTTATTCTGTAGGTCTTGCAAGACATACATTTGGAGAAATATGGTCAATTGGAGGTCATGATGTACACCCAATATTATATTATTGGATGCTTAGAATTGTATACTTGATCACAGGTGGATCAATAATGGCATATAGGATTTTTTCGGTAATTCCAAGTGCAATATTAATTATTTTAGGCTATACACATATAAGAAAAGATTTTGGCGAAAGAACAGGTTTTATATTTTCATTTTTATCTGCTTTTTTACCAGAAATGGCAGTGTATGCGGTAGAGATAAGAATGTATTCATGGGCAATACTTGCAGTGACAGTTCTTGCAATTTATGCTTATAGACTTTCAAAAGAAGATAATACTAAAAATTGGATTATATTTGGAATTTCAAGCTTATCAAGTATTTATTTACACTATTATGGATTAATGGCAGCAGGGTTAATAAATGTGATATTATTAGTATATTTAATAATCAAAAAAAGAAAAAAGGGAATAATATTTATTATTTCATTTGGAGTGATACAAGCATTAGCATATTTGCCATGGCTAGTAAATTTTGTAACACAATTGAGCAATGTTTCAAATGGATTTTGGATAGGATTTTCATTTCCACAAACACCAATGGAATTACTAAGCTCTCAATTGGCAGGATATATTAAATCATCAGATAAAGATTTCTTAGTGCCTACAGTGTTAGCACTAGAACTATATGGATATATAATATATAAAGTATATAAATATCATAAAGAAAAACAAGACATGAAACCTTTTAAATGGTCAGTTATTGTGTATTTTGCAGTAATACTTGCAGCAGTTGTTATCACAGTTGTGATGAAAACATCAATTTTATATTATAGATATTTATTTGTAATAACAGGACTATACATATTTGCAATAAGTTTTATACTTGCAAAAGAAAAGAATAAAGTCGAGTTTGTAACAATACTTTCAGTAATAGCAATATTAGGTGGATATAATAATATTAGAATAATAAAAGACAATTATGACAGTACAAATTATGAGCCAATGAAGTATATAGAAAAAAATATACAAGAAGGAGATACAATTGCTTTTTCAAATCTTGGAGGAGGTTTTGTCGCAGCGATTCATTTTGAAGACAATCAAGTTTATTTCTATAATCCTGAAAATTGGGGAGTAGAAGAAGCATATAAAGCATTTGGACCAAACTATGAAACATGTGTAACAAAAGATTTTGTTGAAGATTGTTCAAACAGAGTATGGGTTATTGATGACATTAATGGATCATTATATGAAGAATTATTTAAAGATAAAGATTATAAAAAAGTTTCAAAAAAAGAATACTTTACAAAGTATCATGATTACAATTACAAAATAACTTTAATAGAAAAATAAAAAAAGTGGCTTTCTAATGAAGCCATTTTTTTATTCAAGACCATATTTCTTTTTAAATCTGTCAGCTCTACCACCTTTAGTATCAAGTCTTAAGTTACCTGTCCAATATGGATGACATTTTGAGCAAACATCTACTTTTAAATCTTTTTTTGTTGAACCAACTTCTAGAACATTACCACATGCACATGTAATAGTTGTTTGATTGTATGTTGGATGTAATCCTTCTTTCATGTGAAATTCACCTCTTTCTCAAAACAATAATTTTGCCAAATATTATATTAACATATTTGTTATTTTTTTTCAAGTTCTTCGTCTAAATTTTTATTTTCTTCTTGATTTACATATGTTGCAGTAGCTTCAAGTTCAGCTTTTAATGATGTTTTATGCACTATTTTTAACATAACATTAAAAATGCATGCAACTATTAAAATAAATAAACCAATTTTTTTCCAATACTTAGCTAACATAGTAATCTCCTTTAAAAATTTATACACAAACAATTATACTATATTTATAAAGGATTTGTCAATAATTTTTGGCATTTTGGGACAAAATAATTATTAAATTAAGATAATGTAAATTATAAAAATTATAAATTTGAAAGGATTGATAAAAGAATGAAAAAATATATACTTGCCATAATTGCAATAGCATTAATAATTGGAGGAGGAATCTTGTGGTGGAGAACATCAGATAATAATAAAAAAGAAGCAAAAGACAATGTGTCAAATTATCAAGCAGAAAGGAGTGCAACAAATCAAAATACAGAAAATAATACAAGTTCTAATACAAACTCAAACTCAAATTCAAATTCTAATACATCAAATTTAGAAAGCTCAGAAAATAATCAAAATAATCAAACAACAACACCAAATGGGACGAAGCCAGAAGAAACACCATCAAATGAAACAAAAACGAAAGAAAAAGAAATAGCACAATTTTCTACCAAAATTTATAATAAAGATTCAAAAAGACAAAATAATATAACAATAACATGTAAAACTTTATCAACCAAAAAAATAGCACCAGGGGAAACATTTTCGTTTTGTGACACAGTAGGCAAGGCAACATCTGCAAAAGGATATCAAGAAGCAGACATATATGTAAATGGAGAAAAGAAACAAGGTCTTGGAGGAGGAAATTGTCAAGTAAGTACAACATTATATAATGCTGTATTAAAAGTACCAGAATTTGAGATAGTAGAAAGACATCAACATAGTGGAAAAGTGCCATATATTCAATCCGGAAAAGATGCCGCAGTGGCATACGGTGCATATGATTTTAAATTTAAGAATAATACTGAAAACACTGTCAAAATTGTAATGGAAAATACAGCTAACAACATAACAGCTAAAATTATAATATAAAATGGGACCGGTTCTTTTTTGCTATTTTGTAAATTTGTGACCGGTTCTTTTTTGCTATTTTGTAAATTTGAGACCGGGTACAAAATTTCACTAATAAAATTTGGGACATATCTTAACTTTGGAAAAGTACACAGTTGACAGATTTTTATTAAAATAAGGTAAAAAAAGAACCGGTCCAATTGGTCGGTCCAATTTGTCAAAAGATAGAAAAAATATGAGTGTAAATTTTTATATTAATAAAATCTAAAAAAAATGTAAAAAAAAGAAGGGAAAAATAATTTGTTGGCGAATAATATAATAGTACATAAGATATAATACATATATGTACAAATATAAAAACAGTGGAGGTGCACACAATGCAAATAACAGACGTACGTTTAAGAAAAGTAAATTCAGAGAACAGAATGAAAGCTGTTGCTTCTGTAACATTCGATAATGAATTTGTTATCCATGATATCAAAGTTATCGAAAGCCAAAACGGATTATTTATAGCTATGCCAAGCAGAAAAACTCCAAACGGAGAATTCAAGGATATAGCTCATCCAATCAATGCTGAGACAAGAGAGAAAGTTCAAAAAGCTATATTAGAAGCTTATGATGCTCCTGAAGCAGAAGAATCAGCAGAATAATAAATAAAAAAAGTTTCTTCAATATAAATTCGTATTGAGGAAATTTTTTTATATAATTTTGTAATTTTGTACCAGGTACATTTTATATATTTTCTTTCAAAATGTGCATTTTGTACCCGGTCCATTTTTTCCATTTTTTCAGTTTATAAAATTATGAAAAATTTAAAAGTCAAAAAGAGGCTTGAATACAGGATTATTTGAGAAAAAGATAAAAAAAGAACCGGTCCATTTTTTATCACAAATTAAAAAAACATAAAAAAAGAACCGGTCCCAATTGCATAAAAGGTAAAGATCTCCCATATACATTAATAAACAAAAATGTAGAGGAGGTTTTTTCATGGAAATAAATATAACAAAAGAGGCTTTAAACGTAAAAAAAGTTGTATGTGAAAAAAAAGAAATTATAAATATACAAGGGGACATGATAGTGCCAGACTCAAAGCCAGACATATTAAACACAATAAATACGAGTGGAAATGTATGTATTTACAAGAAGGAAGTAATGGAAGGTAAAATAAAATTAGATGGAAATATTTTAGCATATATAATGTATTTAGCAGACACGAACGGAGACGCAAGCATGGAGATGAACGTAGATAGGGGAGAAATAAATGTAGATGCATCTGCGGACATGGCCAGAGATACAAATATGTTAGATGATGTTGTTTCTGTTAATGATGATAGTAGTACTAATAGAAACAGTGCAATGGGCAATTCTATGAATAAAAATATTAGAGTAAATAATATAAGAGGGTTAAATACAAATCTTGATTTCTCGGAGACTTTTAGTATGCCAGAGCTAGAAAGTGGAATGAATGTAGATATAAGTCCATCAATAAAGCTAATAGAGTGTAAAGTGATTAATGGAAGAAAAATAGGAATAAAAGCCACACTAGAAATAGTAATGAAGGTGTATTCAAAAGAAACGGTAGAAGTAATTACAGACTTAAATGACAATAATATACAAGTACTTAGCAAAAATATGAGAGCAAATTCACTATTAGGAGAAGGAACAACTAAAGCTTCAATAAAAGAAAATATATCGATTCCAAACACTGATAATCTTGCTGAAATATTAAGTGCAAAAATAGGTTTAGTTGATAAAGATATCAAAATAAGTTATAACAAAGTGTTGGCAAAATCAGAAGTAGAAATAAAAATGGTTTACTTAACAGAGGAAGGGAGAATATGCACAACACAGAGTAGAGTGCCATTGGTTGGTTTTATAGATATGCCAAACATTAAAGAAGAAAATACTTGTGAAACATCCTATGTTACAAGAAATATGATAATAAAGCCAAATTCAATAGAAGAACATTCTGTATATATTGAAATGGAAGTGGAAATCTCTTGCGTAACTTATGAAGAAAAAGAAATTCGAATAATCCAAGATATGTATTGTCCAGGTCAAAAAATGAATTTTGATACAGCTATGGTCAACACAATGGCAAACAAGCAATGCAAAAAAAATGTATGTAATATAAGAGAAAAAATGAATATTCCTGAAATGGAATCTGGAAATATAGTTGATGTAATGATAAATCCAATAATAAACAAGGAAAATAAGCTAAATGGAAAAATAATTTTCGAAGGCGAATTAGAATTAAATTTTATTTTTACAGACCGTTCAACTGTTGGAATTAATACAAAAAAGATAACTATTCCATTTGAACAATCTGTTGATGAAATTGATACAAATAATAATTGTAAAGTTGAAACAACAGTTGAAGTTAATTCTCAGGAATTTTTAAATCAAACTGGAGTAGTAAGCTCAAATATTGACTTGAATTTTGAAACAAATACATATAGAAATTTAGCAATCCCAGTAATTAGTAATATTACAATGGAAGATGAAGAAAATACTGAAGATTATAGTGTCATAATTTATGTTATAAAAAGTGGTGATACTATATGGAAAATTGCAAAAAAATTTGGCAGTACAATTGATGATATTGTAAGAGTAAATGGAATGAAAAATCCTGATAGAATCAATGTTGGAGAGAAAATTTATATTCCAAAATATGTATTAAAAAAGGCAAAAGAACCAATAGTAATTTCGCAAAATGTATGATGAAGTTAGTGTATGTGGCATGATGTAAGATTAAATACATAGAATGTTTGACAGCTATTAATATTTTATGTAATAAGAGGAGAATAGCAATTGGGGAATATAGGAAAAATATATTCAAGAAAAAGATTTATAGTAGGATTTAGAATAGGCAATAAAAGAGGGAGTGGAAAAGAAAAAAATAAGGTCAAAATTAAAGTAATAAAGATAGTTATAGTAGTAATCATAATTATTATATTGGTACAACTAATATTTTATTATTTCGAACCAGTATTTGAGGCAATGTGCGAAGAAAAGGTAAAATCACTTGCAACATTGATAACTAATCAACAATCAACAATTATAATGAACAAATATCAATATGATGAACTGTACACAACAGAAAAAGACACAAACGGAAACATTGTAATAATAAAATCAAATGTTGTACCAATAAATAATTTGATTTCGGATTTGACAGAAAACATTCAAAAAGAATTTGACAAAATAGAAAATCCAGAAATAAAAATACCACTAGGAAGCTTATCTGGAATATATTTTCTTTCAGGAAGCGGACCGGAAATTTCAATAGATATATCTGTAACAGGTACAGTTGACACTGAAATAAAAAGTGAATTTATAGCTCAAGGAATTAATCAAACATTGCATAGAGTATATGTTAATTTTGAATGCTATATGCAAATTGTAACTCCAATTAAAAATTACACCAAAAAAGTTACAAATCAGGTAATTATAGCTGAGCATGTTATTGTTGGAAATATTCCAAATAGTTATTATAATTTGGAAGGTATAGAATCAAGAATGGATGCAATGAATATTTTAGAGTAATGTGCAAAATGTGTGCAAAATGGACCGGGTACATTTTGCACACTTTTTATGTAAAAATAAAAAATGTACCTGGACCTATTTTATTTAACCTGATTCAGTAGTTTGGTGATTAGATTCCTATTGATTCGAATAACTCGTGCAATTTGAGTTATATTTGTACCATTAATAGAACTAATCTTTTTCAAATCTTCTTTCAAGAGAAATTTATCTCTAGTTTTAAAAAATAAATTAATCTGACCAACATTTGCAAGGTCAAACTTTTTCATAATAATGGATGCTAACTGTGCATCAGTCAATTTGTTAATAATTTCGTATTCAACAAAATCTTCGATATCATCAATATCAACCGTACCAATTGTGTAATAAACAAAGTCGTTTAAGTTATTATTGAAATAATGTAGTAAAACATGTTTATCAATTATTTTTGCTTCGCCTAAATATTCTTTGTAACTACTCCACTCATAATTTTGAGTTAAAGTAATGCCAGCTTTCTCAGGATTTCTATGAATATACCTACATAATTCTAGAAAATATTTTTGATTTTCAACAGCTTTACTTTTAAATCGACCTTGAAATAAGTGTCCAGTTCTTTCGTATTTTTTATTGAAATAAGAAACATATCTTATTGTTAGACTTTGAATTGCTTTTGACAAAAGTTCATCTTTGCATTTGATAACTAAATGAACATGGTTTGACATTAAACAATAGGAATAAACTATATAGTTAAAAGTTTGTTGTGTTATGAGGATTTGTTTTAGAAAAAAATATTTATCTTGATTATCATAAAAAATATCGTGACTATCTATTCCTTTTAAAATGATGTGATAGATTTGTGAATAAGCGAATGTTCTGATTTTTCTGCTCAATTTTCACCTTCTTTCTCCGCAAAATGGGATTGAAATAAAATTTTATTTAGGCTTAAGCATAAAAAGTATAACATATATTTGTGAAAAATACAAGATTTTTTATTAAGGTCTATTTTGCAAATTTTTACTGACAATCTATTACTAATAAATTATAAAAAGTTGAAAGATAACTTTGAAAATTTTGGGCATAAAGAAGTTACGCAAAATTAATAAAAAAAAGAACCGGTCCAAAATTATCCAAGATTAAAAAGGTAAAAAAAGAACCGGTCCTAATTTAAATTTAAAAAAAATATTGTTTTAAAAATAATACTTTGATATAATGCAAATATAATATCATAGGAGGAAAATATATGGATGAAAAAGGGAGTGAAGAATCAGTGGGATTTGAAAGCAAATGTGAATGTGGATGTAATGAAAAAGATAAATTTTTAGAAGAATTATGTAGTAAATATAAACCAATAAAAGACAATTTGATTCAGATGCTAAATGAAGTACAAGAACACTATGGATATATACCAATGAATGCACAAAAGGAACTATCAAATTTTTTAAATGTATCAATGGCAGAGATTTATGGTGTTGTAACATTTTATTCAAGATTTACACTTAAACCAAAGGGAAAGTACAATGTTGCAGTTTGCTTGGGAACTGCGTGTTATGTGAAAGGTTCTCAAAAAATAATGGATAGATTGAAAGAAAGATTGAAGATAGAAGCAGGAGAAACAACAAAAGATGGAATGTTTTCAATCGAAGAAACAAGATGTGTTGGGGCTTGTGGATTAGCACCAGTTTTTACGGTTAACGGAGAGGTTTATGGAAAGGCAACAGTACAAAAACTAGATCAAGTTTTAGATGAATTAAACGGCAAAAATCAATTGTAAAAAAAATGTACCCGGTCCAAAAAAATGTACCCGGTCCAAAAAAATGTACCCGGTCCAAAATTATACAGTCCAAAATTATAAAATTGTAAAAAAATGTAAAATAGTGCAAAATGTACCCGGTCCAAAATTTACAAAATTACCCCAAAGGAGGAAATGAATGAAAAGTTTAGAAGAAATACATCAAATAAGAGAAGAAAAAAGAAAAGAACTAGATTTAAGAGTAAATACGAAAGCAGATACAAGAGAAAAACATATATTAGTATGCCATGGAACAGGATGTACATCCTCAAAGTCACCGGAGATACTAACTAATTTTAGAAAAATTATAGAAGAAAAAAATATAGAAAATGTCAGAGTAATAATGACAGGATGTTTTGGGTTATGTGCCAAAGGTCCAATTGTAATTATTAGACCTGAAGATACTTTTTATTCAAATGTAAAGCCTGAAGATTGCGAAGAGATAATTCAAACGCATATAATAGAAGGCAAAACAGTAGATAGATTGTTATGTAAGGATATTGACGGAAGAATTGTCAACAGATTAGATGATTTAAACTTTTATAAGAAGCAAAAAAGAATTGCATTGAAAAATTGTGGCATTATCAATCCAGAATGCATTGATGAATACATTGCATTTGATGGGTATAGAGCGCTAGAGAGAGCAATAAGGGAGATGACTCCTGATGAAGTTATTCAGGTTGTTAAAGATTCAGGATTAAGAGGACGTGGAGGAGCTGGATTTCCAACGGGCAAAAAGTGGGAGCTTACAAAATCTTATGAATCTGACCAGAAATACATTGTTTGTAATGCAGATGAAGGTGATCCAGGAGCTTTTATGGACAGAAGTATTTTGGAAGGTGATCCGCATTCAGTTTTGGAAGCAATGATGATTGCAGGATTTGCAATTGGTGCAAACAAAGGGTACATATATGTTAGGGCAGAATATCCAATAGCTGTTAAAAGATTTCAAAAAGCGATAGATCAAGCTCGAGAATATGGAATTCTTGGAAAAAATATATTTGGAACAAACTTCGAGTTTGATGTAGAAATTCGTTTGGGTGCAGGAGCATTTGTATGTGGAGAAGAAACAGCACTTTTAGAATCAATTGAAGGAAAACGAGGTCAACCAAGAGTAAAACCTCCATATCCAGCTGAAAAAGGACTTTGGGGCAAACCAACACTTATAAATAATGTAGAAACTTTTGCAAATATAACGAGAATCATATTAAAAGGAGCAGAGTGGTATTCATCAATAGGAACTGAAACATCAAAAGGAACAAAAGTATTTGCACTAGGTGGGAATGTAAATAATATTGGTTTAGTAGAAGTACCAATGGGAACAACACTTCGAGAGATTGTATATGACATTGGTGGAGGAATTCCAAATGGAAGAGAGTTTAAAGCTGCTCAGACAGGAGGACCATCAGGTGGGTGCATTCCAGCTGAACACCTAGACACTCCAATTGATTATGAATCTTTAAAAACAATCGGATCAATGATGGGATCTGGCGGTTTAATTGTAATGGATGATACAAAGTGTATGGTATGTTTGGCAAAATTTTACTTAGAATTCACTGTTAGTGAAAGTTGTGGAAAGTGTACACCTTGTAGAATAGGAACGAAAAGAATGCTTGAAATTCTAGAAAAATTGTGCTCAGGAGAGGGATCGGAATATGATATTTATAGACTAGAAAAGTTAGCAGTGAATATTCAAAAAGCTAGTATTTGCGGACTAGGACAGAGTGCACCAAATCCTGTAATTAGCACATTGAAATATTTTAGAGAAGAGTTTAGACAACATGCTATCGAAAAAGAATGTAAAACACTGGAATGTAAGGCATTGTCAAATATAACAATAGACCCTGAAAAGTGTAAAGGATGTGGATTGTGCCAAAAACATTGTCCTGTTAGTGCAATTGAGGGAGAAGCAAGAGAAAAAAGAGTGATTAATCAAAATAAATGTATTAAATGTGGTACTTGCTTGACTAATTGTCCATTCCATGCAATTGGAAATTAATAAAAATGGACCAGGTCCATTTTTGAAATATTTTTTAAAATATGCAATTTTGTACCCGGTCCTAAATTGTAAAATTGTAAAAAAATGTAAAAAAGTGCAAAATGTACCCGGTCCCAAATTATAAAAATTGCGACAAAATTGCAACCATATTACTCAAACAAAAGAAGGAGGAAAAATCATCATGAAGATGACAGAAATATTAATTATAATAGTAAACATATCAATATTAATATTACCAATTATAATGTTAATAGAAAATCTTATAAAAAGAAAATACAGAATATTAAATATAAGTATGCTTTTAAACATGTTTGCATGGGTATATCTATCATACCTATGGAATGTAAGAAATCCAGGATTTTGGATAAAATGCGATACTAGAATTTTAACATTAATAGCAAGTATATTACTTATTGCTTCAATAATAACATTTGTGTTACAACTAAAAAATAAAAAAAGCAATAAGTTACTAATAATGATTGCAATAATATTTGTGTACTATATTATCATGACAAATGATACAACATATAGAGAAAGAACAAGAGTTGATACTGTTGAACAAAAGACAATAAGAGAATATGTTCTTCAAGAACATGTACCATATTTAGCATTCCTAAGTATAGAAATAGAACTTTTTGTCAACCTGCTAAATAGTCGTAAATTAATTCAAGAAAAAGAAAATGTAGAAAATATAGAAGAAAAAGAAGAGTAAAAAGGGACAGTTCTTTTTTATAAAAATGTAAAAAATGTACCCGGTCCAAAATTGCACAAAATTGCACACATAAATTAGAAATATAAAAAATGTAAAAAAATGTAAAAAAGTGCAAAATGTACCCGGTCCATTTTTACCCATTTTTACCAAAGGAGGGAATATGAAAGAAAATTTAGTAACTGCAACAATAGATGGAGTAAAAGTAGAAGTTCCAAAAGGAACGACAATATTAGAGGCAGCAAAACATGCAGGAATAGACATTCCAACACTATGCTTTTTAAAAGACATAAATGAAATGGGAGATTGCAGAATGTGCATAGTGGAGGTTGAAGGAAGAAGAGGATTCGCGACATCTTGTATTCAAACAGTTGAGGATGGAATGGTGGTTCATACACATACACCGAATGTGCTAGAAGCAAGGCATGTAATATTAGATTTGATTATTTCGAACCATGCAAAGGATTGCTTAACTTGTACTCGTTCAGGAAATTGCGAATTGCAAACATTGGCTGTTAAATTTAATGTGTTGAAAGTTGAGTTTCCGGGAGAAATGACTAAGCATAAAATTGATGATTTGTCACCTTCAATTGTAAGGGATTTTAATAAATGTATTTTATGTAGAAGATGTGTGGCAGCATGCAAAAATGTTCAAAAAATTGGAGCAATTGATTGTATCAAGAGGGGATTTGAGTCATGTATTTCAACTGTTGGTGATCACAGTTTGAATGATGTTAACTGTACTAATTGTGGGCAATGTATTCAAGCATGTCCGACAGGAGCATTGCATGAAAAAGAAACAATTGATGATGTGTGGGTCAAATTGAAAGATCCAGATACATATGTTGTTGTTCAAACAGCACCAGCTGTGAGAGTTGCATTAGGAGAGGAGTTTGGAATGCCGATTGGAACTAATGTGACAGGAAAAATGGTTACAGCCTTAAAAAGATTAGGTTTTAACAAGGTTTTTGATACAAATACTGGTGCAGATTTCACAATAATGGAAGAGGCAAATGAATTTATAGAAAGACTTAAAGAAAATGATAGTCTTCCTATGATAACATCATGTTCGCCAGGATGGGTAAAATACATAGAAATGAATTATCCGGAATTGTTACCACATCTATCAACATGTAAATCACCACATCAAATGTTTGGAGCATTAATAAAAACATATTTTGCTAAAAAAGAAGGAATTCCACCTGAAAAGATTTACATGGTTTCTGTTATGCCATGTATAGCAAAAAAATTCGAAAGACAAAGACCAGAAATGAAAAATGAAGGCCTATATGATGTTGATAATGTTATTACAACAAGGGAACTTTCAAGGATGATAAAACAAGCTAATATTGAGTTTGATAAACTCGAAGACAGTGCGTTTGACTCTCCAATGGGAGAATCAACAGGAGCTGCAGCAATATTTGGAACTACGGGTGGAGTTATGGAGGCAGCTTTGAGAACAGCACAAGATACTCTAACAGGAAAAGATTTGCCAAAAATTGAATTCGAACAAGTTAGAGGGGGAGATGGAATAAAAAGAGCAACTGTAAACATTGCAGGAAAAGATATCAAAGTAGTAGCTGCAAGTGGATTAGCAAATGCTCAGAAAATTATGGAAGAAATTAAATCTGGAAAAGCGGACTATCAATTTGTAGAAATAATGGCATGCCCAGGAGGATGTGTAATGGGCGGAGGTCAACCTATAAAAAGTTCAAAAATAAGAAGAGAAGTTGATGTCAGAAAGCTTAGAGCAGATTCGTTATATAGTATAGATGAAAAAAGCACAATTAGGAAATCTCATAAAAATCCAGTAATACAAACAGTTTATGAAGAATTCCTAGAAGAACCTGGAAGCTATCGTGCTCATAAGTTGTTACATACACATTATGTCGAAAGACCAAAATATAATATATAAAAAAAGAAAGGAAAGTTGAAAAATGGAAGTAAATGAAGAAAAAAGAAACAAATTTATTGAATTTGCAGGAAAGAGAGTAAATAATGTAATGCATGATATACAAATATTAGAACCAATGGCAAGGAGTAATTCATACGACTTTACAAAAGAAGATGTAGAAGAGATGTTTAATGCTATGCAAGAAACCTTAAATGATGCAAGAACAGAATTCGAAAAGAAATTCGAAGAAAAGGCAAAAGCTGAGAAAAAAGTATTTACCTTTGGTGGAACAGGAACATCAAAAGTTGATATAGAAGAAAATATTAACACAGAAATTTCAGATAATAATGAGGATGATTCTAATATCGAAATGTAACAAAAATGTAATATAAATGTAATATAATTACGTGTGAAAATTGTTGACAAACCAAAAAATAGATAGTAAAATAAAACTAAATTGAATAAAAAAGTGAAAAAGAAAATATAGATGAAAGGGAGAAGAAAATGAAAGGAAAAAGTAAAAGAAACAAAAGAAAATCTGAAATGAATGCGATGTTTTTTATAATATTACTTGCAGCAGTAATGTTCATAATATCAACATATGCGTGGTTCTCAACACAGAAAAACGTATCTATCACGAACTTACAAGGTACAGTACAAGTAGCGGAAGGTTTGGAAATTTCACTTGATGCTAAAAACTGGTCAAATGGTATAGTATTAGGAACAGAAGAAGGACAATTAAGCATAATGGATAATGCATATGTAGGGCATCACAACATATCACCATCAGAAATGTTGCCAGTATCTACATTAGGATTAGTTAGTGGTTCTATGACAGATTTAAAAATGCTTAGAGGAAAAATTACAAATTCAACAATGTTAGAGAATATTACTGAAACAAAAGAGTCAGTAACAGAGCCAACAAGTCTAGAATATCCAGGATATTTCGCATTTGATGTATTCTTAAAGAACGATTCTAAAGATACTTCACATGATGATATATTACAATTAAACTATGATTCTTCATTAGAACTTTTAGATTCTTCAAAAACAACAACAGGTCTTCAAAACACAGCAAGAGTTGCATTTGCTAAATATAGTGGAACATCTGATACTATAGCTGATCAAGATACAATACTTAAAGAAACAGCAGGTACTGGTGTAGGTGCAGCAACAGTAAATATAACAGATGTAGCTATATGGGAACCAAATTCTAATACACATGTTGATTACATAGTAGAAAATAATAATAAAGTAACATGGTCTGTTGCTGATGCATCAGCATATGCAACTAAACTATTAAAAGATGGTAAAAAAGGATTTGATACAAATACTCAATTACCTACATATGCTCTAAAAGACAGTTCTGTAGGAAATACAATAAATGATATATATAAATGGGATGGTTCAGAATCACAAATTGCAAAACAATACACATTACAAACTAAATTAACAGCAAAAGAATCAACATCTGTTGATTATGCACTTGAAGACGGTGTTCAAAATCTAGTTAGTGCAAAAGATGGAACAACAGAATTTGGAATTTCTCCAAGTAGAATTTCAAGAATAAGAATTTATGTATGGTTAGAAGGTCAAGATGTTGACTGTATTAACTGGGCTTCACATGGTGGAGGAATTAAAGTTAATATTGGTCTAGTTAAAGGATCTACTGTAGGATCAAAAGGTGAATCTGGCGAATAGTACATAAATAAAATAATGTAATATAATAAAAATCCGATATACATTTTGCTTTGAAATGTATATTGGATTTTTTTGGAAAAAAGTGCAAAATGTACCCGGTCCATTTTTGCTCGTTTTATTACATTAATATTACAAATGTCATTAAAATGTAACATAAAAGCTATTGAGATTAGATGGAAAATGATGTATAATTAAAGAAATGGTTAACGATAAAAATACAAAAGACTGGAGGTAAAAATGGCTGGAAAATTATTGAAAGATACTAAAGATTCTGAAAACAAGAAATTAAATAAAAAGACAGATATTAAAGATGATAACATAGATAATATATATAAAATAGATACAGATGACAATGAAGTTGATGAGATTTTCGGGAATGTTAATAAATGGCTAAAAGATGCAGAAGAAGAGATTGCTGAAAAGAAGACTAGAAGAAGACTTGCAAAAATAGAAGAAGGCATAAAGAGTAGCAAAAAAGCAAAAACATCTGACAATAAAAAGAAAATTTTAAATACTGAAGAAAATTACGAAAATGATGAAGATGATGTAGAAGAAAACGTATATGCAATTAAAGAGTTTGAGGATAATGATGAACCAGTCAGAGTGATACCAACAAAGAGAACTAGAAAAACATCGTCTACAAAAAGTACAAAAAGTACCAAAAGTACGAAAACTGCAAAAGCAACTAAGAAAAGAGCAACATCAAAGAAGTCTAAAGAGGCAGATTTAGAAAGCCTAAATGAGATTAAAGAAAATGAGAATAATCCTAATGAGATAAAAATGCATACTGAAAATAATTTAACTGAAATTGTTTTAAAGAAAAATGCATATAAAATAGAGTTACAAAAAACGGAATATAATATATACACAAATACAAATGAAACATCATATTTAATTGTTAGAGATCCTATGTTAAGAATGATTACAAAAGAAGGTTTTATACTTTTAGAAAAACAAGGAGATACATATGAAATAACAACAAATCAAGACTTTAAAATAAACTATGTAATTGACAACTTGGAAAGAAGAAACAGCGAAGTTAATTTCAAGCTTACGAATTTGACTGAAATTTATGCATATGAAGATGGTCTTGTATTTGAAATAGATGAAGAAAAAGTAATTGAAAATAATTTGGAAGATAATAACACACTAGTAATTTCAGAAGAAGAAGGAAAAGTTTATTTGCCATATTCTAAGGATGATATAAAAAATGAAGTTTTGCAAAATAAAGGAACTAAAATATCAGAAGTTATTGAAGAAAAATATATTTTGCCTTTAGATAAATACAAAAATTCGATGAGAGCACGTTTTAGAGAAGGGTATAATTTGATGTACAGAAAAGAAGGCAAATCAAAGAAAAGTGCAATTATGCTTGGAATAGAGCTAATGTTTGAAACGAATTTGCATCCAGCGATAATATCAGCATGTAAAAATCTGGAAGAATTGGATATCTATTTAGACTGTTTAGAAGATAACGAATTAGAAAAATTTTCATGTTTTAAGATTATTTATAAAAGTCTTCCAACACTTAGAAAAAAAGCTAAATTTCAAGAGTTTTAAAAATGGTAAAATTAGGACCGGGTACATTTTTGAAAAAATGAAAAAATGTACCCGGTCCCAAATTGTTAATTGTTGAAAAAAAGTGCCAAAAATGGCATTTTTTTTATTGCAAAAAAACGTGAAAATTGTTGAAAAAAAAAATGTATTATGATATAAATATAAAGAGAAAAACTATAGAAAAAATGAGTCAAAATATGGAGGAAAAAAATGTTAAGAAATAAAATAATTATTAAAAAAATTAGAAATATATGTATATTATTAATGGCTATAATAATTATGTTTGGAGTATACAATAACATAAGAAATTCAAAGGCAGAAAATGTAATACAAATAGAATTAGATGTAATAGATAAAAGTAATGTGTTAGACACTCAAACTATGTCAATTGAGGCAACAGAAACAAGTGAAGGAAATTACTTGGTAAATTTACCAATATCAGTAAACAAGAATTTAATAACTAAATATTATACATCAAGTGGAGAAGAAATTGATGTTGATACTGAAAATAATATTGCAACAATGCAATTAACAAGTGAAGAGGTTGCAAATAGAAAAGTACAAGTTCAGACGGATTATGACACAAAAGAAGTTACAATTGGAGAAGAAACCAAATTATTTTATAAAAAAGAGTTAACAAATGAACCATTTATTGACAACAATCAAGATGAATCGAATGCAAATGTAACAGATGCAATAGATGATACAACAATAAACCAAGATGTAACTGTAACAGGATATATGCCAGAAGATGCAAAATTAGAAGTAAAAGAAATAGATTTGGCAACATTAACAAATGTAGAAATACCAAATGAAAAACAAACAAAACAAAAGGCATATGAATTTTCTATATATCAAGAGGTTGAAAAGCAAACTAGTGAAGAAAATGTACAAACTGATAACAGTGTATCTAACACAGAAACAACAAGAGAAGAGCAAACAACCGCAGATCAAACAGTTGCAAATAATGAAATTGATGCAACAGCAAATGAAGAAACAAACATAGAAACAGAAAAAGAAAGGGTAGAGTATAATCCAAGTGAATATGGAGAAAAAATAACAGTAAAAACAAATTATGATCTAACTAATGTAAATGCAACAATATATGTTATAGACGAAAAAGAAAAAACAATAGAAAGTGAAAGTACAACATCAAATGATAGAGAAAATATAAGTTTTGAAACTGATAAAACAGACAAAACTATAAAATATATAATAGCAACAGAAGAAATAAATAATCAAGATGATTCTACAATATCAAATGATGATAATAATGTAAATGAAAATACAAGTGAAAATGTAAACGATGTTTCAAAAGATGAAACAACAGAATCACCAAATGAAATAGAAAATTCAGAGTGGAAAGTTGTAGAATCAAAATCTAATATACCAAATGGAACTGCAACAATAAAGGTAAAAGGCCCGGAAGATATATTAACAGAAGAGTGGATTAATGTAATAATAAATGGTGAGAGTGTTGATGAAGGTATAACAAAGAAAATAGAAAACAAGGAAAAATTAAGTGATGGTGTTCTATATACAATAGTGCTTACAGAATTGCCAACAGATACAAATCAGATAAAAATTGGTTTGGTAAAACCACAAGCAAGACAAAAACAGACAAATGATATGGCTAAAGTACAAACATTAGCATTAGATGATGAAAATTCAGTTAATTCAGATGAGACATTAGACGAAACTTTAGGAAATTCTACATCTGATGATTCTGGAATAATGTTGTTAGCAACAACATATAATGCATTAAAAACTACAACATCAGAAACAGAAAAAACAAGTGCTTTTTTAGGAAATAGCTCAGTTCAAAGACAAAATGTTGAGAATGTAACAATTACCAAAGGACTTTCAGGCATAGGTAGAGGATTGAGAAGAAACTTTAGTGGACTGAATAATAATGGAAATGGGCATAATGCTTCTGCAAAGACATGGAAAGATTTAACAGGAACTAAAAATGGGACTTTAAATGGAGGAACTTGGGGAACTGACTATGTTCAACTTGATGGTAAAGATGACTGGATCAATTTAGGATATATGACTTTGACAAAGAATGTAACACTAGATGTAACATTTGCGATATCAGAATATAAAGATCAATCTCAAAATATTCTGGTGAATTTTGAAGGTGGAGGATTAGGATTACATTTATATGGAAATGGAAAAAGACCAACTTTCACCATAAGTGTAGGTGGAAAATATATACATCTAAAGGCTACGTCAGATGTAAAATTAAATACAAAAACTAGAATAACAGGTACTTATGATGGAAAAAACATGTGTATCTACGTAAATGGAAAACTTGAAGCAAAAGTTGCACAAACTGGAGATATAGATCTTCCAGTAAAAAATACAGTTATGGCAATTGGATGTAATGCGTCTGGGACAAGTAGTGGTGGCCCATTCATGAAAATGAAAGTATATAATGTAAAAATACATAATACAGCATTAACAGCATCAGAAGTTGCATCATCTTCAGAAATAAATGGATATTATTGGGATGTATCTGCAAATCAAGACAAATCAATAATGGCATGGACACCAAAATTAACTGCGCCATATACAGTACATATTGAAAGTGCTAGTACAATATATGCAAATAAAGATTCAACTAACTTATTTTCATATATTGGAAATGCAGAAACATGTAAAGCAACAGAAACTATTACAGGTATTGGAAATTTGGATGTATCAAATACTACAAATATGACTAGAATGTTTCAAAGAACAGGTAACCAAGCAATGACTAAATTAGATTTAGGTAGTAATTTTAACACGAGTAATGTTACAGCGATGGGTGGAATGTTTGGAGGAACAGGATATAAAGCTATGACTACATTAAATTTAGGAAGTAAATTTTATACAAGCAAAGTAACTAGTATGGACTATATGTTTCAAGAATGTGGTGGCCTGAAAATGACAAGTTTGAACTTAGGAAGTAATTTTAATACAAGTAATGTAACAACAATGGCTGCAATGTTTTGTAAATGCGGATATACAGCAATGACAACATTGAATTTAGGAAGCAATTTTAATACAAGCAGTGTAATCTATATGCAGTTGATGTTTGAAGAATGTGGATATACGGCAATGACAAGTTTGAATTTAGGAAGTTTATTTGATACGAGTAAAGTTACTAATATGGCTAGAATGTTTTCTAGTACGGGATATACAGCGATGACTAGCTTAGACTTAGGAGATAAGTTTAACACAAGTAGTGGAACCGGAATGGGACATATGTTTTATAAATGCGGATATACAGCGATGACAAGCTTGGACTTAGGAGATAATTTTGATACAAGTAATGTACAATATATGGATTATATGTTTGCAGACTGTGGAACTAAAAATATGATAACATTAGATTTAGGTCCAGCATTTACTAAAATGCCAAATGGAACTCTTAAAGATAATAATGGAAATACAATTAGTGCCACTAGCTTTATGTTTACTAACACTGGAAAATCTGGAGCAACAATTTATGCACCAGAATCAATATATAAAAACCAAACTTCATTTAAACTAAGTAGCACAGATACAAGCACATCATCAGGAACAGTAGCAGTATCATCAGGAAGAACAGTAGTACCAAAATACAAACCGGAATGGAAAGTAACAGGAACAACAATAGACTCTACCAATAAAGCGATAAAAATAACAATAACAGGAGCTACAAACACAAGTGACTATACTAGTAATGTAACAACAGCATTAAAAACAAGTGACATATCAGTATGGATAGATGGAACAGAATTAACAGGAGTAACAAAATCATTAACAACTCCAAGTACAACAACAGCATCATCTATAACACATACACTAACAATATCAAACCTTGAAGAATCAGCAAGAAAATCAGGTAAAAGTTATAAAGAATGGAGTGGAAATATAACCTTAAAAATAGGAGGAAGAGGAGAAGCAACAAGCACATATTCAAAAAATGTCTTAAAAGATGCATATGGAAATCAAAGCATGTCACAAATAGATACAACAGGAACATGGGTAGATGTAGACTTTAAGGACTCTACAAAATCATCAGCAAATGCATCAGGTAAATTATTTGCAGACCTTATAGCACCAGAATTTACATATGAATATGCAAATACAACAATAGACCGTGGAAACAAAAAAGTAACAATAATATTTAGTATAGCAGATAAATACTTTAGTTCATCAACACTAACATCAGACACAACGGCAAGTAAGATAACTGTTACAGTTGATGGAAAAACAGTAACAAATGATACAAAACAAAGAAAGAAATTATCAAAGACAGATATAACAGAAACAATAGATGGAAGAACAAATACAAAAGTTGGAGAAAAATATACATTAGAATTAACAAACTTAGACCAAGGCACAGGTGGAGATTACAGTGGAATTGTAAAATTAGCTTTTGCAGAGGGAACAGTAACTGATAAATCTGGAAATAAGAGCATTTCAAAAACAATAACAATAGGTATAGATGATCCAACAACAGGTGATGGACATACAAGTGGAGCTATAGTTGATGTAGTATCACCAGTATGGAAAACACAAAATCTAAAAATTGATAAAACAAACAAAAAAGTAACAGTAGATTTAATAGCAACAGATAAATATTTAACTGGAACATCAAACAGTACATTAACAACAAGTAAAATTGCACTAACAGTAGATGGAGATACAAATGCAAATACAGCAATTACAAAAACATTAAGTACAGCAACATTTTCAACAAATTCATCAACTGGATTAAAAGAAATCAAATATACATTGACATTATCAAATTGGGAACAATCAACAAAGCAATCGGGAAAAAGTTTCTTAGAATATAGTGGAACAACAAAAATTACAATACCTGCTGGAACTGTAACAGACCAATATACAAATAAAAGCTTAGAGCAAACATTCGACTTAGGACATGTAGATTTTATAAAACCAAGAATAGAAACAGTATCAACAACAAGAGATACAAGTGCAAAAACTGAAACAATAATATTTAATGTAATTGATAAATACTTAGACACATCAGATGCGGTAGCATCAAGTGAAATTACAGTATATGTGGATGGAGAAAATGCATCTACATTATCAAAAACATTAACAAGAGTAACTGCAAATGATGTAAAAGCAACGATAAATGGAACTTCAAGAACAGTGTCACAACAATATAAATTAGTATTATCAAATTTTGAACAATCAGCAAGAAATACGAAAAATTATAAAGATTGGAGTGGTACAGTAAAAATTGATATAGTAGCAGGTGCAGTGAAAGACCAAACAAGTGGTGGATCAGTAAATACAAGTGAAAAAACAACAATAAATGCAGGTTTTGTAGACTTTATCAAACCAGATTTAAAATATGTACATCAATCTTCAGATATTAATAAAGATGGAAAATCATATACAATGACATTTACAGTAACAGATAAATACTATACATCAGGAAAACTTGGAATAGATGATTTGACAATAAAAATGCAAAATGGGCAAAAAAATTCAAGTGGAAGTGAAATAATATACAACTTGAAAAATGAACCTGTAACAATATCATTAAAAGCAGAAGAATTAAAAGCATCAAATGTTCCAATAACAAATACATCAGGAACTGTTACAACAGTTTCAAGTCAATTGATTGGACATACATATACATTAACAATATCAAATCTAGAACAGTTAGAGGCAAAAACAGGACAGTCAACATTAGATTATAGTGGTATAATAACAGTTGCAGTAGCTGGAAATAAAATATTAGATAGAGGACCTGCAGGAAATAATGCAAGCCAAAATGGAAATACAGCAACAACAATAACATCTGGTGTAAATATTCCAGGAGGAACATCACCAAGTGATGCACAAGTAGTAGACGTAGTTGCACCAATTTGGCAAAAAGTAAGTTCAACGGTGGATGTAGCAGGCCAAACAGCGACAATAACATTTAAAGGAACAGATACATATTATACAAGCAACAGCCTAACAACAGCTAAAATAAAAGTATATGTAAATGGGTCTGAAGTAAGTTCAACATCAGTTTCAAGAACATTAAGTACAGCAACATCTTTAAAAGAACAAAGAAAGGAATTTGGAAAAACAACAACAGTAACAAAACAATATGGAGTTCAATATACTCTTACAATAAAAGGATTTACTAAGAGTGCGGACCAAATAAAAATACAAATACCAGCAAATACACTTACTGACTCATCTGGAAACAATAATGTTGCTACAGATATGGTACTTTATAGTGCATTAGCAAGTACAATTTATGAGTCCAGTGATACAAGTGCATTTTTAGGAAATAGTAAAATTCAAAGACAGAACATTGAAAATATAACATTTGAATCAAGTATACCAAGTACTGTTTATAATGCGTCAACAGGAGCATATGTTAATTCAACTGCGTGGGATGTATCAGCAAGAAAAGACAAGTCTATAATTGCATGGTATGAAAAAAATAATTGGTATGGTGCTTTAAAAGTTCACATTGCAAGTGATGGTGAAATATATGCAAATCCTAATTCAAGCTATTTATTTGCTAATATTGGAAGAGCAAATATATGTACAGCAACATCAACAATTACAAATATTAATTTATTGAATGTAAGTAATGTAACTAATATGAATCATATGTTTTATTGTTGTGGATATAAAGCAATGACTTCTTTAGATTTAGGAAATAGTTTTGATACAAGTAATGTAACTGATATGAGTAATATGTTCGAAGCATTTGGATATAAGGCAACAACAAGTTTGAACTTGGGAACAAAGTTTTATACAAATAATGTAACAAATATGTATTATATGTTTGAACATTGTGGATATAATGCAATGACAAGTCTAACCTTAGGTAGTAATTTTGATACGAGTAAGGTAACAAATATGTCATATATGTTTGCATACTGTGGTTTTAATGGAATTACAACCTTTAGTTTAGGAAGTAACTTTAATACAAGTAAAGTAACAGAGATGGAATCTATGTTTAGTCATTTTGCATATAAACTTACAAGTTTGAACTTAGGCTCAAATTTTGACACAAGTTTGGTAACAAAGATGGGACATATGTTTGACAGTACAGGATATACATCAATGAAGACACTAACTTTAGGAAGTAAATTTAATACAAATAATGTAACTGACATGCAATATATGTTTAAATCTACAGGATACACAGCAATGACAAGTTTAAATTTAGGAAGTAACTTTAATACAGCTAAAGTCACAAACATGAGCTATATGTTTTATGAGTGTGGACACTCGTTAATGACAACACTAGACTTAGGTCCAGCATTTACAAAAATAGCTGATCATACAGACATGTTTACTAATGCTGGAAAATCTGGAGCAACAATTTATGCACCAGAATCAATATATAAAAATCAAACTTCGTTTAAACTAAGCAGTACAGATACAAGCACATCATCAGGAACTATAGCGGTATCATCAGGAAGAACAGTAGTGCCAAAATACAAACCAGAATGGACAGTAACAGGAACAACTATAGATTCTACAAACAAAGCAATCAAAATAACAATAAAAGGGGCTACAAACACAAGTGATTACACAAGTAATGTAACAACAGCTCTAAAAGCAAGTGATATATCAGTATGGATAGATGGAACAGAACTAACAGGAGTAAATAAAACAATAACAACTTCATATCCAACAACATCATCATCTGTAACACATATACTAACAATAAAAAACTTTGAAGAATCAGCAAGGAGAGCAGGCAAAAGTTACAAAGAATGGAGTGGAAATATAACATTAAAAATAGGAGGAAGAGGAGAATCAACAAGCACATATTCAAAAAATGTATTAAAAGATGCATATGGAAATCAAAGCATGTCACAAATAGATACAACAGGAACATGGGTAGATGTAGACTTTAAGGACTCTACAAAATCATCAGCAAATGCATCAGGCAAATTATTTACAGACTTTATAGTACCAGAGTTTACATATGAATATGCAAATACAACAATAGATCAGGGAAACAAAAAAGTAACAATAATATTTAGTATAGCAGATAAATACTTTAGTTCATCCACACTAACATCAGACACAACAGCAAGTAAGATTACTGTTACAGTTGATGGAAAAACAGTAACAAATGATACAACACAAAGAAAGAAATTATCAAAGACAGATATAACAGAAACAATAGATGGAAAAGCAAATACAAAAGTTGGAGAAAAATATACATTAGAATTAACGAACTTAGACCAAGGCACAGGCGGAGATTACAGTGGAATTGTAAAATTAGCTTTTGCAGAGGGAACAGGAACTGATAAATCTGGAAATAAAAGTGTTGCAAAAACAATAACAATAGGTATAGATGATCCAACAACAGGTGATGGACATACAAGTGGAGCAATTGTAGACGTAGTATCACCAGTATGGAAAACACAAAATCTAAAAATTGATAAAACAAACAAAAAAGTAACAGTAGATTTAATAGCAACAGATAAATATTTAACTGGAACATCAAACAGTACATTAACAACAAGTAAAATTGCACTAACAGTAGATGGAGATACAAATGCAAATACAGCAATTACAAAAACATTAAGTACAGCAACATTTTCAACAAATTCATCAACTGGATTAAAAGAAATCAAATATACATTGACATTATCAAATTGGGAGCAATCAACAAAACAATCGGGAAAGAGTTTCTTAGAATATAGTGGAACAACAAAGATTACAATACCTGCCGGAACTATAACTGACCAATATACAAATAAAAGCTTAGAGCAAACATTCGACTTAGGACATGTTGATTTTATAAAACCAAGAATAGAAACAGTATCAACTACAAGAAACACAACAGCAAAAACTGAAACGATAGTATTTAATGTAATTGATAAATATCTTGATACATCAGATTTAGTAACAGCAGATGAAATTTCTGTATTAGTAGATAAAGAAGCAACAACAGGAATTACAAAAACATTAACAAGAGTAACAGCAAATGATGTTAAGGCAACGATAAATGGTACATCACAAACAGTATCACAACAATATCAATTAGTATTATCAAACTTTGAACAAACAAGAACATCAATAAATTCAGCAAGAAACTTCACTGACTGGAGTGGTACAGTATCATTAGAAATTAAAGCAGGAGCTGTAAATGATAAAACAAGTGGAAACTCAGTAAATACAAATGACAAAACAACAATAGATGCAGATTTTGTTGATTTTATACAACCAAAAGTAACATACAAGTATGCAACATCTGATATCAATTATGATGATAAGACATTTATAATGACATTCGATATTACAGATAAATACTATAAAACTGGAACTACAATAACAACAGCAAATTTAGCTGATTATTTAACAATAAAGGTTGATGGAGAAGATATAACCAATAATAGTAAAGTAACAAAGAAAATTATTGCAACAGAAGACATAACAGCAGGAACAATAGCTAAACCAATAAATAAAACAGTAAATGGAGTAGTAAAAACAGGATTAACTAATCAAGTTGTAGGAAAACGTTATACATTAGAATTATCTAACTTAGAACAAGCAATTAATATTGCAGATTATTTAGATTATAGTGGTGTTATAACAGTAGCTGTAAAAGCAGGAGTAATGACAGATAATGGACCAGCAAATGATGGAGTAAATACAAATAGTAATATTGCAACAACAATAACATCAGGAGTAAATATACCAGGCGGAACAGGCACAGGAACAGTAGTCGATGTAGTAGACCCAATTTGGGAAAGAGCTGGTACAGTAGTAACAGAGCCATTAAAACAAACAGCAACATTAGTAATAAGAGGAACAGATAAATATTTTGCTTCATGCAGTTTGACATCAAGCCAAATAAAAATAGTGGTAAATGGTGAAGAACAAACAAGTGGAATAAATGTAGAACTAACAAAAGACACATCAGTAACATTAGCTTATGGAGTTCAATATAAAGTTAAAATAACAGGATTTGTAAGTAATGCATACCAAGTAAAAATGATAATTCCTGCGGGTACACTTACAGATGAATCTGGAAATGTTAATAAAGAAACAGAATTTGTATTATACAGTTGTTTAAGAAAGACAAATACAGAAACCGATCTGAGTAGTCCATTTTTAGGAAATGATACAGTTGAGAGACAATATGTTGAAAAGATAATATTGCAAGATAATTTAGATGGTGCAAATGATACAAGATGGGATGTATCAGCACAAGAGGATGGATCAATAATTGCATGGTATGAAAAAAATAATTCTAAAGGAACATATACAGTATATATTGGAAGTTATAGCGGAATTAATGCTAATGCAGATTCAAGTTATTTGTTTGCAAATATAGGAAATTCAAGAAAATGTACAGAAACTTCGATAATTTCAAATATTGACTTGTTAAATGTAAGCAGTGCAACAAATATGAGTTCAATGTTTCAAAACTTTGGGGCTCTTTCTTTGACAAACTTAGATTTAGGAGAAAATTTTGACACAAGTAATGTAACAAATATGAGACAAATGTTTTGGGGATGCGGATATAAAGCAATGACGAGCTTGAACTTAGGAGCAAATTTTGATACAAGCAATGTAACTGTAATGTATGGAATGTTTCTCTGGTGTGGATATACAGCAATGACAAGTTTGAACTTAGGAGACAAATTTGACACAAGTAAAGTAACAAATATGAATAGTATGTTTCATGAATGTGGATATATGAAAATGACAAGCCTAAATTTAGGAAGTAAATTTAATACAAGTAATGTAACTAAAATGAATGGTATGTTTAATGGTACAGGATATACAGCAATGACAAGTTTAGATTTGGGAGAACAGTTTGATACGAGCAATGTAACACTAATGGTCAAAATGTTCGATGGTTGTGGTTCTAATTCTATGACAAGTTTAAATTTAGGAAATAAATTTGACACTAGTAAAGTAACCACTATGTCAGAAATGTTTAGAAACTGTGGAACTGTATCAATGGAAAATCTTGATTTAGGACCAGCATTTACAAAAATAGCAGACACAAATACAGATATGTTTACAAATACAGGAAAATCAGGAGCAGTAATAAATGCACCAGAATCAATTTATAAAAATCAAACTTCGTTTAAACTAAGCAGTACAGATACAAGCACAACATCAGGAACAATAGCAGTATCCTCAGGAAGAACAGTAGTACCAAAATATAAACCAGAATGGAAAGTAACAGGAACAACAATAGACTCTACCAATAAAGCGATAAAAATAACAATAACAGGAGCTACAAACACAAGTGATTACACAAGTAATGTAACAACAGCTCTAAAAGCAAGTGATATATCAGTATGGATAGATGGAACAGAATTGACAGGTGTAAAAAGAGAAGTAACAGTAGCAAATCAAACAACATCAGAAGCTGTAACACATACGATAACAATAACAAATTTTGAAGAGAAGGTAAGGCAAAATGGTAAAGACTATAAAGAATGGAGTGGAAATATAACACTAAAAATAGGTGGAAGAGGAGAAGCTACAAGCACATATTCAAAAAATATATTAACAGACAGTTATGGAAATCAGAGTATGTCATCAATAGATGAATCAGGAACATGGATAGACATATGTTTAAAAGATTCTGAATCTTCATCACAAAATATTCCAGGAAAAATGTTTGCAGACTTTATAATTCCTGAATTTACATATGAATATTCAAATACAATAATAGACCATGAAAATAAAAGAGTAACAGTGGTATTTAGTATAGCAGACAAATATTTTGCGGAATCAGATTTAACATCAGATACAACAGCAAGCAATATTACAGTAACAGTAGATGGCACAGAAATAAAAAATGAAGGTGACAAACAAAGAAAAACATTATCAAAAACTGATATAAAAGAAACAATAGATGGTAACGCAGAAACAAAAATTGGAGAAATATATACATTAACATTAACTAACTTAGACCAAGGCGGAGGCGGAGACTACAGTGGAATTGTAGAACTAGCCTTTGAAAAAGGAACAGTGCGTGATAAATCAGGAAATGAGAGTGTTGCAACAACAATAACAATTGGTGTAGATGATCCATCAACAGGAGATGGACATGATAGTGGAGTAATTGTTGACGTAGTATCACCTGTATGGAAAACACAAAATCTTCAAATTGACAAAGTAAATCAAGTTGTTACAGTTGAGATAATAGTAACTGATAAATATTTATCAGGAATATCAAATAGCTCATTAACAAATGATAATGTAAATGACAAGATATCAGTAACAGTAGATGGAGAAACAGAAGCAAATACAGCAATTACAAAAACATTGGGTGATCCAGAATTTTCAGAAAATGGAACAACAGGACTAAAAGAAATTAAATATAAATTAACATTGTCAAATTGGGAACAAGATTCTACAAAAGGTGGAAAGAGCTTCTTAGAGTATAGTGGAACAACAAAGATAACAATTTCAGCGGGAGTAGTAATAGATGACTATGATAATAAGAATATAGAGCAAGCATTTGAATTAGGGCATGTAGACTTTATTAAACCAAGAATAGAAAAGGTTTCATCAACAAGAGATGAATCAGCAAAAACTGAAACAATAGTATTTAATGTAATTGATAAATACTTAGATACATCAGATGCGGTAACAGAAAATGAAATTTCAGTATATGTAGATGGAGAAAATGCATCAACATTAACAAAGACATTAACAAGAGTAACAGCAAATGACGTATCCGCAACAGTAAATGGTTCGTCACAAGTTGTTTTACAACAATATCAATTGGTATTATCAGACTTTGAAAAAGCGAGAAATGAAAAAGATTACAAAGACTGGAGTGGTACAGTAAGAATAGATATTGCGGAAGATGCAGTAAAAGATAAAGTAAAATCAGTAGGATTAGTTGCGTCAGGAGGCAATACAAATGAGAAGGTAGAAATAAATGCAGACTTTGTAGACTTTATAAAACCAGATTTAAAATATGTACATCAATCAGCAGATATTGATAAAGATGGAAAATCATACACAATGACATTTACAGTAACAGATAAATATTACACATCAGGAAAGCTTGGAATAGATGACTTAACAATAAAAATGCAAAATGGCCAACTAGATTCAAGTGGAAATGAAATAGTGTATAACTTAAAAAATGAACCAGTAACAATATCATTACAAGCAGAAAACTTAAAAGCACAAAATGTACCAGTTACAAATACATCAGGAAATATTGAAACAGCTACAGAGTTGCTAATTGGTCATACATATAAGTTGACGATATCTAACTTAGAACAATTGGAAGTGAAAACAGGATTAAAAACAAAGGATTATAGTGGTATAGTAACAGTTGCAGTAGCAGGAGATAAGATAAAAGATAGAGGACCTGCAGGAGATAATGTAAGTACAAATGGAAATACAGCAACAACAATAACATCAGGTGTAAGTATTCCAGGAGGAACAGTACCAGATGATGCAAAAGTAGTAGACGTAGTTGCACCAGTTTGGAAAAAAGTAAGTTCATCAGCAAATGCAATAGATCCTGAAGACAAAACATCATCAACAGCAACGATAACATTTAAGGGAACTGACACTTACTATGCAGGTAATACATTGACAGCTGATAAGATAAAAGTATTTGTAAATGGAGCAGAAGTAAATAATTCAAGTTCAGTTAAAAAGACATTAAGTACAGCAACAGAATTAAATGAAGAAAGAAAAGAATTCGGAAAAACAACAACAGTAACAAAACAATATGGAGTAGAATATACACTTACAATAAAAGGATTTACACAAGGTGCAGACCAAGTAAAAATTCAAATACCAGCAGGAACACTTACAGATGAATCTGGAAATAGTAACAAAGATACTGAAATGGTACTTTATAGTGTATTAAAAAGTACTGCAACAGAAAATGCAGGCACAAGTGCATTTTTAGGAAATAATAAAATACAAAGACAAAATATTGAAAACATAACATTTGAAACAAGTGTACCAAGTACAGTATATAATGAAGAAACAGGAGAATATGTTGATTCAACAGCATGGGATGTTTCTGCAAGAGGAGATAAGTCAATAATTGCATGGTATGAAACAAGTAATGCTAATGGAGCACTGAAAGTACATATAGGAAGCAATGACGAGATATTTGCAAATCAAAATTCAACATTATTATTTGCATATATAGGATATGCAGATATATGTACAGCAACTGAAACAATTACAAATATAGAGTTATTAAATGTAAGAAGTGTAACAAATATGAATTCTATGTTTAAATTCTGTGGATACAGAACAATGAAAAGTTTGAACTTAGGAGAGAATTTTGACACTAGTAATGTAACAGACATGAGTAGCATGTTTGAAGCATTTGGATATAAAGCTACAGAAGGTTTGGATTTAGGAACAAAGTTTTATACTAACAATGTAACAAATATGTATTATATGTTTGAACACTGTGGATATGATGTAATGTCAAGCTTAACTTTAGGTGAAAATTTTGATACAAGTAAAGTAACCAATATGTCATATATGTTTGCATATTGTGGATATAATGAAATGACAGGTTTAAACTTAGAAAATAAATTTATTACAAGTAAAGTAACAGATATGAGTTCTATGTTTAGTCATTTTGCCTCTAATAAACTTACAAGCTTAAATTTGGGAGCAAATTTTGATACGAGTTTAGTGCAATATATGGGACACATGTTTGATAACACAGGATATACAGAAATGACAAGTTTGAATTTAGGTGATAAATTTAATACAAGTAGTGTTACTGATATGCAATATATGTTCAATGCAACAGGACATAATAAAATGCCAAGTTTGAGTTTGGGAGAGAAATTTAATACAAATAGTGTAACTAATATGAATTATATGTTTAAAGATTGCGGAGCAAGTTCTATGACGACATTGAATTTAGGACCAGCATTTACAAAAATAGCAGATCAAAATACAGAATTTATGGTAAATTGCGGAACAACTGGATTAGTGATTTATGCCCCAGAATCTATATATTCAAATAAAACAGCATTCTATGTAAAATAACTGAATTATAATATGAAAAAAGAGAGAACTTAATAAGAACAAAATTGTTGTTATTGTGTTCTTTCTTTTTGCGATATTTTCCGTTAGCAGTAAAAGCTAACAGAAAACAGGAAACTTTAAAAAAATCTGTTGCAGTAAAAGAAAAATGGGACAAATTAAACTATGCAGAAAGAAGTGATAGTTATGGAAGATATAAAATGAAATAGGAAGATAATAGATATGACTGCAACTGTTCAGAGCTGTTCACTTCTGTTCAGAGCTGTTCACTTTTGCAAATAGATATGTATAATTTTATATTATGAAAATAACTGAATTATGGAGTGAAAAGAACCGAAAATTTCGGTTCTTTTTTCTGCTGTAAATAATCTTCCGGCTATGCCCAATGTCAACAACTTAAGAAAAAATAGTGTAATTACTGAATTAATTAATTGCACTATTTTTTGTTTATTATAAATTTTTAGAAAAATGAACGCAAAAGTCCTATGTTATATAGTACATTTTTTAAAAACTTGTTTTATAATTAGTTCTATACTTATTACTTGGCGACCATTCTCGTACAATACTTTTTCTATTTTTTCGTACTATTGATACATATTTTTCTATTTCTACATCTAAGAAAAAGTGATTTTCTACATCGTAAATTCCAGATAACAATGCTCTAGTTATTTTTCTTTTATGTTGATTTCCTTCACTTCCAAAAATTTCTCTGTTTAATGGTGTGTTTGGTATTTCTATTTTAGAACCATCTATTGCACATAATATATATCCGTTTTTCTTTTTTATATATTTTGGTTTGGAATAAAAATCTTTTAAATATAGATTTTTCATTCGTACCCCTGCTTAAATTATATCAAAAAAAGAAGAAATTTTATATGTGCAAATGGGACCGGGTACATTTTTTTCGATTTTGGTAAATTTTGATAAATTGGGGACAGATCTTGTGGCTTGAAAATAGTTGATAGTACAGGAATGTTTAAAAAAAGTGTTAAAAATGTACCCGGTCCAAAATGCACAAAAAGCAAAAAAAGAAACGGTCCAAAATGCACAAAAAGCAAAAAAAGAAACGGTCCCAAATGCACACCATTTTTCACCAAAAATGGTGCATTTTTTTTTGAAAAAAATGGCGAAAAACGTTGAAAAAAATAGTACGTTATGATATAAATTATATAGGGAAAATAGATAAGATTTTTGAAACAAAAAACGGAGGAAAAACATGTTAAAAGATAGAAAAAAAGACAAGAGTTTAAAAGTTAGAAATATAATAATGATATTCGTTGCCATAATTATAATTATGGGAATTTTTGTGAATGGAATTAATGAAATATATGGGATATATACAAAAGAGAAAGAGATAAAAACCATAGGGGTAGAAGACATAAAGCATATGAATGCTACAACAAGTATAGGTAATGGAACTATAAATCCGATATATAGACCAAAGTGGACCAAAGTTTCTAGTACGTTAAATACGGATGCGGAAACATTAAGCATTGTTGTAAAAGGAAATGCAAAGGAATCACAAACGGCAAATGGTGCAAACATAAATTATGATAGTGAAGTAACTTCAAATTTAGCACCAAAAGATATAATGGTTTATATTGATGGAGAGCTAGATGGAGATACTAACAAAAATGGAGTTATAGATTCAGGAGAAACACCAAGCATAACTAAAGTAATATCAGATCCAAGTCCATCTGATACAAGCGAAGAAGTAACTCATACTATCACATTATCAAATTTTGGAGAAGCACTAAGACAACAAGGCAAAGAGTTTACAGAGTGGAGTGGTAATATTGCAATAAAAATTGGAGGAAGAGGACAGGCAGAGAGTACATATGATACTAATGTTTTAACAGATAAATATGGAAACGAAAGCATGATGGAAACTGATCAAGATGGAACAGAAACAGATGGTAGTTGGATAAATGTAATTTTTAAAGATGGAAGTATTGATCATAATGCTAGCGGAACAATGTTTGCCGATTTCGTTAAACCAGAATTTACATATGAATATGCAAATACAACAATAGACCATGGAACAAAAACAGTAAAATTAGTATTTGATATTACAGATAAATATTTTAATAAATCAATTTTAACAGCAGATAAAATAACAGTAAAAATAGGAGGAAAAGTTGCAGAGAATGCTAAAAAAGAATTAACTAAACTTTCTGATATTACAGCAACTGTAAATGGAACAACAAGTACAAAGATTGGAGAAAAATATCAATTGGTTGTTTCTGATTTAGACCAAGGTGATGGTGGAGATTACAGTGGAATAATGACAGTAGCATTTCCTGAAAAAGTTGCAAATGATAAATCAGGTAATTGGAACCTTGCAAAAACAATAACAGTTGGTATAGATGATCCAACAACAGGTGATGGAGATAATACAGGAGTAATTGTTGATGTTGTAGATCCAGTATGGAAAACAGAAAATATCAGTATAGATGGAACAACAAAAACAGTAAAAGTTGACTTAATCGCAACAGATAAGTATTTAACAGGAGTATCAAACAGCACATTAACAATTAATGATATAACATTATCAGTAGATGGTGATACAAATGCAAATTCAGTAATCACAAAATCACTAAGTACACCAACATTCTCTACAAACGTTACAACAGGGCTACAAGAAATTAAATATACATTAACATTATCAACATGGGAACAAGCAGAATTACAATCTGACAAATCATTCCTAGAATGGAGTGGTACAACAAAGATTACAATTGCAGCTGGAACAATTACAGACGATCAGTCAGGAGCAACAGAAGGTAGAGTTGATGGAAAACACAATACAAGTAAAGAACAATCATTTACATTAGGACATGTGGATTTCATAAAACCAAGAATAGAAATTGTATCAACATCAAGAGATGCAACAGCAAAAACTGAAACAATAATATTTAATGTAATCGATAAATACCTAGATACATCAAAAGAAATAGCAGAAAGTGAAATAAATGTATTTGTTGATAAAGAAGCAACAACAGGAATTACAAAAAAACTAACAAGAGTAACAGCAAATGATAAATCAGCAACAATAAACGGAAAATCACAAGTAGTATTACAACAATATCAATTAGTTTTATCAGATTTTGAACAATCAAGAACAACAATTGATGAAGCTAAAAACTTTGTAGATTGGAGTGGTACAGTTTCAATAGATGTAACAGAAGGTGCTGTACAAGACCAAGGAAGTAAGGCAGAAGGTTCAACAGCAGATAACAGCACTTCTGCAAATAAAAATGATACAACAACAATAAATGCAGACTATGTAGACGTTATCCAACCAAAGGTAACATATCAATATGTTACAGGAGATATAAACTATAATACAAAAACATTTACAATGAAGTTTGACATTACAGATAAATATTTTGCAGATAGTACATTGGCAACTGAATATGCAAATGCAACAACAGATGATGCTAAACTTGCAGTTCTACAAAAATACTTAACAATTAAAGTTGATGGAGAAGATATAACAAATGAAAGTGATGTAACTAAAAAAATAGTTGCTATTGAAGACGTAAAAGCAACTAAAGCAATAAATAAAACAGTAAATGGAACAGTACAAACAGGTTTAACAAATCAACTTATAGGAAAGAGATTTACATTGGAAATATCTCAATTACAACAAGATTTAGTTGATGTAAAGGATGAATATTTAGATTACAGTGGTGTTATTACAGTAGCAGTAAAAGCTGGTTCAGCAACAGATAAGGGACCTACTGGAGATGGAACAAATGCAAATGAAAATATTACAACAACAATGACATCTGGTGTAGATATTCCAGGAGGAACAGGAAATGGAACAGTAGTTGACGTTGTTGACCCTATTTGGGAAGTAGCGGGAACTGCAACAGCACAACCTGCTAAACAAACAGCATCTATTCCGGTAAAAGGAACTGATAAATATTTAAAAACAATTGGATTAACTTCAAATGACATAATTGTAGAAGTAAATGGAGAAGTTAAAACAGCAGCAGATGGCATTACAGTAACAGTAACAGAAGATACATCAGCAGCATTAACATATGGAAAGCAATATACAATCAAAGTTGATGGATATTCTAAAGAGGCATATCAAGTAAATGTAACATTAAGAGAAGGATTGATAGTTGATGAATCTGGAAACAAGAGTAAAGAAACATCATTTATATTATTTAGTAGTTTAAAAGAAACTTCAACAGAAACAGATGCTACGAGCCCATTCTTAGGAAATTCAAAAATTCAAAGACAAAAGATTGAAAAAATAATTTTCCAAGATAATCTAGATGGAATAAATGATACAAGATGGGATGTTACACAAATACAAGATCAATCAATCTGGGGATGGTATACAACTGATGCTACAACAGGAAATTATACAGTGTATATTGGTAGCTACATTATTATGAATACTAATGTAAACTCAAGTTACTTATTCTCTTACATTGGTTACGACCCAACTTGTAAAGTTACTGGAGATACAGAAGCAACAGATGGAACTCAAAAACCTTTGATTGAAAAATTAGATTTATTACATGTTGATGGTACAAATAATATGACTGGAATGTTCAGATACTTTGGATATTCAACAATGAAAAGCTTAGACTTAGGAAGTGCATTTGAAACAGGTAATGTAACTAATATGAATCGTATGTTTGAATTTGCTGGAAATACAGCAATGGTTAGTTTAGAATTAGGAAGTAAATTTGAAACAAATAATGTAACAAACATGTCAGGAATGTTTGATTCTACTGGAGAAACAGCAATGACAAGTTTAGACTTAGGAGATAAATTTGATACAAGTAAAGTTGTAAACATGTCAGCTATGTTTTCAAACTGTGGAAAAATAGCAATGACAGATTTGAACTTAGGAGATTTATTTGATACAAGCAATGTAGAAGAGATGCAAAATATGTTTGCTAATTGTGGAAAAACAGCAATGACAAGTTTAAACTTAGGAGATAAATTTGATACAAGTAATGTTACTAATATGGGATATATGTTTGATTCTACTGGATATACAGCAATGACTTCATTAGACTTAGGAGATAAATTTTATACAACAAAAGTAACCAACATGCAAAACATGTTCTATCTAACTGGATATAATGCGATGGTTGCATTAGACTTAGGACCATTATTTACTCAAATAGCTAATTCAAATGCAAATATGTTCACAAACACAGGAAAATCAGGAGCAAAAATATATGCACCAGAATCAATATTCAGTGATGAAAATAACTTCAAACTAAGCACAAGTTCAAGTACAACAATAAATTATGTAAGAGGAACAATCAATCCAATATACAAACCAGAATTAACAAAAGTATCAAGCACACTAGACACAACAGATGCAAACAATCCATCAATGACAGTAGTAGTAAAAGGTAATGCAAACAAAGTTCAAGAAATAAATGGAGTAAAAATCAATTATCAAAGTGATGTAGTAAACAAACTAACAGCAAATGACATCACAGTATATGTAAATGGAGAAAAAGCAGACAGTATAACAAAACAATTAGTAAGTGCAACAACAAGTACAAATTCAACAACAGGAAAAACAGAATTAACATATACAATAAAACTTACAAATTTTGACCAAGGAATAAGACAAAAAGATGCAGAAGGAAACATCAAAAAATTCAATGAATGGAGTGGAAATATATCATTACAATTTGCAAAAGGCAAATTAAAAGATATGTATGGAACTCAAGTAAATTCTAATGGAGAATTAGAATTTATAGAAGGAAATGGCAACTTGGCAGAATATGTAGATTCATCAAACACAACACAAAAAATACTTGTTGGAGAAGACAAGTTATATGATGCAAATACAACTGGAAAAATGTTTGTAGATACAATAAATCCAGAATTTACATATGAATATGCAGAAACAGTAGTAGATCATGGAACAAAAACTGTAACAGTAATATTTGATGTAGCAGATAAATATTTTAATACATCAGCACTTACAACAGATACTAATGCAGAAAAAATTGGAATAGAAATTGGTGGAGAAACACCAACAGAAGCAACAAAAACACTTACAAAAATATCTGATTTAACAGCAACAGTAAATGGAGTTACAGATACAAAAGTAGGGGAAAGATATCAATTAGTAATAACGAACTTAGATCAAGGGGATGGAAGTCAATACAGTGGAGTTATGAAGATGGCTTTCCCTGCAGATATAATAACAGACAAATCTGGAAATAAAAATATAGCAAAAACAATTACAATAGGAATTGACGAGCCATCAACAGATGATGGACATAACAATGAAGAAATTGTTGACGTTGTAGATCCAGCTTGGAAAGTAGAAAATATAAATATAGACAATGCCAATAAAAAAGTAACAGCAGAATTAATTGCAACAGATAAATATTTAACAGGTATTGCAAATAGCACATTGACAACAGATAATATAACAGTAGAAGTTGATGGAGATACAAATGCAAATACAGTAATAACAAAAACTTTAAGTGCACCAACATTCTCAACAAATGAAACAACAGGATTAAAAGAAATCAAATATACATTAACATTATCAAATTGGGAAGAAGCATCAAAGCAAGCAGATAAGAGTTACTTGGAATATAGTGGTACAACAAAGATTACAATTGCAAAAGAGGTTGTAACAGACCAATATACAAATAAGAATAAAGAGCAGTCATTTACATTAGGACATGTAGACTTTATAAAACCAAGAATAGAAAAAGTTTCATCTGTAATTGATGCAACAGCAAAAACAGAAACAATAACATTTGATGTAATTGATAAATATTTAGATACATCAAAATTATTAACAGCAGATAATATTAAAGTATTTGTAGATGGAGAAGAAGTAACAACATTAACAAAATCATTAACAAGAGTAATTGCAAATGATACATCAGTATCACAACAATATCAATTAGTTTTATCAGATTTTGAAAAATCAAGAAATGATAAGAATTATAAAGATTGGAGTGGTACAGTAACAATAGAGATTGCTGAAAATGTAGTAAAAGATATGGTAATAACATCAGATACAAATACATCAGGAGGAAACACAAATGACATAACAACATTAAAAGGTAATTTTGCAGATTTTATTGCACCAGACTTAAAATATGTACATCAAGATACGGATATAAACAAAACAGGAAAAACATATACTATGACATTTACAGTAACAGATAAATATTACAGAACTGGAAAGCTAACATTAGATGATTTAGTTGTTAAGATGCAAAATGGCCAACTAGATTCAAGTGGAAATGAAATAATTTATAACTTGAAAGATGAGCCAGTAACAATGTCATTAAATGCAGAAAATTTATATGCATCAAATGTACCAATTACAAATGCATCAGGAAATGTTGAAACAGCTACAGAGGTGCTAATTGGTCATACATATAAATTAACGATATCTAACTTAGAACAATTGGAAGTGAAGACAGGAAATACAACAGCAGATTACAGTGGTATTATCACAGTTGCAGTAGCAGGAAACAAAGTATTAGATAAAGGACCAGAAGGAAATAATACTAATGCTAATGGAAATATTGCAAAAACGATAACATCAGGAGTAAATATTCCAGGTGGAACATTGCCAGATGACGCAAAAGCAGTTGACGTTGTCAATCCAATATGGGAGAGGATAAGTTCATCAGCAAGTGCAATTGATCCAGCAAATAAAGAATCATCAACAGCAACAATTAAGTTTAAAGGTACAGATACATATTTTGCAAGCAGTAATTTAACTGCAGATAAGATTAAAGTACTTGTAAATGGAACAGAAGCTTCAGAAATTTCAAAAACTTTAAGTACAGAGACTGCATTGACAGAAGAAAGAAAAGATTTTGGAAAAACAACTACAACAACTAAACAATATGGCGTTGAATATACATTAACACTTACAGGATTTGCACAAGATGCAGATCAAGTTAAGGTACAGATACAAGAAGGAACACTTACAGATGAATCTGGAAATAGTAGTAAAACTACTGAAATGATTGTTTATAATACATTAAAGAAAGCATATACAGGTACATATGAAGACGAAAAAATTGGTGAAGGTACAGGATTTTTAGGTAATCAGTCATATCCAGTAATAAGAGGTAATATTGATAATATAACATTTACAGATAGTATTCCAGCAGATGTTGGATATGATGAAACAACTCAAGAATATAAAAATGAAACAACATGGGATGTATCTGCAATTGGTGATAATTCAATTCTTGCATGGTATACAACAAATGCTAATGGAAGTATAAAAGTATATATTGGTAGTGATGACGAAATATTTGCTAACCAAGATTCAACAGGATTATTTGCATATATAGGATATAATGAAAGATGTACATCAACAGAAACAATTACAAATATTGGATTACTAAATGTTACAGGTGTAACAAATATGCGTAGAATGTTTGAAGATACAGGCTATAATGCAATGACAAAACTAGATTTGGGTAGTAAGTTTGACACAAGTAATGTAACAGATATGTCTAGAATGTTTGAAGATACAGGCTATAATGCAATGACTAAACTAGATTTGGGTAGTAAGTTTGACACAAGTAATGTAACAAATATGAATAATATGTTTGCTAGTACAGGATATACAGCAATGACAACATTTAATTTAGGTGATAACTTTAATACAAATAAAGTAACTGATATGACTGGAATGTTTTTTGAAACAGGATATACAGCGATGACAAGTTTAGACTTAGGAGATAAATTTGATACAAGCAATGTAACAGATATGACATGTATGTTTAAAGAAACAGGATATACAGCAATGACAAGTTTAGACTTAGGAAAAAAATTTAATACAGGAAATGTAACAGATATGTTTGACATGTTTGATCAATGTGGATATACAGCAATGACAAGTTTGAACTTGGGTGAAGAATTTGATACAAAAAATGTAACAAATATGGAGGCGATGTTTACAGGTACAGGATATACAGCACTAACGAGTTTGGAATTAGGAAAGATGTTTGATACAAGTAAAGTTACTAGTATGGTAGGCATGTTCCATAGTTGTGGATATGAATCATTAACAAGTTTAAAATTAGGAGAAAAATTTAATACAGAAAATGTAACTGATATGAATAGTATGTTTTATGAAACAGGACATACAGCAATGACAAGTTTGAATTTAGGTGAAAAGTTTGATACTAGAAGTGTAGAAAGAATGGATGATATGTTTGAAGAGTGTGGAACTACAGCAATGACAACTTTAGACTTAGGACCAGCATTCACAAAAATAGCAGATACAAATACAGATATGTTTACAAATACAGGAAAATCAGGAGCAGTAATAAATGCACCAGAATCAATATATAAAAATCAAACTTCGTTTAAACTAAGCAGTTCAGATACAAATACAACTGCTGGAACGATAGCAGTATCAGCAGGAAGAACAGTAAATCCTAAATATAGACCAGAATGGACAGTAACAGGAACAACTATAGACACTGAAAATAAGGCATTAAAAATAAATATAAAAGGAGCAACAAATACAAGTAACTATACAAGTAATGTAACAACAGCATTAAAAAATAGTGACATTTCAGTATGGATAGATGGAACAGAATTAAAAGCTGTAAGTAAAGAAATATCAGCTGTAAGTCCAGCAACAGCAGAAACTATAACACATACGATAACACTAACAAACTTTGAAGAAGATGCAAGACAAAGTGGAAAGAACTACAAAGAATGGAGTGGAAATATAACACTAAAAATAGGCGGAAGAGGAGAGTCAACAGATACATATACAAAAAATGTATTGATAGATAGTTATGGAAACCAAAGCATGTCTGAAACAGATCAGTCAGGAACATGGGTAGAAGTAAACTTTAAAGATACAACAACATCCTCAACAAATACAGCAGGAAAATTATTTGCAGACTTTATAAAACCAGAATTCACATATATATATTCAGACGGAAACATAAATCACACAGACAAAACACTAACAGTAGAATTCTCTGTAGCAGACAAATATTTTAATAGCTCAACATTATTAGACAATGTAGACAACATAGCAATAAAATTATTAGACACAGATGCAACAATACCAAATGAAAAAATAACAAAAGAGCTAACAAAGGTTGAAGACATAACGAAAGACATAGATGGAGACGGAGAAGAAGAAACAATTGGAGAAAAATACAAATTAGTAATAAGTGGTTTACAGCAACCAATAGAGGATGGAAAATATAGAGACTACAGTGGACCAATGAGCATATCCATCCCCGCAGGGGTTGCATCTGATAACTCAGGAAACAAGAGTATTGCTACAACAATAACGATAGGAGTAAATGAACCAGGTGGAAACACAGGAAACCAAGAAATAGTCGATGTTGTATCACCAGCATGGTCAATAGCAAGTGTAAATCCAGATACAGGAGTTATAAAAATAAGAGTTACAGATAAATATTTAACAAAAGCATCAAGTAAATTTGAATTAACAAAAGACGACATAAAAATAGTTGTAAATGGTGAAATATCAACAGCAATCGTAAAAACGTTGGATGGACCAACAGAAATAACAGCAAATAAAGAATATGAATATACATTAACATTATCAAATTTAGTACCATCAGGAGGAGGATATACAGAATTTACACCAACAGAACCAATAATAGGTGGAACAGCAAAATATAGAAATGAAAATGGTGGAGACATTGTACTAAGAATGTTACCTGGTACAGTAACAGATCAATATGGAAATGCAACAGAAGAACAAGATTTGTCAATAGGAAATGTAGACGTAACAAGTCCAGAAATTTATTATGTTCAAAAGACTGGGGATATAGAAAATAATAAAGAAACAATAATATTTAACGTAACAGATAAGAACTATGATGAAAGCAATCCAATAACAGTTGATGAAATGACATTATGGATAGATGGAACACAAGTTGATAGTCAAGTTACAAAAGAAATTACTAATGCAGTTGCAATAAAAACACCAATTAATGGTAAAACAAGAGTTGTAGGACATCAATATACACTAGAAATAGGCAGTATAGTAGAAACTAACCAAGAATTTATAAATTCAAATAGAGCATATAGAGAATTAAGTGGAACATTAGAAATAAAAATAGATAAAAATGCAGCTTCAGACTTAAGAGGAAATGCAATTAATGATGAAACAACAACAATAACTGATACAACAGATTTAATAAGACCAGAAGTAAAATATCAATTTGCAACATCAAATATAGATAAAACAGATAAAACATTTACAATGGTATTTGAAATTGTAGATAAATATTACAAAGAGAATCTGCAAGAAGAATTGAAACTTAGTGATTTGAAAATTAATATAGATGGAAAAGAACCTAACAGGAATGAAGTGACAAAAAGCTTAAATATAGAAAATGTATCAGCAACAGTAAATGGAGCAGATAAAGTTATAGGAAAACGTTATACATTGAAATTATCAAACTTAGAGCAATTACAAGTAAAAGATGGAGATAATTATCTAGATTATAGTGGTGTAATAACAGTAGGAATACCAGCAGATAAAATGGCAGATGAAACAGGAAATAAAAATATAGCTACCACAATAACATCAGGAGTTAATATACCAGGAGGAACAGGAGCAGGACAAGTAGTAGACGTAGTAGCACCATTAATAGAAAAAGAAAGTTCATCAGCAGATGCAATAAATAAAACAGCAACATTGAAATTTAAGGTAACAGATAAATACTTTAAAGAAAGTACAATAACAGAAGATAATATAAAAGTACTTGTAAATGGAACAGAGACAACAAGTGGAATAACAAAGACATTGACAAGTACAGAATTGAAAGAAGATAGAGTTTCAGGAGAAACAACAACACAAGTACAATATGGAGTTGAATATGAATTAACTGTAACAGGATTTGAAACAGATGTAAATCAAGTTAAAGTTCAAATTCCAGAAGGTCTTGTAACTGATGATTATGGTAATGGTAATAAGGTTACTGAAATGACTCTTTATAATACATTAAGAAGTACAGCAGAAGAAAAGAATGATTATTCTGGATTCTTAGGAAATACTAACATAGAAAGACAGAACATTGACAATATAACATTTGTAAATGGAATTTCGAATGCAAATGATACAAAATGGGATGTATCAGCAGTAGGAGATAATTCAATACTTGCATGGTATACAACAAACGATAATGGAAGTATAAAAGTTTACATTGGTAGTGATGATGAGATATTTGGAAATTATGATTCAAGTTATTTATTGGCATATATAGGAAAATCTAGCATATGTACTTCAACAGAAGTAATTAGTAATATTAATTTATTGAATGTTGATAGTGTAACAGATATGGAAGGATTGTTTAAAGAAACAGGATATCGATCAATGACAAGCTTAGATTTAGGAGAAAAATTTGATACGAGTAATGTAACAGATATGACAAGGATGTTTATGGATACAGGATACATAGCAATGACAAAGTTGAGATTGGGAGATAAATTTAATACAAGCAATGTAACAGATATGAGCAGAATGTTTTCGGGAACAGGATATACAGCAATGACAAATCTAAACTTAGGAGATAAATTCGATACAAGTAATGTAACAGATATGTCACTTATGTTCCAAGGGACAGGAGAAAAAGCGATGACAAGTTTAAACTTAGGAGACAAATTTGATACAAGTAATGTAACAGATATGTCATTTATGTTCATTTCGACGGGATATAAAGCAATGACAAGTTTAGACTTAGGAGATAAATTTAATACAAGCAATGTAACAGATATGAGCAGTATGTTTTCGGGAACAGGATATACAGCGATGACAAGTTTAGACTTAGGAGATAAATTTGATACAAGTAAAGTAACAAATATGAGCAATATGTTTGATTATACTGGAGAGAAGGCAATGACAAGTCTGAACTTGGGAGATAAGTTTGATACAAGTAATGTAACTAAGATGTCTGCTATGTTCAGGAGAACAGGATATACAGCAATGACAAGTTTAGACTTAAGAGATAAATTTGATACAAGTAATGTAACTGATATGAATGGTATGTTTTATGAGACAGGATATAAAGCAATGATAAGCTTAGACTTAGGAGATAGATTTGATACAAGTAATGTAACAATTATGAGTTGGATGTTTGTTAGAACAGGATATACAGCAATGACAAGTTTAGACTTAGGAGATAAATTTTATACAAGCAATGTGACAGCTATGGACGATATGTTTAAAGAAACAGGATATACAGCAATGACAAGTTTAGATTTAGGACCAGCATTTTCAAAAATAATAGAAGGGAATATTGAGTATGGAAGAAAAAAAGATGCGTTTTCAGACACAGGAAAAGAAAACGAAATCACAATCTATGCATCAGAGCAAATCTACTTAGACAGAAACAACTTCAAATTAGACACAAACGCAACAGACTCAGCAATAGAATTTACAAGAGGAACGATAAATCCAAAATACAGAACAGAATGGACAAAAGAAACATCAACAATAAGTAAAGCAAACAAAAACATTGCAATAACACTAAGAGGAAGAACAAATGCAGAAGCAGGAGTAGACTTCACAAGTAATGTAACAAGTACATTAACAGCAGACAACATACATGTATACTTTAATGGAGAAGAAGCAACAACAATAACAAAATCACTTGCGACACCTACAACAGCAATAAATGCAGTAACAGGAGCAAATGATGTATTACAAGTATTAACATTAGCAGACATAGAAGAAGCAGCAAGACAACAAGGAAAAGACTACAAAGAATGGAGTGGTAACATTTCATTAAAAATAGACAAAAAGACATTAACAGATGACACCTACAAAAATCAAAACTTACAAGCAATAGATACAACTGGAGAAATGGTTGATATTGAACTAAAAGATACAGCAGTAGATAAGAATACAGATGGAACAATGTTTACAGACTATATTAATCCAGAATTCACATATATATATTCAGACGGAAATATAAATTATACAGACAAAACACTAACAGTAGAATTCTCTATAACAGATAAATATTTTGATAGCTCAACATTGTTAGATAATATAGACAACATAGCAGTTAAACTAATAGACACAGATCCAAATGTAACAATACCAAATGAAAAAATAACAAAAGAGCTAACCAAAACAGAAGACATAAATAAAGACATAGACGGAGACGGAAATGAAGAAAAAATTGGAGAAAAATACAAATTAGTAATAAAAGGATTAGAGCAACAAACTGCGGATGGAGAATATAAAGACTACAGTGGACCAATGAGCATATCCATCCCCGCAGGGGTTGCAAAAGATAAGTCTGCAAACGAAAATATAGCAACAACAATAACAATAGGAGTAAATGAACCAGGTGGAAATACAGACGACCAAGTAACAGTTGATGTGGTTGATCCATTATGGAAAATAGACAATATCAATATAGACAACGCAAACAAGAAAGTTACAGTTGATTTAATAGGTACAGATAAATACTATGCAAGCAATAGCTTAACAACAGATAGCATTAAAGTATCAATAGATGGAGAAGATATAACAACAACAGAAAATGTTCAAAAATCATTAAGTATAGCAGAACCACTTACAGAAACAAGAAATGGTCAAACAGTAACATATGGTGTTAAATACACATTAACATTATCAAACTGGGAAGAAGCAGAAAAACAAACTGGAAAACAATTCTTAGAATGGAGTGGTACAACAAAGATTGAGATTGCAGCAGATACACTAAAAGATGAGTCAAACAACACAAGTAATAAACAAGAATTTACATTAGGACATGTAGACTTTATCAAACCAAGAATAGAAAAAGTATCATCAACAAGAGATACAACAGCAAAAACAGAAACAATAGTATTTAATGTAATTGATAAATATCTAGACACAACAAAATTATTAACAGCAGATAATATTAAAGTTTTGGTAGATGGAGAAGAAGCAACAAACTTAACAAAATCATTAACAAGAGTAACAGCAAATGATGTATCAGCAGTAATAAATGGTTCATCACAAGTAGTATCACAACAATATCAATTAGTAATATCTGACTTCGAAAAAGTAAGAAATGCTAATGAATACAAAGATTGGAGTGGTACAGTAACAATAGAAGTTGCAACAAATGTAGTAAAAGATAAAGAAATAGAATCAGAATCAAATACATCAGGGGGAAATACAAGTGATGTAACAACATTAAAAGGAGATTTTGTAGACTTTATCAAACCAGATTTGAAATATGTACATCAATCAGCAGATATCGATAAAGATGGAAAATCATACACAATGACATTTACAGTAACTGATAAATATTACAGAACTGGAAAACTAACATTAGATGATTTAGTTGTTAAGATGCAAAATGGTCAATTAGATTCAAGTGGAAATGAAATAATTTACAATTTGAAAGATGAGCCAGTAACAATGTCATTACAAGATACAGAGTTAAGAGCATCAAATGTACCAATTACAAATACATCTGGAAATATTGAAACAGTTGCAAGCTTACTAATTGGACATACTTACCAATTAACAATTTCTAATTTAGAACAATTAGAAAGAAAAGTAGGACTAACAACAGCTGATTATAGTGGTATTATTACAGTTGCAGTAGCTGGAGATAAAGAACTTGATAGAGGACCAGCAGGAGATAATGCAAATTCAAATGGAAATATTGCAACAACAATAACATCAGGTGTAAATATTCCAGGAGGAATATCACCAGATGATGCAAAAGTAGTAGACGTAGTAGACCCAATATGGGAGAAGATAAGCTCATCAGCAAGTGCAATAGATCCAGCAAATAAAGCATCTTCAACAGCAACAGTTAAGTTTAAAGGTACAGATACATATTTTGCAAGTAGCAATTTAACTGTTGATAAGATAAAAGTATTTGTAAATGGAACAGAAGTAACATCAGGAATTTCAAAAGCTTTAAGTACAGCGACAGCATTAACAGAAGAAAGAAAAGACTTTGGAAAAACAACTACAACAACTAAACAATATGGCGTTGAATATACATTAACTCTTACAGGATTTGCACAAGATGCAAACCAAGTAAAAATTCAATTACCAGCCGGAACTATCACAGATGAAAGTGGAAATGGCAACAAAGTTACTGAGATGCTACTTTATAATACATTGATAAGTACAGCAAAAGAAGGGTTTCCTTATAGTTCTGGATTTTTAGGAAGTAGCGATAGTGCAAATGAAAATGTTAAATCAGTCAGAAGAGATTATATAGAAAACGTAACATTTGAAACGAATATTCCAGATACAGTATATAATGCTACAACAGGGGAATATGTAGACACAACTGCATGGGATGTATCAGCAGTACAAGATAAATCAATAATAGCATGGTATGAAACAAGCAATGAAAAAGGAGCATTAACAGTTCATATAGGAAGTAATGATGAAATATTTGCAAATCAAGATTCAAGTTATTTGTTTTATGCCGTTGGATATGATTTTACAAATAAGAGTACAGCAACAGAAACAATTACAAATATTGATTTGCTAAATGTAAGCAGTGTAACAAATATGTTGTCCATGTTCGATGGAACAGGATCTAATGCAATGACAAGTTTAAATTTAGGAGATAAATTTGATACAAGCAATGTAACAAACATGGAACACATGTTCAGACATACAGGAAGTAAAGCAATGACAAGTTTAGACTTAGGAGATAAGTTTGATACAAGCAATGTAACAAACATGGATGGAATGTTTGTTGGTACAGGATATACAGCGATGACAAGTTTAGACTTAGGAGATAAGTTTGATACAAGAAATGTAACAGATATGAGTAGTATGTTCAGCGATACAGGATATAAAGCAATGACAAATCTAAACTTAGGAGATAAATTCGATACAAGCAATGTAACAGATATGAGCATTATGTTTTCGAGAACAGGATATACAGCAATGACAAGTTTGAACTTAGGAGATAAATTTGATACAAGTAGTGTAACCGATATGCATTATATGTTCGATGGAACAGGATATACAGCGATGACAAGTTTAGACTTAGGAGATAAATTTGATACAAGTAGTGTAACCGATATGAGTTATATGTTTAGGCAAACAGGAAATACAGCGATGACAAGTTTAGATTTAAGAGATAAATTTGATACAAGAAATGTAACAAATATGAGTAATATGTTTAATCAAACAGGATATACAGCAATGACAAGTTTGAACTTAGGAGATAAATTTGATACAAGAAATGTAACAAATATGAGTGATATGTTTAATCAAACAGGATATACAGCGATGACAAGTTTAGATTTAAGAGACAAATTTGATACAAGAAATGTAATAAATATGTATGGAATGTTCGATGGAACAGGATATACAGCGATGACAAGCTTAGATTTAGGACCAGCATTTGCAAAGATATCAGATAAAGAAGGTGTACAACAAACAGGAAGATACGAATATTCAGCAGCATATGTAAAAATGTTCACAAACACAGGTAAAGAAAACGAAATCACAATCTATGCACCAGAGCAAATCTACCTAGACAAAAACAACTTCAAGACTAACACAGACGCAACAGAGTCATTAATAGAATTCACAAGAGGAACAATAAATCCAAAATACAGAACAGAATGGGTAAAAGAAGAATCAACAATAAGCAAAGCAAACAAAAACATTGCAATAACACTAAGAGGAAGAACAAATGCAGAAGCAGGAGTAGACTTCACAAGTGATGTAACAAGTACATTAACAGCGGACAACATACATGTATACTTTAATGGAGAAGAAGCAACAACAATAACAAAATCACTTGCGACACCTACAACAGCAATAAATGCAGTAACAGGAGCAAATGATGTATTACAAGTATTAACATTAGCAGACATAGAAGAAGCAGCAAGACAACAAGGAAAAGACTACAAAGAATGGAGTGGTAACATTTCATTAAAAATAGACAAAAAGACATTAACAGATGACACCTACAAAAATCAAAACTTACAAGCAATAGATACAACTGGAGAAATGGTTGATATTGAACTAAAAGATACAGCAGTAGATAAGAATACAGATGGAACAATGTTTACAGACTATATTAATCCAGAATTCACATATATATATTCAGACGGAAATATAAATTATACAGACAAAACACTAACAGTAGAATTCTCTATAACAGATAAATATTTTGATAGCTCAACATTGTTAGATAATATAGACAACATAGCAGTTAAACTAATAGACACAGATCCAAATGTAACAATACCAAATGAAAAAATAACAAAAGAGCTAACCAAAACAGAAGACATAAATAAAGACATAGACGGAGACGGAAATGAAGAAAAAATTGGAGAAAAATACAAATTAGTAATAAAAGGATTAGAGCAACAAACTGCGGATGGAGAATATAAAGACTACAGTGGACCAATGAGCATATCCATCCCCGCAGGGGTTGCAAAAGATAAGTCTGCAAACGAAAATATAGCAACAACAATAACAATAGGAGTAAATGAACCAGGTGGAAATACAGACGACCAAGTAACAGTTGATGTGGTTGATCCATTATGGAAAATAGACAATATCAATATAGACAACGCAAACAAGAAAGTTACAGTTGATTTAATAGGTACAGATAAATACTATGCAAGCAATAGCTTAACAACAGATAGCATTAAAGTATCAATAGATGGAGAAGATATAACAACAACAGAAAATGTTCAAAAATCATTAAGTATAGCAGAACCACTTACAGAAACAAGAAATGGTCAAACAGTAACATATGGTGTTAAATACACATTAACATTATCAAACTGGGAAGAAGCAGAAAAACAAACTGGAAAACAATTCTTCGAATGGAGTGGTACTACAAGTATTGAGATTGCAGAAGATACATTAAAAGATGAATCAAATAATACAAGCAATGTACAAACATTTGAATTAGGACATGTAGATTTTATACAACCTAAGATTGAAAAAGTTTCATCATCAAAAGATCCTGCAACAAAAACAGAAACAATTATATTTAATGTAATTGATAAGTACTTAGATACATCTGATTTGGTAACAACTGATGAAATATCAGTATATGTAGATAATGAGTTAGTACCAGAGGGACAAATAACAAGAACATTGACAAAAGAATCAGATTTAACAGCAATGGTAAATGGAACTTCAAAAACAATCGGACATCAATATAAATTAGTATTAAGTGATTTTGAACAAACAAGATCAGCAATAAACTACAACAGAGAATACTCTGATTGGAGTGGTACAGTATCAATAAAGGTTGCAGCAGGAGCAGTAAAAGATACAAATACACCAACACCAAATCAAAATGCTGAAACAACATTAGTAGGAGATTTTATAGACTTTATAAAACCAAATGCAACATATCAATACACAGCTTCAGATATAAATTATGATGGAAAAACATTTACAATGGTATTTGATGTAACTGATAAGTACTATACTTCTGGAACTTTAGCAATTGGAGATTTAGATATCAAGATTGATGGAGAAACACCAAATTGGGATTCTACAGGAGTTCACGGAGTAATAAAAGAACTTGAAATTGAAGATAGGACAAATACAGTAAGTTATACTGATAATGATGGAGTAGTTAAGAGCGGAAGCAAAGTAATAGGTAAACGTTATACATTAAAACTATCACATCTAGAACAACTTGAAAAATTAGTAGGAAAAGAAACAATGGATTACAGTGGTGTAATTACAGTTGCAATTCCAGCTGATAAATTAGTTGATACATCAGATAACAAGAACAATGCAATTACAATTACTTCAGGTATAGAAGTTAAAGGAGAACCAGTTACAGGAGATGGAACAATAGTCGATGTAGTAGACCCAATATGGGAAAGAGTAAGCTCATCAGCAAGTGCAGCAAATCAAACAGCAACAATAACTGTAAAAGGAACAGATAAATATTTTGCAAGCAGTAACTTAACATCAGATAAGATAAAAGTAATTGTAAATGGAAAAGAGGTTTCATCAAATGTTTCAGTAAATGTAGGAACAGCAGCACCAGTGTATGCAGCAGATGGAACAACAAGAATTGGTGACAAATATACAATAACAGTTAGTGGTTCAGGATTACCAAAAGATACAAATCAAATTAAAGTACAAATCCAACCTAATACAATAACTGATAATTCAGGAAATACAAATAAAGTAACAGATTTATTAGTATTTAATGCATTAGTAAAAACAGATACTGAAACAGAAGTAGCAAGTGCATTTATAGGAAATGATACTATTGAAAGACAAAATATTGATAATATAACATTTATGAATAATATACCTTCAACAGTATATGATAAATCTGCAAAAGCTTATGTTGATAACACAGCATGGGATGTTTCAGCAATGCAAGATAAGTCAATATTAGCTTGGTATACAACAAATGGTAATGGAACTTTAAAAGTTTACATTGGTAGTGATAATGAGATATTTGGAAATTATGATTCAAGTAACTTATTTGCAAATATCGGATATGCAGAACAATGTACTTCAACTGAAACAATTACTAATATTAACTTATTAAATGTTGGTAGTGTAACAAGTATGAAAAATATGTTTAAACAAACAGGTTATAAAGCAATGACTAAGTTAGACTTAGGTAATAATTTCGATACAAGCAATGTGATTTATACAGAATATATGTTCGAAAATACAGGATATACAGCAATGACAAGTTTGAATTTAGGAGATAAATTTGATACAAGTAATGTAACAAATATGCGATCAATGTTTCACTATACAGGATATACAGCGATGACAAGTTTAGACTTAGGAGATAAATTTGATACAAGTAATGTAACAGATATGCAATCAATGTTTTATTATACAGGATATACGGCAATGACAGGTTTAGATTTAGGAGATAAATTTGATACAAGTAATGTAACAAAGATGAACCATATGTTTTACGAAACAGGACATACAGCAATGACAGGTTTGGATTTAGGAGACAAATTTGAGACAAGCAGTGTAACAACTATGGCGAGTATGTTCTTTAGTACAGGATATACAGCGATGACGAGTTTAAACTTAGGAAATAAATTTGATACAAGTAGTGTAACAACTATGCAATATATGTTCCAAAATACAGGATATACAGCAATGATAAGTTTAGATTTAGGAGATAAATTTGATACAAGCAATGTAACAGATATGAAATGGATGTTTTCTGGAACAGGAAATACAGCAATGACAAGCTTAGACTTAGGAGATAAATTTGATACAAGCAATGTAACAACTATGCAAAATATGTTTGAAAAAACAGGATATACAGCAATGACAAGCTTAGACTTAGGAGATAAATTTGATACAAGCAATGTAATAACTATGGATAATATGTTCAAAGAAACAGGATATACAGCGATGATAAGCTTGGACTTAGGTCCAGCATTTATAAAAGTTCTAGAAGGAGAAAGACATTATGGAGTAATATATTATACGTTTGATAACACAGGTAAAGAAAATGAAGTTACAATTTATGCACCAGAGCAAATCTACCTAGACAAAAACAACTTCAAGACAGATACAAATGCAACAGAATCATTAATAGAATTCACAAGAGGAACAATAAATCCAAAATATAGAACAGAATGGGTAAAAGAAAGTTCAACAATAAGCACAGCAAACAAAAACATAGCAATAACATTAAGAGGAAGAACAAATGCAGAAGCAGGAGTTGACTTCACAAGTAATGTTAAAAGCTCATTAACAGCAGACAACATACATGTATTCTATGATGGAGAAGAAGTAACAACAATAACAAAAACACTTGCAGCTGCAACAACAGCAACAAATGCAGTAACAAAAGCAAATGATGTATTACAAGTATTAACATTATCTAATCTAGAAGAAACAGTAAGACAACAAGGAAAGAACTTCAAAGAATGGAGTGGTAACATCACATTAAAGATAGACAAAAAGACATTAACAGATGATACTTATTCTAACAAAAACTTACAAGCAATAGACACAACTGGAGAAATGATAGACATTGAAATAAAAGACACTGCAACAGACAAAAACGAAAATAGTACAATGTTTACAGATTATATTAAACCAGAGTTCACATATGAATACTTTAATGCTGAAAATGATACAGATGCAAATACAGTAATAGATTATGAACAAAAGACAGTAACAGTAGTATTTGATGTAACAGATAAATACTTTAAACAAGCAAACATAACAGCTGATAATATGACAATAAAAGTTGGTGGAGAAGAACCTGATTGGACAAAATCAACAAAAACACTAACAAAGAAAACATTAGATGCAGACAAAGTAGTAGGAAACATCACATACAAAGCAAATGGAGACATATACTACACAGTAAATGGAACATCAACAAAAATTGGTGAAAGATATGAACTTGTAGTAAGTCACCTAGAAGTACAAAATGGTGTTGGATACAGTGGGGCAATGACATTGTCATTCCCTGCTGGAGAATTAAATGCAGATGGAACATTAAAAACTGGAATAGTTGATAAGAGTGGCAACTTAAGCTTAGACAAAACAATTACAATTGGTATAGACGAACCAGAAAATCCAGACCATCCAGACCATAAACAAGAAGAAATAGTCGACTTAGTAAATCCATTATGGACAGGACCACATAATGTTAACACAATAGATAGAACAAACAATACAGTGGACATTAAGATATTAGGAAGTGACCAATATTACGATACAGATGTATTTGCACAAGCATTAGCAGATGGAACAATAAATGAAGCATTAAGCAAAATTAAAGTATATGTAGATGATGTAGAACAAACTTCAATAACAAAGACATTAACAAAAATAACAGATAATACAGAACTACAGGCATTGATAGCTAAATCTGATTTACAAAGTGCAAAAGCAGAAGATGTAAAAGTTGGATACACATTAACATTAGGCAACTTTGGAGAAACGAATGGAGAAACAAAAATTGTAATTGCAGCAGGAACAATAGAGGATAAGAGTGGAAACAAAAATATAGAAACAACAATACCTGTTGGAAATGTTATTTGGAAAGAAGCAAATGAACCATTAAGTGAATCAGATACAGGATATCCAAGATATCATGCATTTAGAGATGACATAGTGGACTTTGTAAAACCAGTAATAAAATATCAATATTCAGCAGTAGAAGATGATACAACTAAGGCAAACCCAGAAATAGACTATGAAGCAAAAACACTAACAGTAAGATTTACTGTAACAGATAAATACCTAGTAGAAAGTTCAATAATGAATGCAGATGGAACATTAAATACAAATAATGTAAGATTACGTATATCAACATTAAACGATTCTAGTGTAGAAGAATTTAAAGACATAACAGATGAAGGAATATCAACAACAATAACTTCAACAGAAATCGAAAATGGATATGAATATACATTAGTTGTTAAAGACTTTGAACAAATCTACAACAACAAAGGTAAATATATGGATTACAGTGGTATCGTACAATTAGCATTTGCAGAAGGTCAAATAGATGATACATCTGGAAATAAAAATATAGCAACAGTAATAACATTAGATACTGGAACTGGCGATAACCCAGGTGGAGGAGTAATTGTCGATGTTATAGACCCAATAATAGAAAAAACAGCAGAAAACTTAAGTATAGAAAATACAAGCAATGGAATAAACAGAGACAAAGAAAACGAAACAGGAACTGTAACATTAGTAATAAAAGCAACAGATAAATACTTATCAACAGGAACACTACAAAGTGCAGAAAATGTTGAAAAAATTAAAGTAAAAGTTGTAAAACCTGATGGAACAGAAGTAATGCCAGATACAATAACAAAATCAGTATCACAAATAAGAAAACAATCAACATCAATAACATATCAAATAACATTAGGAAACTTTGAAACAAATGAAGGTATAACAAGTGTTATAATACCTGCAGATGTAATCAAAGATACATCAGGAAATGGAAACAAAGAAACAGAAATTTTAGTAGGAAATTCAACATGGACAGAAACTGGAGATTCAAAAGGTGAATACACAGCATTTAGAGATAGTATAGTAGACTTTACAATGCCAGTTTGGAGATATGCAACAAGTAGTATAACAAGAAATAGAGATGGAGAAACAGGAACTGTAAAAGTTAAAATACTAGGAAGCGATATTTACTACTTAAAAGACACATTAACAACAGACAATATATTTGTATATGTAGCAAATAGTGAAACACCAGATGCACCAGTAACAACAATTACAAAGAGCCTAGAAAAGATAACTGATACTGCAGACTTAGAAGGAGCAGATACAGGATATTACTTAACATTAGGCAACTTTGGAACACATGATGGTCAAGTAAAAATAGCAATAGCTGATAACACAATGAAAGATACATCAGGAAATGGAAACAAATTAACAGAAATGTTAGTTGGAAATCCAAATTGGGTAGAAACAGATGTTGGAGATAGTGAGGAATCACCAAAATACACAGCATTTAGAGATAGTATTGTAGACTTTATAAAACCAACAATTAAATATCAATACACAGCAGATACAAACCCAATAGTAGATCAAGAAAACAAAACATTTACAATGACATTTGATGCAACAGATACAAACTTCTTAGAAAGTGCAATAACAATAAATGACATTCAAATACTTGTAGATGATGTAGATGTAACAGATACTTTAACAAAGAACTTAACAAGTACAGATATTACAGATGGCTCTGCAAACGGACTAAGATATACTTTAACATTATCAGACTTCGAATTAGATAAGATCTTAGAAGGTGACGCATTCAAGAGACATAGTGGTAAGATTGAACTTGTAATAGCAGCTGGTAAAGTAAAAGATACATCAGGAAATGAGAACATTGAAACAAGAATAATTGTAGACAATGATAATGGTGATGATGCAGACAACTATATAAGAGTAGACTTTATTAAACCAAAACTATACTATGTTGATAAACATATAAGTTGGGATAATAGATATGCAACAGTAACAATAGCTGGAACAGATAGATTCTATGACTTCAATACAAAACTTGATCCAAGCTATATTAAACTATATCAACAAAATAAAGATGGAGATTATGTAGAAATTACAAATCTACCTATATCAATAAAATCTGTTAAAACAGAATATGGATATAACTTTGTAATTAGACTAGATGATTTTGAAGAAGAATACAAGATGAAGATTAGCATACCAGCAGGAAAAATTGGAGACTTAGATGGTCATTACAATGATGCAACAGACATAATTGTAGGATTAGATAATAAGAAACCAGTTTGGAAATATGTAAGCTCAGATACTTCACAATTTGAATCTGATGGAAAATTAAGCTTTAATGTTAAAGGTCAAGATAAATTCTTAGATTTAACAAA
>CAKPGU010000009.1 GCA_934155265.1 uncultured Clostridia bacterium
GATACTTCACAATTTGAATCTGATGGAAAATTAAGCTTTAATGTTAAAGGTCAAGATAAATTCTTAGATTTAACAAATAGCGGACTAGAAGATGGCGAAGTTTCAGTTTACAAAGATGGAGTTGATATATCAAATACAGCTGGAATTACAATTAGTGAACAAGGTCAAGATGAAAATGAAAGATCAAAATCATATAAGATTGATGTAACAGGTTTAACAGAAACAGGAACATATTCATTAGTATTTAAGGAAAAGACATTGATAGACGAATTTAACAACGAAAGTGCAACAACAACAATAACATTCTCTAAATCAATAATATCTTCAAATACAGATAATTACCAAAAGGTAACATATCATGCAAGTCCTGATTTTGAAACAACACATGAAGCCTATGTTCATGAATTAATGAGTGTAAATACAACAGGAACAAATGCAGAAACAACAACATTCAGACCTAGCACAATTGGAGAAATATATGATGATGGTAAAAACACATTATTTGCAGAACCATTTACATACGAGAATGGAACTCAGTCAGCTTATAGCTTTAGAGGTTGGGCATTGGCAAATGAAGATGGATTTATTATAGATAAAGACGGAAATAAATTAGCTACATCAGAAGGTAGCACATTTGATGAAACAAAGGCTACAATCTATGGATTATATGATGAAATTCCAGATTCAGCAAAATCTGCTGATGACATGGTACATCTAAAAGCAGTATGGCAAAATGCAAGAGTAATATTCGTATCAAATGGAAGCGGAGATAATAGTGCAGACGGACTTTCTCCTACAACACCAGTTAAAGATTTACAAACAGCATATAGTAAATTAAATACTAATGGAACAGCATCAACTAACATAATTGTAATTATGGATAAAGTTGAGTGGAACAGTAGTACAAAATTAACTGGAAATGCAACAATCACAAACTTATATGCAGGTGTTGACTATAAAGCTGATGGAGCAGAGTTAAAGATTTCTTCTAACTTAGAAGTAGACGGAGATATTAAATTTGATAATATCAAATTATATTCAAATTCTACATCAGTAAGTGATGGAAGCGATTACTTAGCAAACGGAAGTTATTCAAATATGTTGATTACAAATTATGGTGATGTAATTCTTGGTAGAAGAATTTCAACACCAGATGGTAAATACACATTTGGAGCAGTAGTTGGTGGAAATTACAAAACTGAATCTAAAACAGGAGAGATTGGAATTCATACAGTTATAGTTGAAGCTGGTAGATATAATGACATTGTTATAGGTAGTACATTAAGTACAGGAGGACAAACAACTACAAAGAAATATGTTTCACATCAAGTATTAATTGGTAATATGAGAGATTCAGCAATTTCTAGAAATGACAATTTAACAATTACCGGATACTTAAGTATGGGTGAACTTGAAGATAGATGTTATCCATATAACAATTCTGGTTCACAAGACCCAGATAATGCTTACACAAAAACATATGCAATTACAAAATTGTATAGTGGAACATTTACAGGTGAAAATAAATTTGCCAAAGCATCAGAAGATGCAAGCATGTATCTAAGATCTATTAATGGATTTAATGATGGTGCTACTAAATTCGAGATGTATGGTGGAGATATTACTGGAAATGTTTATGCAGGAGCAAGAATGGCAACAACAGGGGCTGATCAAGATGAAAATATTTTAGATTTCTACGGTGGAAACATTACAGGAAATGTATTTGGACATGGTTCAAAGGATTCTTCAGTAGGAAATTCTAATATAGAACTTGGCGGAAGATTTGCTATAACAGGAAATATTTTCGGAGGTTCAAATGCAACAACAGTTGGACAAGGAAAAGTAACAGGAAATTCAACAATCAAAATGAATACAGCTTCAGTTACAGTAGATGGAAACATTTACGGTGGAAGCAATGGAATAATTGATGGAACATCAATTAATCAAAATAATGGCTTAATTACAGGTGACACAAATATTGAAATAAATGCAGGAACAGTAACAGCAGACATATTTGGTGGAGGTTATAATTGTGGTAATACAGGTTCAGCCAATATAACAGTTAACAACGGAGTTGTTACAGGAAGTATATATGGAGGAGCATATCAAAACCAAGTTAGAACAGAAGCTAATATATCTATAACAGGTGGAACTGTAAATGCAATATATGGTGGAAATGTATTAACATCATCAACACAACAAAATAGTGATAACACAAAACAAAATGCAAATATCACAATTGATGGTGCAGATGCAACAGTCAATGGACCAATCTATGGAAATGGAAAATATGACAAAGTTGGAACAGCAACTATTAACTTAGTAAGTTGTGCAACAACACCAACAGTATTTGGAGGTTCAAAAGGATATGGATCAACAGATATAGCTAATATCAACTTAGAAGGAATGACAGTAAGTGAAATATATGGTGGTACAGATGGAAATGGAACAGTAACAACTGCAAATATTAACTTAAATTCTGGAACAGTAACTGATGTTTACGGTGGAGGACATGGTGGAACAACTACAACTTCAAATGTAAACTTAGGCTCTAGTGATGAAGGATCTGCAACAGTAACAAGTATATATGGTGGTGGAAACATTGCCGGAACAGTTGGAACATCAAATGTAACATTAAAATCAGGAACAGCAACAAATGTATTTGGTGGAGGTAATTCAGCAGGAGTTGGAACAGCAAATGTAACACTTGATGGAATAACAATAGATACAATACATGGTGGTTCTAAAGATGCAAAAGTAACAACAAATACAAATGTAATATTAAAATCTGGAACAGTAACAAATGTATTTGGTGGAGGATTGGGAACATCAACAACAAATGCAAAAGTTACTCAACAAGGTGCTACAGTAGAAAATATTTATGGTGGTGGCCATGGAGGAACAGGCGACGGAGGAACAACAACAAATGCAACTGTTAATATTGACAGTAGTAGAGCAGTAAACATATATGGCGGAAGCAAGACTAAAGGAATTACTAAAAATGCAACTATAAATATTAGAGGAAATTCATTAATAACAGGAAAACTTTATGGTGGTGGATATAAAACAGAAACTGGTAAATCAAATGACACAGGAAGTACAACGATAAATATATCTGGAGGAACAATAAACAAAGACATCTATGGAGGAGCAGAAAGTTCAGTAGTTTATGGAACTACAAATATAAATATTGGTGTAGATGCTGTAACAGATAATTCACCAGTTGCAAGAAATATCAACATCAAAGGAAACATTTACGGTGGAGGTACATCAGTAAGTACAGATTATAGCTATACAGGAGTATATGGAAATACACATGTAACATTAGACAATAGTGCACAATCACCAATAACATTTAATAAGAATATCTTTGGATCAGGTAAAGGCTCAATTTACTCAACAAGTGGTACTGATTCTGATGAATCAACAGTTAGAATTAAAGACTTTGGAGCAGCATCAAATTCTTACAGAATGATATCTATTCAAAGAACTGGAAAAGTGTATATTGGAAAATCATATTTAGAGTTAACAGGTGCAAAAGATAATTACAATTACTATAAAGACACATTGTACACATTAAATAGAGTAACAAAAGGATTAGCATTACATGATAATTCAACATTATATACAAGAAGAGGATTCAACATGGTAGGCGGATTTGAAAGCTTCCTAACAAACGCAAATGGAACAACAACAAAAGAAACAGTAAGCATTTCAGAAAATACAGTTACAAGAAATGTTGATAACAGATTATACACATTTGAAGGTATTAACCTAATCTTTGCAAAACAAGAAGGAGAATTAAGTAACAAAGCTAGTCAAGACATATGGGGAGATATAAACGGTATGGCATTCTTTGGAATGTACAGAATAAGCCGTACAAACTTCCAAAAAGAATATGACATATATGATCCAAATTATAAAGGAGGAGCTAAAGAAAACTTCTTTGCAAATGGTACATATATAGAAGGAAGACATAAAGCAAATCATGATACAACAGTAGATGGATTCTATACAAATGTTGGAGATTATACAGATCCAAATAACATTAAAGTAATTCCACAAGTTATAGAAGTAACAGATTACGGAACATATTATGATTGGATAATTGGAGAAGACATAGTAAATTATGATGTTGGACCATTAATAGCATCAACATATTCTACATGGTCACAAGCAGAATTGAAACTTGATTACAAATATAAACAAGGTGCAATGTACACATTAAATAGAGTAAGTAGCAACGCATTAGATGAAAATATCAATTTAGTTAACAAATCAGATCTTCAAACAATCGCTTCTAGTGATACTGCAAATAATACATTTGCATTAACAGTAGAAGGAGAAAAGACTGGATGGTTACAAAATGGAGTAACAAATATGTATACAGATGGAAATGGCTCATTTGATGGAAATACAGTATTTAAATCTGACAACTCAAGTGACCCAGGAACATTAATCTTCAAGATATTTAACTCAATGAATGTTACAGAAACAAAAGATTTAGGAAATATCAATGTTGTATTAATAGGAAAGACTAGAACTGGTGATGATGCAAGTCAAGGAAATGTATTTAGAGTTATAATTTCTGTAAGTCTACAAGCTTTATATGAAGAACCAAAAGATCAATACAATCCAAGATTCACAGAAAGTACAGAAACAAATCTAAATTATACAACAGACAGTAGTGTAGATATGACTTATACATTATATAAGACAGGACTAGAAAATACAGTTTATGCATCAGGAGATTATAGAACGTTATCTTCAACAGTTCAATTACCAGCAGGAACAAAAATTACAATGAGAGATTATGGACAAGGAGATAATGTAAACAAAGTATACTATTATCAAATAGGAAGCAACACAGCTTACGATTCAACAGAGACTTTTGATGGAAAAACTAGATATGTATACAAACTATCACACTTCAGAAATATAGGAACAAACACAACAGACTTTACTGGCACTGGAGATTATGCAAATAATAACAATAGTTATTACCATAGCGGTGCAGATGCAAGTGGATATGTATTAGAAAAATACGATATATCAATTAATTTGGTAGATTCAAATATCAATGCAAATCAGCTAGCACAAGAAACATACCTACAATTAAGAAGTGCAGATGGAAGAATAAAATATGACAATGGAGATAAAGACATAAAATACAACTTATATAATAATAATGCAACAATGAGTGAAGAAATAAGTAATGAAGGTAAATCATACACAGTATTTGAAAACCTATCAATACCATTCACATTTGATGGAACATTATTAGAGAAAGTTGTAGGAAACGGTGGAGCAATTTCAGAGGCAAATGGAGAAAATGCTACAGAAAGCACAAGAATCCATGATACAAAATACTATGATCAGAAAGTTGGATTAGCAATCGAAATAGTAGATGAAGTAGGCCAAAGAGCAAAAGCACCAGAACTTCAAAACTTCAAGCTTACAAATGATAATGACTCAACATTAAGTTATGAAGCTGGAGATGATGGAGTAATAAGAGTTCCACTATCAGATGGATTGGCTAAAATAAAAGGAAATTACACATTATCATTAAGCCAATACAATGTACAAGCAGGAATATACACAGCAAGAGTATACTTCTTCACATCAGATGATGGATTACACTATGATGAAAACAAGGCACTTGTAAAAGAAATCAAGATAACATTTATAAATAAACTATTAGGACTAGCCGGAGTTGACGGAACAAATGATAGTAGAATTATAAATAAAACAACAGGATTAAACTTAGAAGGAAACAATGGAGTAGATTTACAAGTAACAGTTGGTTCACCAACAAGTGATACTAACATCAGGGTTGAATTATACAAACGTAATCCAACATATACAGAGTCAGCAGATGGTACAGGTGAAGAAACTTACACCGGAACACAATATACACAAGTAGACTTAAAAGAATATTTAGACGGTGATTGGGAAACACCTGAAGATCAAGGACTAGTTAGTGATGAAGGAAGTATAGAATACATGTTTATGCCTAAAGAAAATTACGATACAGTTGTAGAATCAAAAACAGAAGACTTTAAGAAAGCAATTAAGCAAGGTATAAGCACAGGAGAATACAAATTGTTATTTAAGACTTATTATGATAATACTTTAATACAAACAATAACAAAAACATTTGTGGTAACACCATAATTAAAAAAAGGTAAAAAAGGGACGGTTCTTTTTTGCACAAAGCAAAAAAGAACCGGTCCAAAATTACCAAATTTAAAAGGAGAAATAAATTTTTAATATGAAAGAACATAAGAAGATAAACAAAGTAAAAGTTGCTATAACTATATTTATTATTGTTTTACTGATTTCAATTTCAGTATTTGGTAGATATATATATAATAATGCAAGGGAAGCATATTTTACATCTAAGAAGTTTTATTTTACAAGTGATTTATTAACTTTAGATAATCAGAAATATACTTATGAAGATTGGGGTGGAATTGATACATATGAATTGGGTGTTGAATTGTATAGTTATGCCAATAAATTTCTTAGGTTAGATTATGATTTAAATTATGAGATTTCTTGTGAATCATTAAGTCCAGATAAAATTAAATGTACTTTGAATTCTGCTGATGGACCAACTTCAACAACTGGAGTGATTTATGCTAAAACTGATGGTAGAGAAAATAATATTAGCAGAGTCGGTATATATATTACACCTCTAACTCAGATAAATAAGGGGGAAACTGTTACTTTTGCATTAAAAGCAAGTACAAGTGAACCTTATCAAAAAGAGATTTCTTGTGAGATTTCTTTGAAAGTTAAGCAACTAACAACAAGTTCTTATAAAATAGAAGATGTGCCAGGTAGAAATTATGCTGTTCTTGAAATAGTTAATGCACAAAATACTGATTTACAATATACTTTGACATTTGATCCTAAAGTGTTAAGAATAGATACAAATGATGAAGCATGTGTAAACAGAGTAAGTGGAACATCAACAACAGTAGATGGAACTCAATATTTAAATAAGATAGTTTTTAATATGGATAAGGAATCTGCTAAGAATATTAAATTTTATAAAGTTGATATGACAAAGGATTATTCATACCCTTCTGGAGATACTACTCCAGCTGTTAATGTGTCAACATAATATCTAGATAAAACTATTCTATTAAGTGGAATTTATGGTAAAAATTTATTATAAAAAAGTATAGACTTTTAAAAAAAGTTATGGTATAAATTATAATAGAGAAAAAAGGAGGAAAAACATGAAAAAGGTAAGAAAAGGAAAAAAGATGTTAATTACAATGATAATAGCTATTATTGCAATTATATTAGCAGTTGTTATTATAGTTAATGTTGTTAAGAAAAAGCAAGAAACTCCAGGCTCAGAAACAGAAGAACAACAACAAATATTTGAGTTGCCAGAAACAAAGACTGAGAGTGGTATGGACGTACAAAAAATTTCTATGGAATATTTAAAAAACAATGACCAAACAATGGTAACAATGAGAATAACAAACACAACTGGACAAAAAGTTAAAGAAGAAAATTTCAAAGCAATATTAATTGATGGATCAGATAATGTATTAGGAAGTATGCCAACAGGTACAAGTGTTGATCTAGATGTTGGAGAACAATGTGAAGTTACTGTTATATATTCAGGTGATTTAACAGCTACACAACGTATAAAACTTGAAAAAATGTAATAATCAAAAGAATTAAGAAATAAACGAGAGTGAAAGGAAGAAAAAATTATGAAAAAAGTACTAGGGGGTATATTACTTGTAGTATATTCAATAATTGCAATTACAGTTACAATTTTATTATTATCATATAATGAATATAATTGTAGCGAAATTGGAGGATATACAGTTTATATTGTTAATGATGATTCGTTAGAACCTGAATATAAACAAGGATCTGTACTATTAGTAAAACATACAAGTGATAAAAATGTTCAGAGTGGAGATTCAATGTTTTTATATAAAGTAATTAGTAGTCAAGAATATGAATTTGTAGAAAGAACATTAGATAAAAAACTTCAACAAGGAAATCATATAACATATGTTGCAGATAATAGTGAAAACTATGATAGCAGTTATTTTGTAGGAAAAACAAGTGATACAAAAGTTTTTGAAGGATGGGGATATGTTTTATCACTATTAGAATCTAAATGGGGATACTTATTCTGCGTAGTAATTGTATCATTATTACTATTCTTACAAGAAGTATTTGAATTAGCAATGGAAATTAAATATGGTAGAGAAGTTAAAAAGGCTAGAAAAGCTGGAACATCATCTAAAACAGCAGAAGATGAAGCAATTGAAGTTGAAGCTGAAGTAACTGAGAAACCAAAAACTGTAGCAAGAAAAACAACTACAACTAGAGCTTCTACAGGAGCTTCAAAATCTAGTGCTACAAAAAAAGCTAGTACAACTAAAACTACGAGTGGAGCAAAAAAAACAGGTACAAAAAAAGCTGCAAGTACAGCTCATAAAACAACAAGTAAAAAAGTTGTAAAAGAAGAAAAAGCAAATAGTGAGGAATAATAAATGAAAAAATTATTAACAATTTTATTATTAATAATGTTAATTATATCATTTTTCCAAATTGCTAATATGTATGCATTGTATAAAGAACAATTGCAAGGTGACTATAAAAATTTATTAGGAGTATGGGCTATAAAAGTAAATGGAGTAGATATATCATCAGGAGGAAAGAATCTAACATTCACAATGACAGAAGACAATCTTCAATATATGGATTCATCAACTGTTAAAGATAATAAAATTGCACCAGGCAGACAAGCCTGCTTTGAAATAACAGTTGATCCTACTGATACAGATGTATCTATTCTGTATACTTTAAATATAAAATTAAGTGAAATAAACGAAGCAAAAATGACATTAGTAAAAATTGAAAATTATTTCCAAAAAGAAGATTCAACTGAACAAATTACAAATGAAACAGTATATACAGGGGAAGAATCACATAAAGCAGTTATTCCAATAGGAAAAATAAATGAAAAATATATAAATCATATTAAATTGTATTTTGAGTGGACAAATGTAGAAGCAAATAATGAATCAGATTCAACACTTGGAACAACAGAGTCTGCAAAAATATCTGTACCACTAGAAATAAATTTAAAACAATACACAGGAGAAACGATTGATAATGGAACACCATAAAATATTGAAGATTTTTGAAAAAATAGTGGTAAATTTAATAATTATTATATTAAGCATTATTGCAATTATTGTAATATGGGGATTTGTTCAACTGAATGTGCAGAAAAAGGAATATCTAAATATATTTGGATATTCAGTTTTCAGCACAGAAACAGGAAGTATGTCTCCTACAATGGAAAAGGGAGATATTGTAATTATCAAAATAGGTGATCAAGTAAGGGAAAAAGATATTATTACATATAAGAAAGAAAATGTGTTTATAACACATAGAATAGAACAAGTTAACGGAGATTCTATAATTGCAAAAGGTGATAATAATAATACAGAAGACGAACCTATAACAAAAGATGATGTTATAGGTAAAGCTGTTTATATCATTAATAATGTTGAAGTTTGGAAAAAAGTATTTTCAGATATTCATGTAATAATTCCTATTTGTATAACAATTATTCTTTTTGTATTACTGGTTTCATATAAGGAAAAAACTGCTGAAAAGAAAACAGGTGATAAAAATGATTGATAAAAAAAAGTTACGAAAAAGTTTGCTTATATTATTATTAATAGCAATAATAATAATAGCAATCATTTTAATAAGAAATACATTAGCAAGATATGAAACAACGGCTACATCAGAAAAAGATGTAGATGTTGCGTTTTGGACATTAGATAATAGTTTTAAAACAGAAAGACTATTAATAAAAGACATTTATCCATCAGATACATCTTTTGATTATACTTTTACTGTATCAAATTTTGAAGTTGCAGAAGATGGAACAACAGTCACAAAAAGAGCAGAAACTGATTTGAATTATGAGCTTGTTCTCACAGCTACTACAAATTTACCATTAGAGTATGCAATACAAAAGAATGGAAAAAGTTGTACAAAAACAGAAACAATATATGCTGATGAAGATGGAACATATTATAAAGAAATCAAGCTACCTCAAAGCAGAATGAATCAAGGAACTGATAGTACTGATAGATATACTGTAAAAGTAACTTTTCCAAAATCAAATTATACAAATGTAGATTATGCAGATTTAATTGAATATATGAAAATAGATTTAACTGCACAACAAATAATAGAATAAGAGGTATGAAAATGAACAACATAATGGATACATATTTAAAGTTTACAGAGAAGAAAATAAAAAAATATATGAAAACAATATTTGCTGGATTTTATGATGAAGAAATAGTTAACGAATATTTAAAGACATACATAAACGCAAGATATTATAATATAAGTAATACTGAAAAGCCAGCAAGAGCTTTTTATCTACGAATATTAGATGAATTAGAATATAAAGAAGAAATTTTAATGAAAAGATGTGAGGAAGAAGCTGAAACTCTTGACGAAAAGCAAGAAAGATTGAATCTTATTGATAAAGTTAAAGAGGTATTTTCATATATATTATTTTTCGATAATGTAAGAAATGTAGAAAATTTTAAAACAATAGATAGCATAAAAGAAATTATCGAAAAAATAATGGAAATAGTTAATACTGCATTTGGAATAAAAATGTCAGATGAAACCATAGATAAATTATATAAAGAAATAAAAAGTGATATGGTTGAAAAAGACGTATTTTTAGATAAATTTGAAACAGATGAATTTTCATTAAATTTTGAAAATAGTGATATAAGAGATGATTTATATTATACAGTATTAGAACATAATGTAAAAATGCCAATGCAATATAGTGATACAGTAATAGATAAGGTATACACTGAAGGAATAATTGCAGAGGATAAACTACAAATTGAATATATATTATTGAGTGTAGTAGCTATCAGAGATATAATAAATGGAAACTTTAAAGATGCATATATAGCTGAATTTACATGTTCTTTATTTAAGAAAAAACAAAAATTAGAAAGTATATTATCATTAATTAGTAATCAAGCATTACAAGAAAAAATTAGTTTGAATATCACATATTCAGACTATGTTAAAAACCAAAAGAGTGTATTACAATACACTAAAAAAGGTTACGAATTTGTAATTACATTAGATGATTCAATAAAAAGTATTGAGGATGTAGAACGATTAAAAATGTTTAAGATTGTTATAGCCCCAAAAAATATTGCAATGTATAAAGACATAAAAGCTAATAAATCAACATTAAACAATGTTGTTTATAAATAATTAAGAAAACAGGAGATAGAAACATGGAAACATACGGAAGATTTTTATTTGAATTTTTACATCAATTCTTTTCAGGGTTTGGAGAGATATTTGGAGGACTTGGAAAAGGAATATTAAATATATTTAATTTTTCAGCATATTACAATATAGTAAAACATTATGCAAATGATTTCCAACAATCAGAATGGTTCTTAACAGGACTTGCCATAATTTGCATGCTAGTAGTAGTAGGCTCAATTATTGGTGTAATTATATTCTTTTTAAAGAAACATATAAAATGGAGAAAGAAAATAATAAATCAAGAGGAATTGTTAAATCAAATTGATAATTTAAATGAGCAAGTAGAAGAACTTGTTGATGAAAAAATGAAATTATTATCAATGAAAGCACCTGAATTAGGAGTTAATCCTGGACTTAATGCGACATCTGCAACGAGAAATATTACAACAACAGGTGGAGGAGCAGTTGGAGTTGGAATAGCAACAGGAGCTGCAGGTTCTGCTGTTGGTGGTGCATCTGCCAGAGTTTATGGCGGAGGTGTTGGATTTGGCGGCCGGAGGCGGAGGAGCTTCTGGAGGAGGTTCTGGCTCAGAAAGTGAAGAACAAGTTGATCCAAATACACAAAGCAGATTCTCAAAACTAACATTAATAGATCAAGAATATGCAAAATACAAACAAAAAGACTATCACAATTCATTTACATTACCAGAATTTTGTTATATGTTTAGAAACTTTGCAGCAAGCAAATTAAAACTATATTATAGTGAAAAAATGATAAGACTATTCGTATCAGCGATAGCATCAACAAAACTAGTAATTCTACAAGGTATATCTGGTACAGGTAAAACATCTATATCATTAGCATGGGGTAACTTTGTAAAACACCCTTCATGTGTTGCATCAGTACAACCGTCATGGAGGGACAGAACAGATATATTTGGATACTTAAACGAATTCACGAAAAAATTCAATGAAACAGACTTCTTAGCATACTTATATGAAGCAGGATATATGGACGAAATATTTACAGTAATATTGGACGAGATGAACTTGGCGCGTGTTGAGTACTACTTTGCAGAAATGTTATCAATTCTAGAAATGCACAGTACAAAAGACTGGAAAATAGAAGTTGTACAAAGTTCATGGCCATCAGATCCAAAGAAATTAATAAGAGGAAAATTACAAATTCCACCAAATGCATGGTACATAGGAACAATCAACAACGACGACTCTACATTCATGGTAACAGATAAGGTATACGATAGAGCGATGCCGATAGACATCAACGAAAAAGGTATAGCATTTGAACCAGATGATGTTGATGCAATAGATGTAAACTATTCATACTTAAATGGATTATTTGATAAAGCAATGACTGATTATGCAATATCAGCAGCAACATTAAAGAAAATAGACGACATGGATAACTATACAATCAAACACTTCAGAGTTGCATTTGGTAACCGTATTGTAAAACACATGAGAAAATTCGTACCAGTATATGTAGCTTGTGGTGGAGACGAAACAGAAGCAGTAGACTATTTCATGGCTAAAAAGGTTTTAAGAAAATTTGAAGGATTAAACTTAGCATTAATTAGAGATGAAATTGATGGATACATAGACTTCTTGGACAAGAATTTTGGAAAAGGCAAAATGAGCGAATGTATAGAATTTTTATTAAGACTTAAAAAGATGTCTTAAAATTTTGTACCGGGTACAAAATGTTATTTTTGGTAAAAATTGTAAAAAAGTGCAAAATGTACCCGGTCCAAAATTACCAAATGGAAGGAAAGAGGAAAAATGGACTTAAATATTACAAAATTAGCAACTTTAGATGATGGAAAATCAAATGAATTCCTTAGTAAAGTTGATTCGAAATTAATGATGGATGTCAGCAAAAATCAAATTGTTGAGAATGACGAATGGATGGACATGCTTGAATTTTCAATTCCGTATATTGAAAAGGCTTTAATAAAAGGTATTAAAAATATTGTTACAGAAGAGGAAATTATTAAAATAGAATTAATTAAAAAGGTAACAGTTGAAAGTGTAAAGCATTTATCTAAAAATGTTAACTTTGTTGATAGATATAACCAAAAAACAGGTGAAGTTATTCCTAAAAAGATATTAAATGCATATAAGGAAGAAACTTTTATTAATTATGAAAATAGATTTTTATACAGTTTAATAAAATTAATTGAAGATTACATGTATTTGCGTGAAAAGGATCAAGAGAGTGAGTATAAAGGAAAAAATACTCAAAAAGCTGATTATCAAGCTGAAATAAAATTGAAAAAAGAAAAGGTTAAAGTAAATTTAAATTATGTTACAGAAGCATCTACAGATTTAAGGAAATCAAATAAAACAGCCGAAAGAATACAAAATATAAAAAAATCTTTAAAAATGTTAAAATCAACAGAACTATATCAAATATTAGATTCTAAAAGAATTATACTTGTAAAAGCACCTTTAAAAATGACTAATGTTTTATTAAAAAATGTTAATTTCCAATATGCAGTTAAATTATGGAATTATCTAAGTGAACAGATGGAAATAAAAGATAAGTCTACAAAGATGAATAAAGAATATGAAGAAAAGGGTATGGCAAAAACACTTGTTGATGAAGATGTTTATTTGATGCACTTGATTTTTAAAAGTAATAATGTACAACAACAATTAAAAGGTCAAAAGAAAAGTGCCATAGAAGATAAGAATACACGTAAAGAATTAACAGATGCAATGATTGAAAAAATTATAGAGCTAAATCCAGATTTGTCAGATAAAGAATTGAAACAGATGATTATGGATAAGCTTGTTGTTATGAAGACTAGAAAAGTAATTTCTCTAAAACCGATAGAAGATAGATTTAAAGAAAGAATTGACAAATATATGGTACAGGCGAAAGAAGTGAGGTTAAAATAAATGGAAGAGAACCAAGGAAAAAATGAAGAAGTAGAGATAGAGGCAAGTAATGTACAGAGTAAAAGACAAAGTTATAAAAGGAAAAGTGTTGCAAAAAAAATATGGAATATATTTATGAAAATAGTAACAGTTATAATAGCAATTATTTCAATAATAATTGTTGTGCAAAAAGTAACAAACAATAAAGAATCATTTTTTGGATATAGAATCTTTAGGGTACAAACAGGAAGTATGATTCCTAAGTATCAAATTGGTGATGTTATATTAGTTAAAGCAAAGGATATAGACAAAATTAAAGTTGGTGATGATGTAACATACTTAGGTAAAGAAGGGGTTGTAAAAGGAATATTAATAACCCATAGGGTTAAAAGTATAGAAGAAATAGATGGACAAAAGGCATTCCATACACAAGGTATTGCCAATAATCTAGAAGATCCGATAGTATATGGTGACCAAATTAATGGTGTAGTCCAATTCAAAATGTTTTTCTTAACACTTATTTGCAGAATGCTTAACAATAAATATATATTCTATTTCTGTGGTATATTACCTTTAACTATATATGTATTTTTCAGAGTTTTTAAAAATAGTCGTGACAAATACGAAAAAAGAATTGAAAAAGATTAAATTCGAAAGGATTAATAAAACAAATGAAAGAAAAAACTAAATTAAGAATAATACAAATAATGTGTATTATATCAATATTAATTACAATTTTTTCTATCCAAAGAACATATGCAAAATATTTTGAAAAGGTTGATACAAGATATCAAACAAACATAAAAAGATGGTTAATCAATGTCAATACATATAATATACATGAAATGAGTGAACTTAACCAAGTTATGCAGCCTGTTATAGTTGATGATGAAAATATGAACAACAATAATACTTTAGTTCCAGGAAGAAAAGGATATTTTGAAATGCTTATAGATTATTCAGCTGTAGATTTAGCATTTGAATATGAGTTCTATATAGAACAATTGAATAATAATCCATTAGAAGATTTTGAAATATATGGATATGAAGTTATTGATGCAGATGGTACTTCAACTGTAACAGAAACAAAAGAAATAAAAGGTGTAATAGATCCAACAACAGAAGTTGACAGCAATGGAGATAAAAAAAGAGAAATAAGAGTATTGTTTAGATGGAATGATGAAAATGCTGATACAGCAGATAGTGCATCTGCAGAAGGAATGAACAATCTTGAAGATACCCAATTTAGAGGAGAAACTGATACATCTGCTGATGCAGATGGTTTACATACAGTTTTAAATTATAAAGCAACAATGAAATTTGCACAATATATTGCTGGTTAAAAAATGGACCGGGTACAAAATGCTATTTTTGTTAAAAAATGTAAAAAAATGCAAAATGGACCGGGTACAAAATTACCACGGAGGTGAGTTATATGGAAATAAAAAATATTAAAACATCAAAATTAGATAATAAAGAATTATTAGAAGTACAAAAACAAGTGGAAAGTTTTCTAAAGTTTTTAAATAGCGAATATGACACAGTAAAGAAATTAGAGGAGGAAAATTCATGAAAGAATTAGTAGAAAGTATAGGAAAACAGATTGATACAGATAAAGAAGTAATAAATATTTTACCAAGAAATGGGATTAAAGCAATAAAAACTTTATTAGAAACAATTCAAGAAATGACTGCTAAATATGAATACGTGAATGAAATGCTATTAAAAGACATAGAAAATAGATTTGATGAACTCACTGCAGTTGAGGAAAATGACGAGATTCCAAAGATTGAAACAGATATTTTAAAGTATAATGATGCTGTTAAAAATACTGAAGATTGCTCTTCTTATGAAAAAATGGGTCTTGACAAAATTACATATAATGTAAATGGATATTATAAAAGTAATCTAGAAAGATTAAATAAAGAGTTAATTGATTGTGTGAAACGTTTTGAAAATGTTGGGATAAAATTGTCAGCTGATGATTTTAATATAAGTGAATATTCAAAAGAATATATGGAAGTGTTATTACAAGAAGCACAAGATGGTCAAATTAACTCAGAAAGAATTAAAGATGCTTTTGAAAAAGTATATTGGAAGTGTTCAGAAGTTGTTTCCCATTTATATGTAAATATAAGATATATTTACGATAAATATGAAAGTGAAATAGATAAGTTCTACCAAAATAAATCTGAAGAAATTTTACAAGATTTTAATACAACAGCTGAACAGATTGAAAATAAAAGAACAGAGCTAATTAAACAAAAAAAGAAATTAGAGGATATTGATGATAAAATTATTCTTGACAAATTTTATACTGGTAGCTTAAATATAAACGACTATAAAGGAGATAATTACAAAAGAATGTATTCAGAGCTAATTTCTAAAGAAATTTCAGAATTATCAGAAGATGAAAAGGATGAGATGGATGAGAACATAGAGAAATTAGACAACAATTTAGGAGAATATTCAAAATATTGTGAATATAGATTCTTAGTTGATGGTGTATTAAATATAAGAGCTGAAGAATTGAAAAAAGCAGAAGCTAATAAAGATAAGAAAGTTAAGAAAACAGAATATGATATAATGAAAGAAAATATCAAAAAATTAACTGGAGATATATTTAAGACAAATGAAAAATTGGACAAGCCAGTAAAAAAAGGATTTTTTAGAAGAAAGAGCTCAAATGATAAGAAAAACACAGCTGTAATATTACAAAGAAATAATTTAGTTTTAGATTTGAAAAAATTATACATGGAATTAGATGATGAAATTTTAAGACAAAATATTTTAAGAAGTATTGATGAAACATCATCATTATTAGATGTATTAAAGCTTGCAAGCAATTATTATGGATTTATGGCAAAATCTATGATTAAGAAAAATGAAGAAATTACTGATAAGGAAATTGGTGAATTAGCAAAAGAAATTAGAGATTTTATTAATTTTTCAAATTTCACAGTAATCAATTATGTAAAAATAAGTGATACTAAAGATTTAGCTGTTATTATAAAAGATAAGTACAAATTGTTTGGATTACAAGTTTCTAAGGAGAATTTCCAAGAAGATAATGTTGAAGATTTGATTAGAAGGGTCAAATTAATTACAAATTATAATAACATTTTAAAAACTAAATTCTCAATAGAAGATTTGGAATATATTACAACAGTTAAAGAAATGCTAAAGAAATAAATGTAAGGTGAGGTTCAAATTGAAATATGATGTAGAAAAAATTTCTAATAAAATTAAAAATAAAAAGATGACAAAAAAAATAATTAAGTATATAATACTTATTGCATTAATAATTCTTTTTATAATTAATTTAATATTATCATTTGAAGAAAATACGCATATTTTAGGAATTTATATGTTTAATATAATTTCTGAAAGTATGGAACCAACTTTTTATAAAGACGACTTAGTTGTGGTAAGAAAATGTAGTGAAAAAGAATTAAAGAAAGGTGATATTATTACATTTAAACAAGATGATAGAATCATATCACACAGAATTGACGGGATTACAAAAGAAAAAGGAGAGGTAAAATTTATTACAAAAGGTGATAATAACGAAGTACGAGATCAAGAACTGGTGGAAGTACAAGATATTTACGGAAAAGTTTTATTTAGTATAAAAGATGTTGGTAAAGTTATCCACTATATACAAAATGCAAGAGGATTTATCAATATTGTAATGTTTATAATAATATTATTTGTTTTGATTAGTTTGAGGGATAATCAAAAAAATAGTAGAAAGATAAAGAGAAAAAAATATGAAATAAAGAAAATAAGGGATAGTTACCATCGGGGACACCCATAACTGGTAAAGAAACTTACCAGTAGGGACACCCTTAATCATGGAAACGTTGTAAGGGGTGTCCCCAGTGGTAAAAAAATTTACCATAAATGGGTGTCCCCGGTGGTAAAAAGAGGTAGAAAAGTATGAAGAAAGTTGTAAAGATAGTGTCTAAGATAGCATATCAAATACTGGTGGTATTGTGTTTGTTAGTTGCTGCTATAATTATTTTTCAGAAAATTTCAGATAGTAATAAGTCAATTGCCGGATATAGAATATTTAGGGTTATTACAGGAAGTATGGAGCCTGAATATGATGTTGGCGAAGTTGTTGTTAGTAAGGAAGTAGATCCTAAAACTATAAAAGTTGGAGACGACATTGTGTATTCAGGTACATATGGTGAATATAATGGCAAAATAATAATGCACTCTGTTATTGCAATTGATACAGATCAAAATGGTAACTTAAATTTCCATGCAAAAGGATTACATAGTTCAAGTATGGAAGACCCTCAAATTAAAGCAAGTCAAATATATGGTGTTGTTATATTTAAATCTAAAATATTAACAGTATTATATAAATTGGCTACAAATATATATTCATTATTTATTATTATTAGTGTTTTAGTTTTAAATGTATTTATTTCTTTTAGAATGTCTGTAAAACAAAAAATGGAGCAATTAGCTGAAGCTAATGATGCTGAAGAAGATGATAATAATATGAATTACGAAAATTTAGATGATGAAAGTAATTATGAAGATGAAGATGACGATAACGAAGAACAAGAAGAATATAATGGCGAAATAGATGAAACAGATGACACAGAAAGTGAATCAGATGACGAAGATGAGTAAAATATAACACTTTTTTAGATTCAAAAGATAGAATGGAGGATTTATGAATATATTACGTGAATTCAGGCGTGCTACGAAAAGAAGTATAGCAACTAGAATTAGATTAATCTTGCTATTTTCTGTAATATTAATAGTAAATACCTATGCATGGTGGAGTGCTACTAAAGATGTTAAGTTAAGCTCTCTAGACGGAGATGTAACATCTTGGGATGTATCCTACTATGTTAATGAAGATGAAAATGAAATTCTGGATCAAACAGCAATTTTTACAATAGATGAATTATATCCGGGAATGCCAGAAAGAGAAGATGTTGCTCATATATATAATATTGGAAAAACTGGAACTATTATTAAGTATGAATTGCTATCAGTAAAAATTTTTGGAGAAGAGGTTTTAGATGATTTAAAGGCAAATGGTTCAATTACTACAGATGGGAATACAACACATATTTTTTCTGATGATACAAAATATCCATTTAATATAAGTTACACATTTGACAAGGATAGATTATCAGGTAAATATGTTAGTACCGAGGCAACTCCAAATGCTGAAGCAACTTTTAAATATAATTTAAGTTGGGATTATGAGGCTGGTAGTACTGATGCAGAAAAATTACAAAGAGATACTATTGATACGGTATTTGGAAAAAATGCATATAAGTTCTATCAAAATTCTGATAATGATTCAAATAAGGCAATAGAAATATATGTAAAAATAACAAGCTCAATAAATAGAGCAGATAAAGGTGAATAAAAATAATAAGGCGAAAAATCGCTTTAAATAAAGGTTTTATAATAAATAGAAACACTCAAATATTACATTTGTGTTACAAAAATGTGAACGTTTTGTAACATAAATGTAATGAAAAAAATGTTGACAAAAATCTAAAGTCTAAGTATAATGTTAATAGATTGTTGAATAAAAATATTTTTTGAAGAACCAGGTGAAAATATGGCAAATGAAGAAAGAAAAAATGAACAAACACTTGATGAGCAAGTAGAGCAAACAACCGCAGGACAAAAAATTGAGGAAAAGGCAAAAAAAGAAAAAAGAAAAAGAATAAGACATAAAGTTTTTAGAACATTATTGGTAGTGATAATAATATTTCTGATAAATGTATATATTATTTTATCACTATTTTATAAAGGAGAAAACTTTACAGTAACACTTGATAGTGAATACGGAAGAGAAAGTGGTTTAGTTATATATGAAGAACAAGCCAACAAGTATCAAAGAACATTTTTAAGGTCAAAAGATATAGAATACTTTACGGATATATCAGTTAACTGGCTACCTGAAAATATAGATAATGAAGGCGATGGATCACATAATGGTAGAAACTACATAGCATACACTTTCTATGCAGAAAATATGGGACAAGATACAATTAATTATTGGACGACTATAAAAATAGATGATGTAGTAAGAAATGTAGATGAGGCAATCAGAGTTATGGTTTTCAAAAATGGCAACAAAGTAATTTATGCAAAAAACAACAAGACAACTGGAGAACCTGAACCAGATACTGTAGCATTTAAAAATGATGATACAGTAATGTTGGAATTATCAGAGAACTTCAAAGTTGGCGACATAGATAAATATACTGTTGTTATATGGGTAGAGGGGGATGATCCAGAATGCAAAGATGATTTGATTGGTGGAGAAATAAAAATGCATATGACTTTTACCGAGGAACATATCTTGCAGAATGCCGATGTTCAGCAAGACTAAAGATAAAATTGTTTATAAAATTTTAAAAATATAAAGAAAATAAAAGAAAAGGAAGGAAGAAAAAAATGGAACAAAACAAACAAAAGAATTCAAAAAGAAGATTAAATTCTTTAATATTGCTTGTAGCATTTACAGCAATAATGTTGATAGTATCAACATACGCATGGTTCTCTACACAGAGAAATGTATCAATCTCTAACTTAGAGGGAACAGTAAAAGTAGCAGAAGGTCTAGAAATTTCTCTAGATGCAGAAAACTGGTCACAAGAAATTGACTTTGACCAATATACAATGAGTGATTTGAAAAAATTATATGGAGAAACAAATCACAATGTTATCCCAACAGAATTAATTCCTGCTTCAACAAATGGTGCTGAAGGAATTGGGAAAACAGATATATCTTTTTATAGAGGAACAGCAACACAAGTAAATAAAAAATGGCAATTAGCAGATATTACAGAAGTAGAAGGCCCAACATCAACAATAACATCAGCATCTGATCTTAAATTCCCAGGATATTATGCAATTGACTTATTCCTAAGAAACTCTGGTATTGATACTGGTGCAGGAGATGTACAAGGAACAACAACAGAAACACTTCAATTAACACAAAATTCTTCAGTTACAGTTATAGAAGGTGGTAATGCAGATACAGGTTTACAAAACACACCAAGAGTTGCATTTGCTTTATATGATGGATCAGCAGATGTAGTTGCTGGTAAAGATGCTGTAATAACAGCAACAACAGGAGATAGTGTAAATATAAAAGATGTTGCAATTTGGGAACCAAATGCAAACGCACATGCTTCTACAATTGTAACAAACTATAATGATATTACATGGAAAACAGGAGATCCAGCTGGATATTTAGCAGCAACAGCAGATGGTACTGGAAAAGCAAAATATACAGCTACAGAAATAATACCTACATATGCTTTAACATCAGCATCAGCTTCAAAAACATATGCAGATTTATATAACTGGGATGGAACAACAAATGCAGGATTAACAAAGCAAATCTCACTTCAAACAACTGCAGGAGCAACAAATAAAGTTAATAATTTATTAAGTGTTACAACACCAGAAACATATATACAAACAAAAAATTCATCAGGAGAAGCTAAAGAATTTAAAATGTTAAAAAATACAACATTAAGAATAAGAATGTTCGTATGGTTAGAAGGACAAGATCCAGACTGTGTTAACTATGCATCACATGGTGGAGGAATTGAATTAAATATGGGACTATGTAAAGGTGAAGAAACTACAGCACCAGGCGTTGGTCCTTAGTAATATATAATTTGATATACATAAAGAATCGTTCAAATGGGAACGGTTCTTTTTTTGGTAAGATTGTGATTAAATTTGGACCGGGTACATTTTGCACTTAATGCAAAATGTACCCGGTCCAAAATTTACGTTTTAAAACTATTTACAATTATTTTCAACAGTGTTATAATAAATTAAAATAGATTTGGAGGATACGAATGATAAACTTTTCCGATAGAGAAAACGTTAATGAACTAACAGAACTAGAAAAAATTTCATTAACATCTACATTAGAAATACAAAAAAATTTGAATAAGCAAATCTTGATGTTTATAAAAAGGATAATGGCAGATGTTACGTTTGAATCTGAAATTAATCCTGAAGATGAATCATTTTTTTATTTAAATGAATCAACTAATGCGTTAAATAAATCTAATTCCAATATAACGATTTTAAACAATTTAATTGATTATTTAGATAAAATAAAAAGCTCAGAGAGGCAGCAATTAGAACAAAACATAAAAGAATACAATGCAAGATTTACAGAAAACATTAATAATGTTTATAGTAACACAGAAGTTATAGAAAGATTTGTTTATCAAATAAGTACTACAGACTTTTCAAAATTACTAAAAAAATCAAATGAAGAAACAAAAAATGAAACAGTCGAGCAAGATGAAGAAATAAAACAAAATGATATTGTTGAAAGTTCTGAGTTAACTTCTCGCTTTATTGAGAATACACTTGTAATATCAGAAATTCAACAAAGAGTAATTCTACCTTATAATATAAATGAAGTTAAAGATATATTATTAAGTAATCCTGAAGGATATAGTTCATTACAGGGAGTTGTTAATAAATTGTATACAAAATCAATTGATTATTATAAATGTACTCCTGTTGCAAGATTTAAAGAAGCATATAAACTTGTTAGAGAGAGAGAAAATGGCTCTAAATCTAAAGCTTTGGAATTAGCACTTGAATTGTTTTGGAATTATAATTTACATCCAGCGATTATTACAGCTTGTAAATCTTTAGATGAACTAGATATATATTTAGCTTGTTTAGAAGATGATACATTAGAAGATTTTAAATATTTTGATGTAAAATATGAGATTCCACCTGCAGTACCAAAACATAATAGAAATTTTATAACGGAAAAAGGTCTTAAATAAATAATAAAATTAAGGCTTTTTTTTATTTTGCGTTTTCTCAAAAAATACTATAAAAAATACGCAAACTTTTATGCAAAAAATGTTGAAAAAAAATATATACTATGATATATTGTAAATAAATTTTGAAATTTACAAGGAGGATAAAATGAAAAAAATAATTTCAAATATAGTATTTATTGTTTACTTAATAATAGCAATATTTTTAACAGTATGTTTATTGTCATATAATGACTATAAAGTAACTGAATTTGGAGATACATCATTAGTAATTGTATCAGACAAGAAAATGGAACCAGATTTTAATAAAGGAGATTTGGTTATAGTAGAAAAATCAGATGATATAAAAACAGGAGATAAAGTTTTTTATTATGATACATACAACCAAAAGATAAAAGTAAAATTAGGTGAAATAGTAGAAGTAGAAAAAATAAACCAAGAGCAAACAAATTATGTACTTGACGATGGAGAACACAAAATATCAAGTGAATATGTTATAGGGCCATCATCAGAAGCAAGTACTATTAAGAAAATGGGAACAGTATTAGGAATTGTAGAATCAAAATGGGGATTTCTATTTTTAATTGTATTCCCTGCATTATTAGCATTTGTTAATCAAGCTATGGTAGTTGCAAAAGGAATAAAAGAAGCCAAAAAAGAAACACAAAAAGAAGAAAGTGCCCCAAAAGAGCAAACCAAGGAAAAAGAAAATATATGACAACTTTAAGTAAAAACAACGCAAAAAAGGGATTTATTTTTGTATGTTTATGTATAGTTTTATTATTAATATATGGAATAGTACGTATATATGCGCTTTTTCATAGTGAATTATATGCTAAAGTAAAACTAAAAAATGGAACTTGGAATATATTAGTAAATTCAACAGACATAACAAAAGGGACAGATGTAGAATTTAATATAGATAATGTACAAATACAAGAAAATGAACATGTTAAACCAGGAAACTTAGCTCCTGGTTTAATTGGAAATTTCAAAATAAGTATTAATCCTACAGACACAGATGTGTCTGTTAGATATGATATAAACTTAAATGAAGAAAAATTAACAAATAATAATATACAAATAAAATCTATAAAAGAAACATTTCAAGGAAAAGAATTAATTCAAGTAGCTCCAAATACTTATGCAGGAGTAATTACATTAGAAGAAATCAAAGCAAAAAAAATTAATGAAGTTACAGTAGAAATAGAATGGTCAGCTAATGATAACAATAATGAACAAGATGCCAATTTGGGAGCTACATGGAATAATGAATGTCAAGTTCCAATAAATGTGTATGTTAGTCAATATTTAGGAGAAGAAATAAATCCATATAATAAAAGTTAAAAATAGATATTATAGGAGCGAATATGGCAAAACAGAACAAAGAAAAAGCAATAAGTATAATAATAGGACATGTTCTTAATATTTTGTTATTTATAGTTTCTGTTTTGATTATAATAGGTGTTTATTATATTATACAAATAAAAGTATTAAAAAATGATTATTCTAATTTATTTGGATATACATTTTTTGAGGTTGCAACAGGAAGTATGTCAAATACAATAGAAATTGGTGATGTTGTAATAGTACAATTAACAAAAGAAGTAAACAAAAACGAAATTATTGTATATAGAGATGGTGACAATTTTGTTACACATAGGCTTATAGAAAAAGATGGTAACAAATTAGTTGCTAAAGGAGATGCAAATAATAGTGAGGATAAACCAATTACTGAAGAACAAATTTTAGGAAGGGTTATTTATGTTATTCCTAAAATAGGTATATGGAGAAAAATTCTATTATCACCAGAGATAATAGGACTTGTTTTTGCTTTTATTTTCCTTGTAGGAGTTGCATTACAGTTTGCTTCTAAAAAAGATGAAATAGAAAAATCTTAGGAAAGGACTGAGATTTAATATGAATAAAAAAGTAAAAATACTATATGCAAAATTAGTAATTCTTATATTGTGTTTTTTAATATTAATAAGGATAGTTACACTTGTTTTATCAAAATATGAAAATGAAGCACAATCAACTGCTAATGTGGATATAGCTTTTTATTTATTAAAAGAAGATTATAAAAAGATGACACTAAATTTAGATTCATTGTTCCCTCAAAATGATGCATATGTTTACACATTTACAATAGGTAATCAAGAAGGAGAGAAAACAGCTGAAATAGACATGGTATATGATTTGACAATTAGAACAACAACTAATTTACCATTGACTTATGAGTTATATAAAAATCAAAATTATACTGATAATGGTGCAAGTAATATAATAAAAACAAATAATATAGAACAGGATGAATATGGTACATATTTTAGGAATATAACTACTGAAACTGAGGAGCTAAATTACAAAGAACCAAAAACTAATACATATCAATTAGTTATACGTTTTCCAGAAAATTATAATACAACAAATTATCAGAATATAATAGAAGCATTAGAAATAAGTGTAAATTCGCATCAAGTGGATTTATAAAGAGAAAAGGAGCAATATGCAAAATCAAAAAAGAAGTTTTATTAAATTAAATAATAAATATAAAAAAAAGCAAATTGTGATTTTAGCACTTATTGTACTAAGTTTATTGTCAATAGTTATTGTTTTTGGAAGATATGTAACAAATACAATAAATAATTATTTTGTAAGAAGTAGAGAATTTTATTTTAATAGTGATAAACTTTCAGAAAATAATTCAGTATATCAAGTTGACAATTGGTCTGGTGTAGATGATTATATGATAACAATAAATATGAATAGTAATAATAATAATATTGAATCTGCATCTTATGATATAGGTTATAATATTTCATATAAATGCAGTGATAATGCAATTTGCCAATTGAGTAAAACTTCAGGAACTATACTTGCAAATACAAATGCAGATTTCTTCAATTTGACAATAACACCAAACACACAATTATCAACGGGTGACAAGGTGGTTGTAGAAATAGAAGTTAATTCTACTGCTCCATATAAGAAAACTTTAAAAGGAAAGTTTACATTAGTTGTAGGAAAAGAAAAGCTTTCTTATCAAATTACAGATAAAGAACAAAGTCCATATATGATATTAAGTATGACAAATACATTAACATATTATAATGTAAAAGAAGCTTTTGGATCATATTTTGAAGGGCAAAAAATAGATTATGATACTTATTTAAAATTAACTGATGATGAAAAAAAGAAATGCTATTCTGCTATTGTAAAAATTCAATTTGATCCAAGGGAAATTCTATTTGATGTAACTAATAATGCATATACAGATGCAACAGATATGACGACAGTTTCAATAGATGGAAATACTTATATTAGCGGTTTTACAATTAAAATTGATGCTATTTCAAGTAGAGAGATAAGGTTATATAAAGTAGATGTAAGAAAAAATTATACATATCCAAATAATAATAATAAATCAATAGTAACTATTACAAGTGAATAGCTGTTAAATTTTTAGAAAGGAATAGTACTAATATGACAATTAATATAATGAGTGAATATATTCAACTAACAAAAAAACAAATAGAATTATATATGAAATTAGTTTTTGAAGAAAAATATAGTAAGAAATATAATGATATTTATTCAGATACGTATATAAACTCTAGGTATTACAATTTTTTCAACAATGGTGAAACAACAATTAGAAGAACCATTTTAGATGAATTAAGAAAAACACAAGAATATGCTGTTTCTAATAATTTTGAGGATATAGAGTTAATTGAAAAAATGCATGTGTTTTTTTGTTATGTTTTATATTTTGATGATGTTGTATATTGCAAAGATCTAAAAAGTAAAATATCAAAAATATCAAAACTTAGAAAAAGGCTATTAAATAAAGAAAATTGGGAATTTGAAGAAAATTTATATAATGAATTGATGGTACTAAAAGATAAAAAAGAAGAATTGCTGACAAGATTTAATTCAAATGAATTTTTATTAAAAATAACAAATTATAAAGACAAGCCGAACGTGTATAGGGTTAATGTAAAACATCAAATTAAATTTCCGATGGAATATAGTGAATTAGCTATAAATAAAGTATTCAATATGGGAATTACAAATGAAGATAAATTAGTTGTAGAATATTATTTAATTGTTGTTCAAATAATAAAAGACATTATAAAGCAGAATTTTAAAAAGCAGTATATAGTAGAGTTTGCGGAGACTTTGTTAGAAAAACCTAAAAAAATTAAAGGGTTGTTAAATAGTGTAGATAATGTTGCTGTTCAAGACAAAATAAGTCTTAAAATTAGACATGAGCATTTTATTGAAAATAAAGAAAAAGTCTATGAGCTTATGAGGGAAGGATATAGATTTTCTTTAGTTTTAGATAATTCTTTTGAAGTAACTTACAAAAATATGGAAAATTTAAAAATGTTCAAATTTGTAATAATTAATAAGGACTCAAAACAATATAGTGAAGTAATGAGATTTAATGACGAAGTAAATAATAATATAATAGAAATATAAAGAAGGAAAAAATATGGAAACATTTTCGAAATTTTTATACGAATTTTTAAAACAGTTCTTTTCTGGGGCAATAACTATTTTTAGAGGTATTGGAACAGGATTGCAACAAACTTTTGATATAAAATCATATCAAAATATATTAAATACATATAAAGGAGACTTTTCAGTTCCAGAGTGGGCATTAGTTGTAATATCAATTTTGTGTATAGCAATATTTATTGGTCTTATAATTGCACTAATATATTTGCTATTTAGAAAATATGTGAAATTTAGAAAAAAAGCAATTGACCAAGATGAATTATTAGAAGAAGTAGCATCATTAAATAAACAAGTAACAACATTAATGAAGGAAAAAGAGAATATTATGGCTATGAAGGTGTCTCAACTTGGTTTAAAGCCTGATGAATCAGCAGAAATAGAGCCAGATGAGCAAGATGAGGAAGGTGTTGATAATCCTGATATAAGATTTTCTAAATTACATGAAATTGATTTAAGATTTGAAGATTATCAACAAATAGATTATGGAAATTCATTTACATTACCAGAATTGTGTGCAAATTTTAGGAATTTTGCTGCATCAAAATTAAGATTATATTATAAACCAGAAATGGTAAGAATCTTTATTTCTGGACTAGCATCTACAAAATTGATAATTTTACAAGGTATCTCTGGAACAGGTAAAACATCTCTTGCTTATGCTTGGGGTAAATTCATGAGACATGATTCTTGTATTGCATCTGTTCAGCCATCTTGGAGAGATAGAACAGATATGTTTGGGTATTTTAATGAATTTACAAAGAAATTCAATGAAACTGAAATGTTAAAAGAAATGTATATTGCAGATTATGTTGATGAGGTTTATACAGTAATTTTGGATGAGATGAACTTGTCTCGTGTAGAGTATTACTTTGCAGAGATGCTTTCTATTTTGGAGATGCCAAATAGAGATGAATGGATTATAGAGTTAGTTCCAAATAGTTGGAAAACAGATCCTAAATATATTACAGGTGGAAAGATAAAAGTGCCATCAAATATGTGGTATATAGGAACAATCAATAATGATGACTCAACTTTTGCTGTAACAGATAAAGTATATGATAGAGCTATGCCAATAGATATAAATGATAAGAGTGTTCCGTTTGAGCCTATTGAAACAGAGGCAGAAGGAATTAATTTTTCTTATTTAGATAATTTATTTAAAACAGCGATACAGGAAAATCCTATATCACAAGAGACTTTAGATAAAATTGAGCAAATGGATAATTATGTAATACAACATTTCCGTATTGCATTTGGTAATCGTATTGTAGCACATATGAAAAAGTTTGTTCCTGTGTATGTTGCTTGTGGTGGAGATGAAGTTAGTGGAGTTGATTATTTTATAGCTAAAAAAATATTAAGAAAGTTTGAACAATTAAATATGTCATATATTAGAGATGAAATAGACCCTTATATACAATTTTTAAATACAACATTTGGTAAAAATAAGATGAAAGAATGTATAGAGTATTTATTAAGATTGAAAAAAATGTCATAATATAATGGAAGGGGAGAAGGTCTGTTGGAAAACTTAGAGGTAATAGAATTATATGATGATTCGAATAAAGAAAATGATAAAAAATTTATAGAGTCTTCTGAATCTAGTTTAAAAGTACAAACTGAAAAAAAATATATAACTAGAGATGTTGAGTGGATTAATTTAATGGAAGAAGTTATTCCTCATTTAGACCATGTTTTTAGGACACCAAATCGTTTTATTCAAAATGAAGAAGAGATTGTTAAAATAGAGCAAACAAGAAAGGTATCTGTTGAAACAATAAAACATTTATCTAAAAATACAAATTTTATACAAACAGTTGAAGAAAAAACAGGAAATGTAATTCCGTCTAAATTACTGAATGTAAGAAAAGAAGAAACTTACAATACTTATGAAAATCGTCTAGCATATACTTTGATTCAAAATGTAAAATTTTTTGTAAATAAAAGAAAGCAATCTTTAGTGGAATCATTAGGCATGGAGAAAAACGATGAAAATAAAGATAATAAGCAATTAGAATATAATGCAAAATCTAAATTAAAAAATGAAGCTATCGACATAAATGTTTCAATAAGTTCAAAATTGGATTCACAGGGAAAAGACTCGCAAGAAGAAAATAAAAAGATGTTAGAAAGAATTGAGGCAATCGAAAGAAAGATTACTGATGTAGAGTCTAATGATGTATATAAGATACTTGATAAATTACACGTTACATTAGTTAAAGACCCGATTAGAAAAACAAATATGATATTAAAAAATGTACATTTTCAATATATTATGAGATTGTGGGAGTTCATAAAAGATAATTTTGACGAAAATACAAATAGTTCAGAAGAAAATAAAGATTATATGGATGATGGTCAATTAAAAAAGATGATGGATGAGGCATTTTTACTTCAGTATTTGGTAATGAAAACATTAGATGAAGATGAAACAGAAAAGCAAGATACTAAAAAGGAAGTTAAAGCAATAATATTGGAACAAATGTTAGATAAGATGATTGACCTAGATGAAGATATAACAGAAGAGCAATTGCATCAATTAGTTGCTGAAAAATATGAAGTAATAAGATATAAAAAAATGGCTGTATTGCAAGATATACAAAAGATATTTAAAAAGCATATAGATTTATATGAAGAAATGGTTGAAGGGAAAAATTAAAATGAACGAAAAAATACAAAAAATAAAAAATAATAAGGTACTAAAGATTATTGGAAATATTATATATACAATTGTTTTCATATTTATAGCACTAATTTTAATAATTGCAGTTTTACAGAGAACTACTAATAATGAGATTTCACTTGGAGGATACAGAATTTTTGTTGTTGCAACAGGAAGTATGGTTCCAAAATATAATGTGGGAGATGTATTGTTATCAAAAGAAATTGCTCCTGAAAATATCAAAGTTGGAGATGATATTGTATATACAGGAAAGGAAGGCAGTTTTAAAGATAAAGTTGTAACACACCAGGTTATTTCTGTTGAAAAAGATGGAGAGAATTATAGAATAATTACAAAAGGTATTGCAAATACAAAAGAAGATCCAGAGATAACTCAAAATGAAGTTATGGGAAAAATTAAATGTAAATTAGATGTATTGACATTTCTACAAAAAATGATTTCGAATAATTATGTTTTCTATTTTGTTATATTTGTTCCAATAGTATTAATAACATTTAAACAAATAAATAGTATGACACCAAGTGAAGATGATAGTGATGATGAGGAAGAGGAAGAAAAAGAAGATAAGGATTAACGAAAGGAGAAAGAACTATGCATAAATTTATCAAAATTATGAAAAAAGTAAAAATAAAAAATATGCTAATTTTAATTTTGTTATTATTATTTAATGCTTATGCATGGTTCATATATGCTACAAGAGTTGCGACAGATGTAACTGCACATGTTAGTTCATGGAATGTTGAATTTGTCGGGACTGAAGGAGAAATTACTTCAAATCTAGAAGTAAATATTGGAAGAATTTACCCTGGGATGGAAAGATTTGAAAAGGTTGTTGAAGTACATAACAAAGGGGAAACAAAAGCAGTGTTAAGTTATCAAATTGAAGAATTTGATATTATGGGAGAGAAATTTATAGTAAATGAAAAAAAAGGACCAACTACGCAAGATATAGTAAATAAAATGAATACAGAATATCCATTTAATATAAAAATAGAAAAAGATGATAGTTTATTAAGCGAAGGAACAGGTGATGGCAAATTTTCAATTAGTTTAGATTGGGATTTTGAATCAGAAGATGAAAATAGAGATGAATTAGATACTATCTGGGGAAACAAAGCTTATGAATTTTATTCTTTAAATCCAGGAAAAAATAGTATTGAAATAAAAATGACACTTATAGCGACACAAAAAGAAGAACAATGAAACTAATTTAAGTAGTTTCTTGTTCTTCAGAATTATTAGAGTCTGCAATTTGGGTGAATGAAATATTAACATCAAGAAGTGCTGGTGCATCTTGTTTTGTTGATTCTGTATCTTGGTCATTTGTCATTTGAGATGTTGTTTCATCATCATTCCAAAGAACATATATACGTATAGTTCTTTTTGTAAGATTACTGCCAAGTAAAACATTATCAGTTATAGGTTCATTAAATGTATCAAAAGTATGTTTTTCCCAGTTTACAGGGATATCTTCACTATCAATTACGGAGTATCCAGTTGCAACGAGATCAGTGACTGAACTTGTTTCATCAGCTTTTACATTTATTTCGTATTTAAAAGATACATCAACGTCAGAAAAATCAAAAACTAAATCGAAATATCCTTCTGCAGTTGGGGCAATAATGCCAGGGGCTATGTTCGAGTTGCCTTTAAATATTGGCTCGATTGCTGATGATATATCAGAATTATTTTTGATTGATTTATTGTTAACAGATATATTCCACCTTGCTATTGTGAGATCAGTTTTTCCTTTTGCTGATGTAAGATATTTTGCATAGATTTGCACAATTGAGAAGATGATCAAACATATTAAAATACTTATTAATAGTAATATAAATTTTTTATTATTTTTCATTTTGTTCCTTTCTTTTGTTTTGTTTATTTTAACATAGATAATTGTAGAAAGCAAGATAAATATAATTCAAAAATATCATTTTAAAGTGAAATTATAAAGGAGAGAATTTGTAATATGAAGAAAAAAGAAAAGAATCTTGAAAAAGATAAAGATAAAATTATATTAAGGTCTGAAAAAATTCGTGAAAGAGAGAAAAAAATAAATGTTATAAAAACAGGATTAGTAATAATGACATTATTTTTAATAACTATTTATTTTATTTTAGTTGTTTTTTATGAAAGTGGAAGTTTTACAATATCTCTTGATCCTGCTTTTGCTCAAAAGAGTGGTCTTGTTATGTATGAGTCATTAGATGATGAGGATAAACGTATATTGAAAGCAACACCTGCAGATTTTATTGATAATATTTCAGTGAAATGGCTACCAAAAGACATAAACAAAATAGGTGAAGGAAGTCATAATGGAGAAAATTATTTTGCATATAGTTTTTACATAAAAAATAAAGGAAGTGAAATTGTCAATTATTGGTATGAGATATCAATTGACGATATTATAAAAAATGCAGACGAAGCAGTTCGAGTTATGGTTTACAGAAATGATGACATGACATTATATGCAAAAGTAAATAATAAGACAGGAGAACCTGAAGAAGGAACTACACCATTTTATTCTGAAAAAGAAGTGGCAGTAGAACAACGAAAAGATTTTGCACCTGAGGATGTTGATAAATTTACAATTGTAGTATTTATAGAAGGAGATGACCCGGATTGTTTAGATAACATCATAGGAGGAGAAATGAAAATGCACATGGATATTACAGAAGAACATGTAAGACAGAACTAAATTACAAAAAACGCAAAATATTACAAAAATATTACAATAATATTACAAAAATGACAAGAAATTACATTTATATTACTTTTGTAACATTAGTTGACATGAAAAAATCAATAATATATACTACTAATATAGTAAAAAATGCCAACTAGTTAAAAAAGGGACTAGAGAAAAAAGGAGAGAAAAAGATGAATAAAAAACAAAGCAAAAGAAAAATTAATTTGAAATCAGCAATACTATTGCTTTTACTATTAGCAATACTATTAACAGCATCTACTTATGCATGGTTTACAGCCAACAGAACTGTAACAGTTGATGATATTGATGTAAATATCGCAGCACAAAATGGTTTGCAAATATCAGCAAATGGTGTTGACTGGAAATCAATATTAAAATTAGAAGATTTAAAAGCAGGGTACACATCACCAAATGGAACTGCAGATACAAATCAATTACCAACAACTATGGAACCAGTATCTACAGCAGGAAATGTAACAAATGGAAAGATGGAAATGTTCTATGGTTCAGTTGATCCAGTTGATGGTGAATATGCATTAACAGCAACAGAACAAACTGATACAAAAGGTGAAAATGGAAAATATGTTGCATTTGATATATTCTTAAAAGTAAACCAAGATGAAGATAATGTTATATTAGGTGAAAACTCACATGTTGTATTTAAAGATCAAACAACAGATAGAGGAATACAAAATGCAGCACGTGTTGCATTCTTACTAGAAGGTAATTCGGATGAAAATGCTGGACAAGATACATTTGTAGGACAAAATTCAGCTGTATCATTTGGTACAGATGCACAAGAAACAACATATATTTGGGAACCAAATTCTGATGTACATACACAATCAGCTGTAACATATGGACAAGGTACATACAAAATGGGAGTAACAAGCCACCCAGAAGGATCTAAAATAACAATTACACAAACAGACTGTGCGGTTATACCTGCTTATGGAATAAATAAAAAAATAGATACAGGTATAAAACTAATAAACTCATTCTATGGTAAAGACTTTGATAACGGAAATACAGATATAGATAGCTTTACAAAGGTAACACCAAGTTATTCTACAAAAGCTGCAATGACAGCACAAGAAAATGCTTTCTCATTAAAGAAAGGTGTTACAAAAATGAGAGTTTATATGTGGATTGAAGGACAAGATGTTGACTGTGAAAACTCAGCTTCTGGATCAGATGCAACATTCAAAGTTGAATTTAGATTACCAGAAGGACAATAAAAATTTACCAGAGGGGACACTCATTAATGGTAAAAAAAGTTACCAATGGGGACACCCCTTAGTGGTGAAAAAAGTTACCAGTAGGGACACCTTTTAATGGTAAAAAGTATATTAAAAAGTTAATATAATTAATACATATTCGATTATATTTATTAATTAACTATTTTAAATACTACTTTTTTACCACTAAAGGGTGTCCCTACTGGTAACTTTTTTCACCATTAAGGGGTGTCCCTACTGGTAACTTTTTTTACCATTAAGGGGTGTCCCTACTGGTAACTTTTTTTACCACTAAGGGGTGTCCCTACTGGTAACTTTTTTTACCACTAAAGGGTGTCCCCAATGGTAAAAAATTAATAAAATTCGTAGACTTTTTTAATATGTTATGATATGATACACATAGAAAAAATGGCGAAAGGACAAAGGAAAAATGAATTTGAAAGATATAGTTGACAAAATCGAAGCTAGTAAAGAAGTATTAGCAACAATGCCCAAAAATAATCCTAAAAATATAAAGATATATAAAGAAAAAATAGAGGAATTACAAGAGGAATATAAAGGATATCAAAAAGAAATTCATCTTAGATTGCAAAGAAGATATCAAAATGCAACTAAAAAGGTTCCTAATAGTGAGATAGAGAATTTAGAAAAGAGATTAAAAACAATAAGTTATATATTAGATTTACTAGATGAAGAAAAAACATCGTATGAAAAAATGGGGCTTGACAGGGCAATTTTTACTATATCAAGATATTACAAAGAAAATTTGAATCATATTAATGAACAAATTCAATCATGTATAAAAATGTTTTCGATGGTTGGAATTCAGGTTTCGGTGAATGATTTTGATTATAGCATATATGTGAAAGATTACATGAGGGTCTTTTTTCAAGAGCTAGAAAAAGGCATCATTAATTCCGAAATTTTAAAAGAAAAGTTTGAAGAGATTTATTGGAAATGTCCTGATATTATTGTTCATATAGAATTAAATATTAGAAATATTTATTTGAATAAAGAGCAGTTAATTGATAAATTTTTTGAAAAAGAGAAAGTAGAAAAATTGAAAAAACTTGATGTGACTTCTAAAGAGGTTAAGAGAAATTATCTTGATTTGAAAAGACAGTTGATAGACAAAAAGGCTGTTGATGCATGGGACATGCAAGATAAATTTTTGAATGGTAAGTTAAATGTTAAAAATTTTACCAAAGAAAAGATTGATGCAGATATTAATAAGGTATTACCAAAAGAGATTGGTGATAAAGTATATGAGAGTGAAGAGATTCAAGGAAATATTAGTAGATTTTTGAATACTTTATATGAATATCAAAATTATATGAAATTTAAGTTTATTGTTGATGATGTTAAACAATATTATCAACAAAAAGAAAATTATAAAAAGTCATATATGCTTACTAAAAAAGAGATAGAAAAACTAGAGTGTAAATTAAAGAGATTAAATAAAAAGTCAACAAAAAGAGGTCTTTTTGGAACTATAAAAATAGAGAATAAGCAGCTTCCTGAAGCTAAGGAACTAATTCAAGTTATAAGAGAAAAGTATAAAGAATTAGATATGAATAAGTTCTATAATAAAATTTATGAAAAATTAGATAAGAATTGCACTGTGTATGATGCTTTAAATCTAGCAAATTCTTATTATGTATATTTAACATCATGCATAATAAATAATTTTAAAAATATACAACATGAAGAGCTTAATGATAAAGTGAAAGAATTAAATGATTTTTTAAACAATCCGTATAATAATTTTATTAGTCATACTAGAATTACTGACGAGAGCGATCTTACTATAATTATAAAAGATAGATATAAATTATTAAATTTTAATATAGAAAAAGAAGATTTGAATAGTAATAATATCAATTCACTTATATCTAGACTAGAAAATATCCAAATGGCTATAAATATGAAAAGAGCAAATCTAAAAATAGAAGATATTGAACAACTTTGCGAAATAAAAAAGGTATTACAATAAAGTGGAGATAGTGTAAATGAAAAAAATAAAGAAAAAGGATATATTAGTATTAATTTTTTTGATTATATTAATAATTGTAATGATAAGAGCTTTTATTAAATCAAGAGCAAATGAAGTTATAGAAGTAACTGCAAATTTTATTGATAATGGCGGTTTGTTAAGTGATGAAATAATTAATATAGAGGCTTTTAACGAGGGAGAAAGTGGATATTCAATTACACTACCTGAAGTTGTAAATACAAAGATAGCTAAAAAATACATTGTTACACAAAAAGAAATTATAGATACAGAGAAACTACAGACAGATGATTCACAGATAGAAGAAGAATCTTTAAATAATAAGTCTGTTGAAATGTTGCCAGGTGAAAAGATTTATTTAACACAAGAGGAACTTGAGAATTTACAAACAACATTAAATGTAGAGTATGACACTATTGAAAACGATAAAAATGATATACAAATATTATATAATAAAAAATTAATATTAAAAGATGACGAAGATTCAGAGAAGCTTATAATTTCAGGCTATATGCCATCTGATACAGCAATGCAGGTAAATGAGGTAGATACATCAAATATAGATATAGAAAATGAAATGGAACAAAATTATCCTAATAAAACAATTATTGGAAATTATGATATAAAACTTATTTCAAATGAACAAGAATATATTGCTAAAGATTATGAACAAACATTAAAAATTGAAATTCCAATAATTGAAGGTAGTTCTCAAAATTGCAATGTACTTGAAATACAAAATGAAACATTAAAAGAATTAACAGATATTTCTATAGAAACAAACAAAATAGAGTTTACAACTCAAGAATTAAAATCTTATTTGATATTGCAAGAAAATATGCCAGAGGTCTTAAATGAAGAAGAGGCAGAAGTTGTAAATGATACAGCAACTACAAATGAACCAACTACGACTGAAGATATAAATAACAAAATATCAACATATGCAGTTGGTGGAGAAAATACAAAATTTGAAATTGACGATTATGAATCAGACAAAAATTATTATTTAGGATTAAATTATACAGAAGAGAATTCTAAAGAAAATACAGGAAAATATACTGAAAGCAATTTAAAAGAAGTAACAGTAAATTATTATGGATATGATTATGATTTAACTGAATTCACAGTACCAGAAGAATATAATGTTACTCTAAATGCAACAGCACAAAGAACTGCAACAGGAAGTATTTCAACATCTCAAACTGGATGGGGCTGGAATCAAACTACTTATTATAGTAGAACAGACACTGTAACAATAACTGTAAGTGGATTAGATGGATTAAGACAACAATATCCTAAATTTAAAGCAGATTCAGGTTGGACATTTAAAGCACAAATTCCAAACAATAATTTTTCAAATTACTATTATGCAGACGGAACAAGTAGTGCAAATAGTGGAGTGAGTGTAAGTATTGGGGCAAATACTATTACAGTAACAGGCAGTGATGCTTCAAGTTTATTATCCAATAGTGATACATGTACATTTACATTTAAAATTACATTTCGTGCAACAAATAGAAACAATATAAATAATACAAGTTTTACAACATTAACAGTAAATTCTTTTGATACAACAATTACTATTGGTGATTATACACCTTATGGAACAATATCAGATACAGAATTGCAAACATTAGTATCTTATAAAAAATGTATTCCAATTGATAGCAATGGAAATATATCAATAGAATTAATTGATAATCCATTTATGAATAGACCAATTGGAAGAGGATTTAATGGTTGGAAAACAAATAATAGCAAATATGCTAATAGTATAAGTACAAATTCAAATACTTTTGTACAAACACTACAAACAAGTGCAAATAATATTAAAGATAGTTCTGAAAATTATGTTATAAATTTGTATCCTGATTGGATAGAAGCAAATGTTGTATTTGTAAGCTCATCAGGAAGTAGTACAAATTCTGGGAGAACTCCTAGTAGTCCAATAGATAATAACTGGACAAATATAAACAGTAAATTAAATTCTAATATAAAAACTTGTACAAAAGCTTCAAATAGAGAAGTAAATATTGTCGTTTTGATGCAAGGGACATTGGCTATAAGTGGACTAACAGGACCTAATACATCTTATACATTAACAAGCTTATATAATGGAAAAAATTATGGGAGTACAAGTACATATTTAAATACAGGAAGTTCAAATATTACATTAGATAGTGATTTACAATTAGATTATTTATATGTATATTCAAGCTCATCATATACTTCTCCAAGTGGAACAACAGATGGAACAAATGCAGTATCACCATGTATATATGGAAATATGTATAACTTAAGAATTGGTAGAGGAATTGTACCAACTAATTCAAATAATTGTACATGGGCTCAAATACAGGGTGGATATTATAATCGTAGTGGTTCAGAATATAAATTGATTATAGAATCAGGAATATATTATACCGCACAATTATATAGAGCTAGTACAAATAATAATGCATCAACTAGTACAACAGCAAATGGAATAATGGTTGTAGGAAATGATATAGATAGAAAAGATAACAATAATGAGAGTTTAAAAATGTATAATAGAATAGCATCAAGAACTAATACTGCAACAAATAATCCATATACACAAAATGATTCGAATGCTTTAGTAATTACTATGATAGTGAAAAGTGGAACAATTGGAGTAGACTTTTTCAATAAGGAATCAACAAGAGATGATAGTGAAAGAAACTATGCAGGAATATATATTGGAGGATTTGGACAAACAGGTTATGATAAATCTGATAGATATTTACTTGTAGAAGGTGGCAATATTGCTAATGTAATTGGTGGACTTAATATAGGAAGTTCAGATATGTATAAAACATATATGTATATCAAAGATGGAAACATTATTAATATTACAGGTGGTGCAGGATATACACATACTTATGGTGATAGAATAATACAAGTAACAGGTGGATGTATAAAATATAGTATAAGTGGTGGTTCAAATGGAGTTGCTGCAAACTCTTCAAGTAATAATGGACAATTAACAGGAAATTCATTAATATATGTTGGTGGTGATGCAAATGTAGGAGCATCATATACAACAGATACAAGTGGAAACAAGCAGATTACAGAAACAGATACAAATTTATTATTATATGGTGTTAATGCTGGTAGTGTTTGTGGTGGTGCAAATGGAAATGAAAATTATGCAGGACAAACAGATGGATCTTATGTAATAATTGATGGAAATGCAGTAGTTCACAACAATGTATTTGGTGGTGGAAACTATGGAATAATAGGTTCTGCTTCAGGTGGAAGCGGACAAGGAAAGCCTATTCTTACAATATCAAATGAATCATCTAGTTTTCAAACAGATAAAGAATATTTAATTTCAATAGATGCAACTGGTGGAAATGGATTTGCAGCAAGTGGTACTAATGCAACGAATGAAGCATTTTCAACAACAGTAGAACCTAGCAATTCTGCAAAATGGATTTTTGAGAGTGCAGGAAATAATCAATATTACATAAAAAATGCTGAAACAGGAGGATATGTATATATCACTAATGTTTCAAGCTATAGTGAAGTAATAGCAGATGCGACAATAGTAACTAATAATAAAACCGCTTTTTCTATGAGTGGAACAAATTCAAAAAAATTAAGTTGTCAAGTTAGCTATCGTAGCAACTGGGGAGGAACGCAAACTGCAACAATTTATTTAGGATATGATTATCAAGGAAATTGGAGTGCATCAAATAACTACTATGGTGACTTTACATCAGATCTTTACTTATTAACATATAAGCTTCTTCCTAAAGAAGATGATGAAAATGATAGAGCAACTGTTGTAAATATTAATGTTTTGGGAGGAACTGTAAAAAACAATATTTATGGAGGTGCTAATCAAAATAATATTTATGGAACTGTAGATATTGCGATGAATAATGGTAATGTAAATGGAGTTATTTATGGAGGTTCTAATATAAAAGGAACAGTATCTGGTTCAACATTACTTAATATAACTGGTGGAAGGCTAGGAACAGAATCAGACCAAGAAATACTTGATTATACAAGTGTAGATACATTATTTGGTGGAGGACTTGGTTCTGAAACCAAAGTAAATGGAAGGTCTTTAGTAAATATACAAGATACAAGTAATAATCTAAATATTTATGGAAATGTTTATGGTGGAAGTTCTTTAGGTACGATTAGTGGAAATGTAAATGTTAATATTAAAGATTCAAATACAACTGTAAATACGATATCTATAACTGGATATGTATTTGGAGGGGGAAAAGGAAATTCTACTACACCTGCTATTGTTACAGGTGATATAAAAGTAAATGTAGATGGATGTGAATTAGAAAGTTGTAGTGTATTTGGCGGAAGTAATATAAATGGAACAATAGATGGAAATATAGAAGTTAGAATAGGAGAAAATAATAAATCAACATTAAATACAGTTTATGGTGGAGGAAATCAAGCAGGAATTGATACTAATACTAAAAGTGTGTATGTGTATTTATTAAAAAATGCAAATGTAACAAATGCATTTAATGGTGGAAAATCTGCAGATTTACTTTCAACAGGTGAAGATGATACAACAAGAGCAATATATTTACAAGGTGGAATAGCAGAAAAAATCTTTGGTGGTTCAGATTCATCAGGAACAGTAACTTCGAGCCATGTATATGTAGAAAATGGAAATGCTTCAAATGTATATGGTGGAAACAATCAAGGTGGAACAACAATAGTATCTAATTTATATATAAATGGAGGAATAATTTCAAGTGTATATGGTGGTGGTGATAAAGCAGAAACAACGACTTCAAATATAATTACAACAGGAGGAACAATTAGCTATATATTTGGAGGAGGAAATCAAGCTGGTGTAAAAACTACAAATGTTCAAACAAAAGGAGGAAATATCGGTTTTGCATTTGGTGGTTCTAATACAAGTGGAGATGTAAATGAAAGTCATGTAACAACAAATGATGCGACTTCAACAAGTTCAGATGAAGGAGTAACTATGACTGTTACAACAACAGCATCAAAGACTCAAAGTTGGCAAAGTACAACATATCCAACTTTAGCAAAAATAAGTGTTGTGTTTAAAAATAATACATCAAAAACAATAGAAACTTGGAATGCAAATATATTTGCACCAGAATCAACATTGCTTAATAATTATTCACAGTCAGATATACAAGTAAATAATGGGATATACACATTAACAGAAAAGAATAAATATTGGGGATCAAATACAATATCTGCTGGTGGAACATATAGTTTAGAATTTGAAATATTAAGTATGCAAAGTGTAGAAGGATTTTCAGTAGGGTATGGAATTGAAGGAAAAAATAGCAATGGAGATTCAGTTAATTACACAAAATCTATTATAGGTAACGTATATGGAGGAAATAATCAAGGTGGAACAACAACTACTACAAATGTAACTATAAATGGTGGAAATGTTCAAGATGTCTATGGTGGAGGAAATCAAGCTATATGTAACGAAACAAAAGTGAATATAAATGGAGAAGTTCAAAAAAGAGTATTTGGTGGAGGAAACCAAGCAGGAATTAACACTAATACAAATGTAAATGTTACAGATGGAAGTGTAGCGGATAATGTCTATGGCGGTGGAAATGAAGGAACTGTTACAGGAAATACATATGTTAGAGTAAAAAATTCTACTTTAAATAATAGTTTATATGCAGGTGGAAATGGTGTATCAGCAATAGTTTATGGAAATACTAATTTAATAATGGAAGGAAAAAATAATGTAACCAATAATGTATTTGGTGGAGGAAACCAAGCTGCAACTGGAACTGAAAGTAATAATAATTCTACAAGTACAGTAAATATCGTTGGAGCTGTTATTGGAAAAAATGTCTATGGTGGAGCTAATACATCTGTTGTATATGGGACAACTCAAACAAATATTGGATATGACACAGTAGGAGATACATCTCTTGAAAAAGAAAATATAGAAATTGGCGGTACAGTATTTGGTGGAGGAGAAGCAAATGCGGCAGGTTCTGAAATATATGATTTCTCATTTATAAGTGTAACAAAAGGAATTAATATACAAATAAATGGAAATGGCCATACAAAACTTGATATTAAAGGAAGTATATTTGGTTCAGGAAATGCATCAAGTACAAGTGGAAAGAGCTATATTGATATACAAAATTATGGTACTGCAGATAATCCTAAGAGCAACATATCAATCCAAAGAGCTAATTGTGCAACAATAAGTAATTCAGCTATATCTTTATCAGGAACAACAGATAGAACAAATGAGTATTCATCAGTATTTTTCTCATTAAGTAGGGTTGACCAAGTTAAAATGAAAAATAATTCAATTTTATATTTATGTAATGGTGCAAACTTACTTAAAAAGTTAGATAGTATGGTTGATGTTAATGGAACAGAAGAAACTGCTAAAGTTACTATAGATCCTGATACAGGAGATGTAACTGAGAAAAATGTAGATAATAGAATATATATGTTAGAAGGCAAAAATTTAAATGTTGCAACAAATGAGCAAGCAACAGCTTATGGACAAGTTCATGGAATGTTTTTCTTTGGATTATTTACTAATAGAATTAATCCAAGTACAAGTACAGGGCTTTATCATGAAGGATATAACAATGGTGATGAGATAACAAATGCAGGAACTTTTTCATCTAACTCATATGTTATGGCACAACATACGACTGATCATGATATAACAATAGATGGTTTTTATACAAATTATAATGAAAGTGGAAAAATAAAAATAAACTATGTAGACACAACACCAAAAGATGATGTATACTATATCTGGTTGGTTGGAGAAGAATTAGATGTTACGAAATTTGAAGTTTCACTAACAGCTTCTAAATATGCAACATTAGGAACGTATGAACTATTATTACAAGGATTTTCAGATCCGAACTTAAAATTTGTATTAAATGGATTTTCAGCAGGACTTGCAAATGGAATATCATTAGTAGATCCTGATGAAATTAAGGCAATTGAACCTGATGATGAAAAAGCAAATAGCATATATGGTTTAACAATGAAAACTGGTAATGTTGGATGGCAGACAAAAGGACAAACTGAATTTTTAACAAAAAATGGTGGTTCGTATACAGGAAAAAATGATTATAGTAAAGATAATTCATCATCAACACCAACATTAAATTTGTGTTTTTATCATTCAGAAAATATAACAACAAAACAAGCTCTTGGAGACGTAAGAATAAGGTTACAAGTATTAAAGCCGATAGATGATTTAAATTATGAGTTATCATATATTGATATAATAATTACTTTATCAAGTGCATTATATCAAAATGACTTTTATGAAGCGGCAATTACACCTGGTCAGGAATTTGGATTATTCACAACAACAGAGACAACAATAACTTCTAAGAGTGCATTTTCTACATATTATTCGTTATATGTAGAAGATTTTTCAGAGAGTAAATATGCTAAAGAATATCAAACATATAAAAGAACATTAGTATCAAGAGATTCTGATAATTTACCATATGTTTTTCCTGAAAATACTAAGTTAACAATGCTTGATATGGTAACAAATAAATATTATTATTATATTGTCACAGCAGAAGATATAGCAAATAATAAATTTGAGTATAATTTAGAAGATTTTATAACAATGGGAAGTAATGACAAAAAATTTAATGAAAGTGCAGAAAGCGATAATTACTATAATAGCGAAAAAGATTTAATATATGAAAATTTTATATTCCATATAAATTTTGCAGATAGTAGCCTTACAGATAATATACAAAATAATTCATTATTAATGGAATTAAGAGATGACGATGGGCAAACATTATTAGGTGTTCTAGGAATTCAAAGAGATAATATGGTTTATACTGTTTATAATGACAAAGATGCAACAATTCAATTAGATGGAAATTTAACACCTGAAACATTATATTTAGGAAAAACATTAAACTTAAATGTAATTACGAAATTTACACAAACGATTGTCGATTCAAAAACAATTTATGATACTCAATATTTTGATCAGAAATTAGGAATAAAGATTAGTATATATGATAATAACGGAAACCGTTTAAATATAGACAGTTTATTTGGAGTGAATTTTGAATTAGATGGAAAATTATATTATCCGAGAGTTGATGGGACAACGAGAATATGTATCGCAGATAAAGTTACTGATGTATTAGCAAAGATCAAAATGAATACTTCTGGAAATAATACCTTAGCAACTGGAGATTATGTAATAGAAATAGAATCATTTGGTTCACCTGATGGAATTTATTATGGACTGACTGCATCTGATAAAATAAATTTAAATGTAAGAATTATAAATTCGGCATTTGGATTAAAAGCAGTTACAATGGATACTTGCAAAATTATTGAAAAAGATACAGCAATGAATGCAAATAAAACAGATACATTAGTAAGTGTTGTTAAATATTCATCAAAATTATCAAATCCCAATATAGCTGTTTCGTTATACAGAAGAGATTATACAGAAGAATATTCGCAAAATTATACATTAGTAGATTTTCAAGATTATACATCAGAAAATTTGGTTTCAACCAAAAGAGAAAAAGAATATGTAATGGCAGAATCAAACCCTATGTCTACAACAACTAATTATTACAAAATGAAGCCTAACTTAATGACAGGAACATACAAACTTGTTTATAAATTGTATGATGGGGATACATATGTAGGAGAAGCATTTGATTACATAGTTATTAAATAATCTTTTATTGCATAATTAGTTTGTGTCATAATTGATTTGTGGTATAATCGATTTGCAGTATAATCAATTTGCGAGAAGAAAGGAAAAATATGAAATACGATATTAATTCAATAAACAAAAGAAAGAAAAATATAAAAATTTTAAAAAAAATATTAGGAGTAATACTAATTATTCTTATCTATAATATAATATTGGCATTCCTTTCTTCAGATAGTTTAAATAAAGGAGTAGGAATATTTGGATACAAAGCATGTATTATAACATCAAGTAGTATGGAGCCATCAATCAATTATGGAGATTTAATTATTATAAAAAAATGCAAAAACAAAGACTTAAATACAGGTGATGTAATAACCTTTAGAAAAAAGCAAGAGGTTATTACACACCGAATTATAAAAATTGAAGACGGAGTTCAAGAGAATGAGTCGACTTACATAACTAAAGGAGACAACAACAACACTGAAGATATCGAAAAAATATCATATTCAAATATTGAAGGAAAGTGTATTCTTACAATTCCTAAACTTGGAAAACTAATTTTAGTAATTGATAATAAAATAATAATTTTAGTAATTATTCTTATACTATTGATTTTAGGATTTTGGAAAATTCATAAATATGAGCAAATAGAAAATAGGAGAGAAAAAAAGAAAATTGAAGATGATAAAAAGAAAATTAAATAGAATCAAAAGTGCTAGAAATTCTAAAATTAAATTTCTACAGAATGCAAAATTAAAAAAGGTATTATTAAATATTATATATGTAATTATAATGATATGTGTTTTATATAATGTAATATTTTTTATTAATACAACTATATCAAAAAAAGAATATTTTAAGCTGTATGGAATAAGTTTATTTTGCATGAAAAGTGATTTGATGGAAGATGATATACAAAAAAATGATTTAGTTATAGTAAAAGAAGTAAATGAATCAAATACAAACGAGTTACAAGATGGAGATATTATTGCATATGAACTTAATGGAAAAGTCAGAATAAATAAAATCAATCATCTTGAACAAGAAGGATATGTAACAAAATCCAATAAAAATTATTATCAAGATATAGAGAAAATATCAATCAATCAAATTATAGGAAAAAAAGTAATAAATATACCATTATTGGGACTATTGCTAAATATATTGCAATCACCAATAGCAGATATTTTTACATTAATATTTTTAATTATAATATTTTATTATAATAGATATATGTTTAGAAAGCAAAAAGAAAGAATAAGAAAAAAGAAGAAAATGTATAAAGCAGAAAGAGGAAAATAAAATGTTATTCGCAAGACCAGGAAAATTTGAACCATGTGGAATGTTCACAAAAGGGCATTTTGAACTAATACTTATAACAGTAGTATGGATAATAATCGCACTAAAAAATACAATGAACAAAACAAAAGAAGAAGTAGGAAAAATAATAAAAAGATGTACAATAATAATGTGGATACTTGAAATTATAATGATATCATTTAAAATATCTACAGGAGGTATAAAGAACTTAAACAACTATGTACCATTATATTATTGCAGTTTATTATTATATGCAGGGCTACTAAGTTCATTTGCAAAAGGCAAACTAAAAAGAGTAGGAGATGTATTTTTAGCAACAGGAGGAATAATAGGTGGAATCGTATTTATGATACTACCAACAACATCACTACCAGCATATCCAATGTTACATATAGTAAGTTTGCACAGTTTTTTATATCACGGAACAATGGTATATTTAGGGCTATTAATAAACATAACACATTATATAGAATTAAATGCATCAGACATAAGATATTATGCAGCTTTAGTTGGAATGGTATGTGGATTAGCATATATTATAAACAAAATATTTGATAGCAATCTAATGTTTATCTCAAGAAATTTTCAAGGTACACCACTTGAAATTCTATATAATATAACAGGACCATTTTTTACAATAGTAATGAGCATTGCACAGATGACATTACCATTCTATATTGTAAAATGGTGTAAAAAGGGGACGGTTCTTTTTTGCACAAATGTCAAAAATGGGACAGATCTTAAGTAGTGCAAAGTCGCATAAATAGAGGACTTTTTTAAAAAAATTAAAAAATGTACCCGGTCCAAAATTTATAAAATCATAAAAAAAGTAAAAAGTGTACCCGGTCCCAAATTAACAAGGAGGCTTAAATGAGTAGATTAGTTTTAATTGACGGAAATAGTATAATGAATAGAGCATTTTACGGAATTATGGGTAGTAAGATGTTAACAACAAAAGATGGAAAGTATACAAATGCAGTATATGGATTTTTAGCAATTATGTTTAAAATCTTAGATGATATAAAACCTGAATATTTAGCTGTAGCATTTGACCTAAAAGGTCCAACTGCAAGACATGAATTATATAAAGAGTATAAGGCTAATAGACATGGAATGCCTGATGAACTTGCTGAACAAATGCCTGTTATTAAAGATGTTCTAAGAGCTATGAATATTGATATAATTGAGAAGCAAGGTTATGAAGGTGATGATATCCTTGGGACTCTTGCAAAATATGGAGAAAAGCAAGGGCTTGATGTTGTTATTCTTTCGGGAGATAGGGATACTTTTCAACTTGCAAGTGATCATATTACTATCAGAATTCCTAGAACTAAAGGAGGAAAGACTGAAACAGAGGATTATAATAGGGCTAAGGTTCTTGAAGAATATGGATTAGAACCTGAGCAGTTAATAGAAGTTAAAGCATTACAGGGTGATACATCTGACAATATTCCTGGTGTTCCTGGGGTTGGCCCTAAAACAGCAATTTCACTAATTCAAAGATATCATACAGTAGATGAATTATATAGAAAAGTTGAAGCGGGCGAAGATGATTTAAAAGGAAAACAAAGAGAAAATATTGTTAATAATAAAGAGATGGCTGAACTTTCTAGAAAACTTGGAGAGATAAATACAAACGTTCCAATTGAAGACACATTAGAACAAATTAAGTTAGAAGAGTGGGACAGACCTAAAGTTTTAGAATTATTTGAAGAACTTCGTTTTAATAGATATATAGATAAATTTGGGTTAAGAAATGCTTTGGGTGATGGCATCAATGGAACAAATACTGAAGATACTAAAGAACAACATTTTGAAATTATTGAAACAAATGAAATTCCTAGATTAATAGATGTGGACGGAAAATGCAAATTATATTATTTCTTGCAAACAAAAGAAAATAATAATTCTGATAATATAATTAAAAAAGAAATAACAGGAATAAGTATATATTCAGAAAATAAAATATATTATATAGTTTCACATGAAGGTTTTAAAGATCAATTAAAAGGCATATTTGAAAATGAAAAAATCGAAAAATATGGATATGACTTAGCGCAAGACTATATATTATTAAAACAAATTGGAATAACAATGAAAAATATAGTATATGATGCAAAAATAGCTGCATATATACTAAATCCAACAAGTAAATATACAATAGATGTAATAGCAAGAGACTATTTAGAAATAGATAATGCCGAATATTTGCAAAGTCAAGGTGTAAAAGAAGAAGCAAATGAGCAAACATCATTATTTGATGTAAACGAAAAAGATTCTCAAAAAGAAGAAAATGAAAAAATTGAAAATTGTTTATATGCAGAAGAGGTCTTTAAATTGGCAGAAGTAACAATGAAAAAACTAGAAGAAATAGATGCAATAGACTTATTTAAAAACATAGATATGCCTACAGTAGAAGTACTTGCAGAAATGCAATGGAATGGAATGTATGTTGATGTACAAGAATTAGAAAGTTATGGACAATCACTAAAAGACAGACTAGAAATTTTAACAAAAGAAATATATGAGCTTTGTGGAGAAGAATTTAACATAAATTCAACAAAACAATTAGGAGAAATCTTATTTGAAAAGTTAAAATTGACAGTAGTAAAAAAGACAAAAAGTGGATATTCAACAGATGTAGATGTCTTAGAAAAACTAAGAGATGAACATCCCGTTATAGAAAGAATATTAGAATACAGACAATTAATGAAATTAAATTCAACATATGTAGAAGGAATGAAACCATATATAAATAATAAAACGAAAAGAATACATTCTTTTTTCCATCAAACAATAACAGCAACAGGAAGAATCAGTTCAACAGAGCCAAATCTTCAAAACATCCCAACAAGATTTGAGCTAGGAAAACAATTACGAAAAGTATTCAAACCAGCAGAAGGGTGTCTATATATAGACGCAGACTATTCGCAAGTTGAATTAAGAGTACTTGCGCATATATCAAATGATGAGCATATGGTGCAAGCATTTAACAACGGAGAAGATATCCATAGACAAGCAGCATCAAAAGTATTTAATACACCGATAGATGAAGTCACAAAAGAACAAAGAAGTAATGCAAAAGCTGTAAACTTTGGAATAGTTTATGGAATAAGTGACTTTGGACTAGGAGAACAATTACACATATCAAGAAAAAAAGCAAAACAATATATAGAACAATACTTAGAGCAATATTCAGGAATAAAGAACTTTATGGATAATGTAGTTGAACAAGCAAAAGAAAACGGATATGTAGAAACATTATTTAAGAGAAGAAGATATATACCAGAATTAAAATCAAGCAATTACATGGTACGTCAGTTTGGAAGTAGAGCAGCAATGAACACACCAATACAAGGAACTGCTGCAGACATTATGAAAATAGCAATGATAAATGTTTTAAAAGAACTAAAATCAAGAAACATGAAATCTAAGATTGTGCTTCAAGTTCATGATGAAATGATGATAGAGGCAACCTTAGACGAAGTAGAAGATGTAAAAGAAATCTTACAACAATGCATGGAGTGCGCATGCAAATTAAATGTGCCATTAATTGCTGAAGTTTCAGAAGCAAGTAATTGGTATGACTGCAAATAATTTAGGGACAGGTACAAAATTTATCTTTTTATGAAATTTTGTAAAATTGGGGACACATCTTTATTCTCTGAAAGTCGCATGAAATAAGGATTATTAAGAAAAGTGAAAGAAATATGTGCAAAATGTACCCGGTCCAAAATTGAAAAAGTGAAAAAAATGTACCCGGTCCTAAATTTAAAGGAGAGATACGATTGAACAAAAAGAAGAATAAAAAAGAAAGAAAAAAAGTTAATATATTATTTAGAATTTTACTGATAATTATAACAATTGTGATGATAGTATTATCCTCAAAAGCTTTTAACAAAATAGTGAAAAAGAAATTATATAAAAAAGAGTATTCAGAATATGTTAGCAAATATGCAGAGGAATACAATGTTGAGGAAAATTTGATCTACGCATTGATAAAAGCTGAAAGTAATTTTAATGCAAATGCAGTATCTCATCAAAATGCTAAAGGATTGATGCAGCTTATGCAGTCTACGGCGCAAGATTTAGCTAATAGAAGTCAAGTAAATCTTACCAAGGATAATATTTTAGATCCTGATATTAATATTAATTTGGGAACTCAATATATTGCATCATTACTAAATAAATATGATAGCATAGAGGTGGCTCTTGCGGCATATAATGCAGGAAGTGGTAATGTTGATAAATGGATTAAAAATGGTACTATAAAGTCTGATGGCTCTGATATAGAAAATATTCCATATAAAGAGACAAATACTTATGTTAGAAAGATAATGAGAGATTATAAGATTTATAATGAACTTGACACATATTGACAAATTTTAAATTGATTGTTAATATATAGGCAGATAATAGGAGGTTTAAATGATATTATATCCTAATGCACACTTTAATAATGTAAGAGAAATTACAATAAATTTTTTAAAAAACAATAAAATAAATGCATTAATTTTAGATGTGGATAATACATTAATAGATTATGATAAAAATCTGTCACAAGATACAGTTGAGTGGGCAGAAAATTTAAAGAAGAATAAAATAAAGTTATATATATTATCGAATACTAATAAACAAGAAAAGGTAAAAGAGGTTGCGAGAAAGCTTCAAGTTGAATATATCTATTTTGCAAAAAAACCGATGAAATCAGGATTTAGAAGGGTTCAAAAAATATTGGATGAAGAACCTGAAAATATTGGAGTTGTGGGGGATCAAATTTTCACAGATGTGGTTGGCGGAAACAGATGTAAAATGTTTACAATCTTGGTAGAGCCAATTGCAGAAAAAGATATTTGGATTACTTTAATCAAAAGGCCAATAGAAAATGCAATCAAAAAAAGATATATGAAAAAAATAGAAAATAAATAACATAGGAAGGGGTGTATGGTTTAATAGCCGTACAGAAGTAAAAGTAAAATGTACATAAATGATACACATATAGGATTTTACATAGTTGCTGCAATAGTTGGATTGTTAGTAGGACAATTTTCAGATTGGATGAATAAGAGATTGCCAGAAAATAAAAAAGTGTTTTCGCTAGACATATTCAGAGCTCATAGAATTCAATTTAGACCTAATTACATTATAATGCTTGTAACATCTGCAATTTATGTAGGATTAGTATATAATTTTGGAATACATGATAGTTTGATAGGAAACTTTAATTTAATAAAATATGCGATACTAACACCAATGCTTTTATCAGCATTTGTTATAGATTTTAAGCACAAAATTATACCAGACAGGCTTAATTTAACAATTTTTGAAGTAGGAATTGTAATTGCATTTTTATATGGATTTTCTAATGTAGCAATAACAATAGATTTATTATTTGGAATGCTTGCAGGTGGAGCAATATTTGCAATAATAGCATTAATAGGTGGAATGATATATGGAAAAGAAGCGATGGGCTTAGGTGATGTTAAATTTATAGCAGCATTGGGACTATACTTTGGATTTACAAATATAATAATTATTTCTGTAATGTCATTCTTGTTAGGAGCAATTATAGGAATAATTCTGTTAGTTTTCAGAATCAAAAAAACAAACGAATACATACCATTTGGACCATTTATAGTAGTTTCTACATTAGTATGTATGTTTTTACCAGCAGAACTAATAATTGGTACAATGAGAACAATTTTTACATTGGGCATTTATAAAAAATAGAAAGGATGTAATCAAAAATGAATCGAAAAATGCAATGGTTAAGAAATCAACTGTTAAGCTTAGATTTACAAGGGATGATAGTTTCAAATCCAATAAATATCAAATATCTAACAAATATCGAAGCAGAAGGGATATTATTAGTAACTAGAAAAGAGAATTTATTTATAACTGATGGAAGATATATTGAAGATGTGCATAACACATTAACTTTATTTGATGAGATTGTTGTATATGATGCAAGAGGGCTAACAAAAGATGATTATGAAAACTTTTTTATGTTTTGTGAAAATGTTGGTTTTGAAGAAAATTATGTGACATATGCAAAATATAAAGAATATATTCGTAAATATAAAATTAATAGTTTAGTTGAAACTGAAAACATGCTTGAAAAACAAAGAATGGTAAAAGATGAAGAAGAAATAGAAAATCTTAGAAGAGCTTGTAAAGTTACAGATGATTGTTTTGAACATATTGTAAATTATATTAGACCAGGAATGACTGAAAAACAAATAGCAAGAGAAATAGATTACTATTATTATAAACATTCAGAAGGATTATCATTTGATACGATTGTTGCATCAGGAGAAAATTCATCAAAACCACATGCAGTTCCAACAGATAGAAGAATTCAAGATAAGGATATAATAACAATAGACATGGGCTGTAAAATAAATGGTTATTGTTCAGATATGACAAGAACAATTTTTGTTGGAGAAGTTCCAGAGGAGGTTAAACCTGTATATGATTTAGTATTGAAAAATCAAGAGCAAGCATTGCAAGATATGAAAGATAATGCAAATACAAAGCAAATTTCAAAAATGGTTGACAATGATTTTAGATTGCATAATTACGATTTGATTCATGCATTAGGACATGGTGTAGGATTAGAAATTCACGAAGGACCAATTTTAAGTATTAATTCTGAAAATGTTTTGAGAGAAAATATGGTTGTTACAGACGAACCAGGTATTTATATTGCGGGACAATTTGGTGTTAGAATTGAAGATACAGTTCTTATTACTAAAGGAGGTTGTGAACCTCTTACAAAATCTCCTAAGAGATATGTTGTTGTGTAAAAAGTGAAAAAAAGGAAAAAAAGGACCGGGTACATTTTTTACTAATCTGTAAATTTTGTACCCGGTCCTTTTTTTCACTTTACAATTATTTTGAAACATGTTATAATACCAAAAGAGTAAATTAAATAGTCGCTGGTAAATTTCGAAAGGAATTACGAGAGGAAAGTCCGGGCTCCATAGAGCAAAGATGCTAGATAACGTCTAGTGAGGGAGACCTTAAGGAAAGTGCAACAGAAAATAACCGCCTCTAATTTTTTAGAGGTAAGGATGAAAAGGCGAGGTAAGAGCTCACCGCTGGCATGGTGACATGCTGGGTCAGTGTAAACCCCATTTGGAGCAACACCTAAGTAGAAGATTAAGCCTGCTCGGCGTCTTCTGAATTGCGTGGCTTGAGGCATATAGTGATATATGTCCTAGATAAATGACTATTTTAAATGACAGAACCCGGCTTACAGATTTACTTATATTTTTAATAGTGTAGATATAGTTCTATGCTATTTTTTTATTATAAAGGGGTGTCCCCAGTGGTAAAAAAATTTACCATAAAGGGGCATCCCCAGTGGTAAAAAAATTTACCATAAAGGGGCGTCCCCAGTGGTAAAAAAATTTACCATAAAGGGGTGTCCCTAGTGGTAAAAAATTTTACCATTAATGAGTGTCCCCAGTGGTAAATCTGAATTAAACTCTAAGACTTTATTGGTAATAGGATGTACAAATGAAATTTTTGAACTATGTAATGCTTGTCTGCCTATTATTTTTGTTGAAGACAAGTTTTTTTCAGACACAGGTTTATCAGTATTATATGAAGAACCATATAATGTATCTCCAAGCAAAGGATGCCCAATCGCGGACATATGAACGCGAATTTGATGTGTTCGGCCAGTTCGCAAATAGCATTTTACAATCGAAAAACATTTTGAGTTAATTTCTATTTCTTGTAGAACTTCATAGTCAGTAATTGCAGTTTGCCCACCATGGACTGAAACACATCTTTCTATTATGCTGTTTTCTTTTCTAGCAATAGGTAAATTAATTGTTCCTTTTGGATTTTCAAAATGCCCAGAAGCAATAGCGGTGTATTCTTTTTTAAAGAGATTTGATGCCATTTGTTGAATTAGACATTCTTGGATATATTCACTTTTTGCAAAAATAATTAAACCAGAAGTATTTAAATCAAGCCTGTTAACAGGACGGATTTTACGTTTTAGTCCAATACTTTCGAAATAATATTTAACACCATTAGAAAGAGTATCTTCAAAATGTAAGACTGATGGATGTACTGCAATTCCAGCAGGTTTGTTTAAAATAAGAAGTGCTTCATCTTCGTAAACAATATCAAGTTCCATCTTTGTAGAAGTAATATTTTCACTTTCTTCGTCAAAATCTAAATTAACTGTAATTACATCATTTTTGGAAACTGCTGAACGTGAATCAACAAATATATCATTTAAAAATACATGTTTTTCTACAATAATTTTATGTTGCAGTCTTGCAGAAATATGAAATTCTTGTTTTAATATTTGATTTATATTTTGATATTTTTCGTCTTTTACTATATATTTTAAAATCATAATTTGGTTTCCACTTCCTAAATAAAAGTTTGCTTAATCAGCCTAATTATATCACATTTCGTTAGAGTATCAAAGTATATCTTTATTTTTCTATATAAATATGATAAAATGTTTGCAGATTTAAATCAATTTAATCTGCAAAATGATTGAATTAAAAGAATAATTTAAGAAAAGAGAGAATTTATGATAAGATTAAAAAATATAAAAATAAGAGAAAACCTAAATGAAGAGCAAGTTTTTAAAAAGGCGATATCAAAAAATAAAATAAGACCAGAAGAGGTAGAAAAATGGTATATCTATAAAAAATCAATTGATGCTCGAAAAAAAGATGATATCTTTTATAATTATACAATAGATGTAGAATTGAAAAATAAGAAAAAAGAGACAAAATTTGAACAAGTGGAAGCAAACGAATTTCCAAAGATAAATTTAAATAGAGAAAGTAATTATCAGCCTGTAATAATTGGAGCTGGTCCAGCTGGATTGTTTGCAGGTTTGATTATGGTTGATAATGGAATTAAACCAATTATTTTAGAGAGAGGAAAGCAAATAGAAGAAAGAATAAAAGATGTAGAAGAATTTGTCCAAAAGAGAAAATTTAATATAGCATCAAATATACAGTTTGGAGAAGGTGGGGCTGGAACGTTTTCAGATGGAAAGCTTAATACTGGAAATTCTTCAAATTTATATACTAGGAAGGTTTTAGAAGAGTTTGTTAAGTTTGGTGCTCCAAAGGAAATTTTATATACAGCTAAGCCTCATATAGGAACAGATAATTTAAGAAATGTTGTGAAAAATATTAGAGAATATATAATTTCAAAAGGTGGAAAAGTTTTATTTAATGAGCAAGTTACAGATTTTGAGATTAAAGATGGTAAAATTAAAGCAGTTAAATGTTCAAAAAGAATAGAAACCGATAGTGTCATTCTTGCAATAGGACACAGTGCAAGAGATACATTTAAAAGATTATATGAACTAGGGGTTGAAATAAATCCTAAGAATTTTGCGGTAGGAGCAAGAATTGAACATTTACAAGAAAATATAAATATTGCTCAATATGGCGAAAATCCACAGTTAAAAGATTTGCCAGTGGCTGATTATAAGCTAGTTTATCATGCTAAAAATGGAAGAACTTGTTATACATTCTGTATGTGTCCAGGTGGACAGGTCATGGCATCAAATTCAGAAGAAAATTCTATTGTAACAAATGGTATGAGTAATTTTGCAAGAGATGGAAAAAATGCAAATAGTGCATTACTTGTAAATATAATGGTTGATGATTATTATAAAAATTCACCACTTGATGGAATGTATTTTCAAGAAGAGCTGGAGAAAAAGGCTTTTGATTTAGGTGGGAAAAATTATAATGCACCTGCACAAATAGTTAAGGATTTTTTGGATAATAAAGAAACTGTAGAATTTGGAAAAGTGAAGCCAACATATATGCCGGGTGTAACTGGTGCAGATTTAAATAAGATTTTACCACAATTTGTATCAGAGACAATGAAAGAAGCTATAATTGAATTAGATAAAAAATTACATGGTTTTGCAGATAATGATGCAGTTTTAACTGGAGTTGAAACTAGAAGTTCTTCTCCTGTTCAAATTACAAGAAATAAGACAGATTTAAATTCTGTAAATGTTCATGGTTTATATCCTTGTGGAGAAGGTGCAGGCTATGCTGGTGGAATTATGACTGCTGCAGTTGATGGAATTAAATGTGCTATAAAAATACTCGAAAACAATTGAAAACATTGACTTTAAGGCACTAATTTGGTAAAATATATACATAACCATAATACAAAATCCAAAATATGAAAGGAAGAAAAGATATGACAAAAAGACGGTTTATGGGAATTATTATGATGATAGGAGCAATTGGAATAGGCATATATGAGGGAATATGGGATTTATTCATAAAGTCTGCTATTGACTTGATACAAACATATGATTCTTGGAAATTCCAAACAGTAACCTTTGATGTGCTTAAAATTTTAATATTTTTTCCAATGTTAATGCTCTCAGCATATGTACTATTTAGAATAGGACAAATGCTATTCCTGGACGAGTGAAGGTATTTTGGTGTAATAAAGCTATCTTTTTTTAGGATAGCTTTTTAAGTATAAATCAGGAGAAATAAATGAAAAAAATAATAATAGATAAGCGAATGCGTCAAATTGAAAAAGAAAAAATAAAAGAATTAGGATATGAAATAATTGAAATAAATAAAAGTAACAAGGTATATGAAGAAATATCATCACATGTAGATATATTTGTATGTAAAACTGAAAAAAATATAATTATAGAACCAAGTCAATTTAATAATATCAAAGATAAATTACAAGATAAAAAGGAGCAACTAATTAAAGGAAATGATGAAATCGAAAGAAAATATCCATATGACATAAAATACAATGTTTGTACAATAGGAAAAAAAGCTTTTCACAATTTTGAATATACTGATTCAAAATTAAAAGAAGAATTAATTAAACAAGGATATGAGTTGATAAACACAACACAAGGATATACAAATTGTTCAATAGCTGTAATTGATGATAATTCAGCAATTGTGACAGATAAGGGGTTATTCAAAATATTGAAAAAACATAATATTGATGTTTTATATTTAGGATATGAGCCAGACATTAAGTTGTTAAATACAGATGATTATAGTAATAGAAATGGTTTTATAGGTGGTGCAATTTCTAGACTAGGAGATAAAATAATCATTTTTGGAGATTTAAATAAAATAGATATAAATGGAGAAATAAAAGAATTTATAAATAAAAAAGGGCTTAAAATAATTGATTTCAAAGGCATTGATGTAATAGATTATGGTGGAATAATAGAAATTTTTGAAAGGGGTTAAGAAAATGGATATTCCTGAGGAATTAAAAAATGCAATAGAAGATTTGCTAGCAAGAAATAAAACAAATGAAATAATAGAAAATGCTCAAATAATAAGTAATAGATATCGAAACAATGATGGAAAAGGAAAAAGACTTTTAACTGAACAAAATGAGGCAATATCATATGCGATATCAAGAATGCCTGCAACATATGCAGCTGTATATACAGCTGTACAGCAAACAATAGAGAATTATGATGAAAATTTGGAAACATTATTTGACATAGGTGCTGGAACTGGAGCAGCAACTTGGGCTATAAATGATTTGATAGAAATAACTGAAGCAGAATGTTTTGAACGTGAAAGTAATATGATAAATATAGGTAAACAGCTTATGAGTAATACTGAATTGAGTAAAGTTAAATGGAAACATTTTGATGTGATACAAGATAATATTACAGAAAAATCTGATATTGTTATAACATCATATATGATAAATGAATTACCTGAAAATGAAAAAGAAACTGTAATTGAAAAACTGTGGAATGCAACAAATAAATTGCTTATAATTATAGAACCAGGAACTCCAGCAGGATTTAATAATATTTTGAAAGTAAGAGAAAGATTATTAAAGAATGGAGGATATATTATTGCACCTTGTAGTCATCAAGGAGAATGTAAGATAGCAAAAGATGATTGGTGTGCATTTTATACAAGAGTTTTTAGAAGTGCTATTCACAAAAAATCAAAAAAAGGAGAACTTGGATATGAAGATGAAAAATTTTCTTATATAGCATTTTCAAAGTTACCAGTGAAAATTGATGGTAATAGGATATTAAGACATCCTCAAATTTATAAAGGATATGTAAATGTAAAGTTGTGTACCAAAGACGGAATTCAAGAAAAAAAGTATTCTAAAAAAGATGGAGATATCTATAAAAAAGTAAGAAAACTAGATGCTGGAGAAAAGATTTAAAGATTGTTGAAAAAGATTTAAAAATATGGTATTATATTAACATAATGACAAATGTCATGTTGAAACCGTTAAAACATTTACTTAAGGAGGTACAAAGCATGAAACGGTATAAGAAGTTTGTATTTGAGGCACAAGAAGGGATAAATCTTGAAGTTTCAAAGGGAGAAAATGAAGAACTTATCATTAAAGCAATGATTGGTACTGGAAAGTGTCAAAATTATCAAAATCCACCAATACCATATGGTTACAGATATGTTACAGGAGAATGGTATAGTGGTTTTGTAATTGAAAGATTATCAGACGGAAGTCAATTCGTTTGGATTCCGGTAGGGTATTTGGATGCAAATGGAACATTAGATGGAGTAGTGTTTAATAGAAAATTTGGAAGAAGAAATTATCAAAAAGACAGATTTTCTTCAGAATTATATCATGAAACATTTAATGGTGAGCTGAAGTTACAGGCTGAAAGTGTAAAAAAACATGGAGGATTTTATTTTTCTCGTTATAATATTTCTAAAAACGAGAAGACAGGTAAACCACAGTCAGTAAAAGGTGAAAGACCTTGGACAGGCATTAATTTTGATGAAGCTATGCAGATTTCAGCTACTATGGAAACAAGCTACGCAATAAAAAGCCATTTGATATTCGGAGCTGAATATGATTCAGTATTAGAGTGGATTATAAAATCAAAGGCTAAATCATATGAAGAGATTGCATGTGATTCTACTGATTTTGGAAATTACGATAATACATGGAAAGGTATAAAAAAGGTTGCTGAAACAGATAGTAAAAAAGAATGGCAGATTAACAATATCTGTGATTTAGCTGGTAATGTTTCTGAATTGACACAGGAACAGTTTCATGATGATTCACAGCATGTTAGACGTGGAGGTAGTTGTTTTGATGAGGGAGACAATAATCCTGTAAGTTTTCGCTTAGGAATTGAAGATATTTATAAGTTAGAAACAATGGGATTTCGAATTGCCCTCTATATCAAGTAATTATCTGAGTAAAATGCAAACAATAAAAGAGAGAACTTTAAAAATTTAAAGATTCTCTCTTTTTTGGCTTTATAGTTGATTAGACTCATCTAATATAATATAAAAAGTAAAAAAAGTTTTTACATAAAAAATATCAAAAAAAGCTGACAAATCAATACTTTAGTGATATAATCTTGGCTAAAGGAGGAATTTATATGTTAAAAGAAAAATTAATGGAAGATTTAAAAGAATCTATGAAAAATAAAGATGTAATAAGAAAAAATACAATTCAAATGGTAAGAGCTGCAATATTGCAAATAGAGAAGGATAAAGGAATTGAAGTTGAAGATGATAAAATATTAGATATAATTTCAAAAGAGGTAAAAAGCAAAAAAGATGTATTAAAAGATTTTGAAAAAGCAGAAAGGCAAGATTTGATAGATCAAACAAATCAAGAAATTTCGGTACTTCAAGAATATTTACCAAAGCAATTAAGTAGAGAAGAAGTAAAAGCAGAAGTAGAAAAAATAATTGCAGAAATTGGAGCAACATCAATGAAGGATATGGGAGCAATTATGAAAGAAGCAAAAGCTAAAATGGGAGCTTCAGCAGAAGGAAAAACAATAAATGAAGTTGCAAAAGAAATAATGGGATTATAAAGGAATGAAATATTAATATGAAAATGATATATGGAACTTCAAATGCCAATAAAGTGAAAGATATAAAATCAATAATAGAAGCAAATGGAGAAAGATGGGAAGTAATATCTTTAAAGGATATTGGATTTTTGAGTGAAATCGAAGAAAATGGAAAAACATTTGAAGAGAATTCAGAAATAAAAGCAAGGGCTGTTAAGGAATATTGTGATAAAAATAATATAGAATATGATATTATAACAACAGATGATGCTGGATTATGTGTTGACTGTTTAAATGGTGAACCAGGAGTTTTATCAGCAAGATATACTGGTTCACATTCAGCAAGCCAAGAAGAAATATTAAATAAATTGCTAGAAAATATTAAGAAAACAGGAGATAAAGAGAGAAAGGCAAAATTTGTATGTGTATTAACAAGTTTTCTTAAAGATGGAACTAAAATTGTTTCAAGAGGAGAATGTCAAGGAAGAATTGCTTCAAATATCAAAAAACTTGGAGGATTAACATATTCACCTGTATTTATTCCTAATGGATATGATGTACCAATGTCAGAATTAAATGCAGAAGAATATGAAAAAGCTCATAATCATAGAGCATTAGCATTTTTACAGTTGTTACGTGAAATGAAAAATGTCAAATAACGAAAAAGGAAAAATAGAGAGAATAAATATGAAAAAATGAGAAATAATATAACTAGCATATGAAATTTAAAAAAATTGAACCTCAGGTAGGTTGCAATAGATAAAAGAATATGCTATTATATTAATAACAAAAACGAAAAGCAAAAAAACAATGCCCTGCATAGTACGTGTAGCACAGAATTTTTAGAACCTACAAGTTTAAAGAGGGGTCAGAACTTTGGATATGGCGTGCAAGCTTACACTTTTTGCAAATGATAATTACATTTCGAGTAGTAAGAAGCCCAGGAGTATTCAAGCAGACACCCACCTGTCGAAGACAGGTCCTTAAAAATTCAGACAACTTACGGCTAAGGCGGGGGTTGTTTTTTTGTGCAATTGGGGACGGTTCTTTTTTGCTATTTTGTAATTTAGTGACATGTCCAAATTAACTAAAAGAAAACCCTAGTAGAAAATCTACTAGGGAATTTTTGTCGGAAAATATATTTAATACTATATTACTTATGTTTATTTGTCAGGTGTACTTGATGAATCAATTGAAGTTTTTTCTTCGTGTAATGCACTAAGTCCAGAAAGTGCAGAATCGGAAAGATCTTTTACTTCTGCTGTAACATTACGGCCATTAAGTGCCTGATTCTCGGTATTGAGAATCTTCATAAGACCAGGAATCTGAGAAAGTGTGTCAATTAAGACATTTCCACTACCAGAGTTTCCATTTGCACCTGGAAGGTTAGCTCCACCAATATTAACAAATTCAGCATTCTGACCAATATTAGCCATGATTTCAGCTGTTTTTGTTGCAATCTGAATTTGAGCATCTGTTTTAATTTTAAGAGACTCAATTTCAAAGTTAACCTTGTCATTAGCTGCACGAGCTTCAGCAAGAGCTCTTTCACCTTCAGCTTCAGCAAGTTTCTTAGCTTTGATACCTTCGGCTTCTGCAAGCAGTTTAGCCTTAACACCTTCTGCATCGGCGAGTAAATCAGCTTTTTTACCATCAGCTTCAGCTTCAGCTTTGGCTTTAACAACTTCTGCGTCAGCATGACCTGTTGCTTTAATTTTTTCGGCTTCAGCTTCTGCTTTTTTCTTAACTGCACTTGCATCTCGTTCTGCAACTGCTACACGTGCATCAGCCTGTGTTGTTTCAACATCTGCATTACCTTTTGCTTCCTGTCGTTTTGCATTAGCATTACTTTCAGCAACTTTAATTGAGGTTTCTGCTTCAATTGCTTTAACATTAGCTTCAGCTTCTGCACTGATTTTCATGGTTTCTTTTTCAGCTTCTGCACGAGTGATTTTGACTTCTCGTTCTTTTTGGGCTGCAAGGTTTGCCTGTTCCTGTTTCATGACTTCAACTTCACCTTTACGCTGTTCAACTTCCTGCTGGCGAAGTGTTAACTGAAGTTCTTTAGCAACTTCGGCATTGGCCTGAGCAGTATCTGTTTCTGTTCGATACTGAGCTTTTTTGATGTCAGTTTCTTTACGCTTTTCAGCTTCAATCTGCTCTGCGTCCATTTTGGCAAGTTCAGATTCTCTTCTTGCATTTGCTTCAGCAATTTCTGCTGACTGAAGCTCAATAGCAGTTTTTTCACGAGTTTCGCGATCAACTTTTGCAGCTTTAATATCTGCTGCCTGCTGTTTATCTGCTGCATCAATAGATGCAATGTTTTCATAGTATCCATTATTATCAGATACATCCTGGATATTAAGAGAGACTAATTCAAGTCCCATTTTATCCATTTCATCTGATACATTTGATTCTACTTCCTGTTTGAATTTCTCCTTATCAGTAAGAATCTGTTCAGGTGTCATGGATGCTACAACATCACGAACTGCACCCATAAGAGTGAGTTTTACATCATTAATGATACCTTCTTTACCTCTTTCTTTGAAAGAGATAATCGCTGTTGTAAGCTTTTGTTCATCTCTTACGTCAGGACGAATCTGTGCAGTCCAATCTGCTACAATTGGAACAGCAGTAGATGTCAGAATTTCATCTTCATCTGCACGGACAGTAATCATGCAAAGGTCGAAAGTATCAGCTTTCCGAATAATTGGAATTACAAAAGCACCACCGGAAACGATAATTTTTGGCTTTTTACCACCAGTGATAATAAGTGCTTTATCAATGCTTGCTACTTTATACATTGACTTTGCAATGAGTAAAAAAGCTGCAATAATGATTGCAATTATTGCTACAACGATTACAATTGGAACAACCGTGCTAATAAAAGAACTGAACATATTGTGTCCTCCGTTTTGTTTTATATGTGTATTTTCAAGTTACGATGATTATTAATATACGTATATATTTTCCGACATAGAATGAAAATGTTTCATTCTGTTTATATACTAACAATCTGTAAAATTATATCATGCTTTACATAAAAAGTCAACAAAGAGAAAACAAAATGTGGAAAAATGTACCGGGTACATTTTTTCCAAGGGCAAATTTGTACCGGGTACAAAATTTCCCTAAACTGGAAAAAATATTGATTTTTATGTAAATTTATAATATAATTTATTGTAGGTATTTTTAGTATACATGTCAAAGGCGAAATGACTTTTGTAGCTTAAAATGTATATGAATAAATATACTTTAGGAAAGGAGATAAAACTGTTACTGTAAAAGAGCTTAAAGAAAGGATAGACTATATGGATAATACAGAAGCTTTAACACTAACACCAAAACGACTTTTTAGTCCATTAGGAGGAAAATGGATAAATTTAGATTGTGACCCATTAAACACATATAGAGAATGTGATGGTATCTACTATGAACAGATGGGGTATGCAATAACAGCTAATTCAAAATGGATGCGTTTTAGAGGCAACATTCCTTGCTATGGAATATCAATAGCTCCATCAGAAATAAGTGTACTAAGTTTTGATTTTGAAATTATAGAGTCATTGAGTGAGATTAAGGGGAAAGACGGAAATGATAGATATGTAATCGAACTTCCTTTAGAGGTAGATGTTGCTGATTGGATAAAAAGGGAGACATGCAAAGAAATTGGATGTAAAGATTATAATTCTTGCAATTTACTTCAAAAGTTGGAAAATAATGATATTATCCAAAATAATGGCACAAATAGATATGTGCAGATAGTGTACAAGATTGAATTTGATAAGGAAAATCAAGCAACTATATCAGATTTTTTAAATATGGACATTGAATTTGGCCAGAACGAAGATCAGAATTTAGTAAGTACAATTATGGGAATTGCTGTAATGAACGAGAATGGCTGGAGTATCTTTGATGCTAATAAAGATGAAATTACAAATATTAATGTAATAAGAAATAAAAACATTTTTCCTATATACATTATGCCAGCTACAGATATAAAAAGAGGAGACCTGATTAAAGAGTCTGGGGAATATTATTATGTGACAGAGGTACATAATCATAATATAATTACTATTAATGCAAAAAATGGTGAGATGAAGGCAATTAAGCCTCATCGAGATGTTCGAGGTAAAAAGTATTATGTTAAACTGACTTCGTTTATGGATTTCCTTGACTTTGGTGGAGACTCCAATCTTCTAAAAATGATGATGTTAATGAATAAAGACAAATAATAGTTAAATCTCTATGAAAGATCCCAATAAGATGTAAACCTTGTTGGGATTTTTTCCTTAAATATATTTCAAATCAAGAAAAAATATGATAAAATAACCCAAGAAAAGAAAAATAAAAATGGAGGAATTAGAAAAATGGCAGAATTTGTGCACTTACATATACACAGTGAATTCAGTTTATTAGATGGAGCAAACAGAATAAAAGACTTGCCAGTAAGAGCAAAAGAACTAGGAATGAAAGCAATGGCAATAACAGATCATGGAGTTATGTATGGTGCAATTGACTTTTATAAAGCATGCAAAAAAGAGGGAATAAAACCTATTATAGGATGTGAAGTATATGTTGCACCACGTTCAAGGCTTAATAAAGAACCTAATATTGACAATAGATATAACCATTTAATTTTACTTGCAAAAAATCAGCAAGGTTATCAAAACTTAAGTAAATTAGTCTCAATTGGTTTTACAGAAGGTTATTATTACAAACCTCGTATAGATTTAGAAGTATTAGAAAAATATCATGAAGGGTTAATATGTTTAAGTGCATGTTTAGCAGGGGCGGTAAATCAAGCATTACTAAATGGGCAAAACGAAAAAGCAGAAGAGATTGCTTTATGGCATAAAAAAGTTTTTGGAGAAGATTATTATATAGAAATTCAAAACAATGGAATAAAAGAACAAGTATTAGCAAATCAAAAATTAGTACAACTTGCAAGAAAACTAGATATTCCGCTAGTAGCTACAAATGACGCACATTACTTAAAAAGAGAAGATGCATATAATCATGAAATTTTGCTATGTATTCAAACTGGAAAAAGAATGAGTGACCCTGATAGAATGAAGTTTGAAACAGATGAATTGTATGTAAAATCACCTGAAGAAATGAGTGAATATTTTTCAGCATTTCCAGATGCAATAGAAAATACAGTAAAAATAGCTGATAAATGTAATGTTGAATTTGAATTTGGACATACAATATTGCCTAATTATGATGTACCACCTGAATTTCCAACACATTATGATTTTTTAAAAAAGCTTTGTGATGATGGATTAAAAAAGAGATATGGAGAAAATTTATCAGAAGAAATCATAAAGAGAGCAGAATATGAAATCGGTATAATTAAAAAAATGGGTTATGTTGATTATTATTTAATTGTTTGGGACTTTATACATTTTGCAAAAAGCAATGGAATTCCTGTTGGACCTGGAAGAGGTTCAGGAGCTGGTTCAATTTTGGCATATGCAATAGAAATAACTGATATTGACCCAATGAAATATGGATTACTTTTTGAAAGATTTTTGAATCCTGAAAGAATAAGTATGCCTGATTTTGATGTTGACTTTTCAGATGTTGATAGACAAAAAGTAATTGACTATGTGTCAGGAAAATATGGACATGACCATGTTTCACAGATTATAACGTTTGGAACAATGGCTGCTAAAATGGTAATTCGTGATGTTGCAAGAGTTCTAGATTTTCCATATTCAGAAGCTGATAAAATTGCCAAAATGATTCCAAATGAATTACATATAACTATTCCAAAGGCACTAGAACAAAACAAAGAACTAAAAGATTTATATGATAATGATGAATTAATACATAAATTATTAGATATAGCAATGGCATTAGAAGGAATGCCAAGACAGGCTTCAACACATGCCTGTGGTGTTGTAATCACAAAAGATCCAGTTGATACATATGTTCCATTATATGTAAGAGACAATCAGATTTCAACACAATACATAATGACAACATTGGAAGAACTAGGACTACTAAAAATGGACTTTCTTGGTCTTAGAACTTTAACTGTTATAAAAGACACTGTTAATCTTGTAAAAGAAAACAGGGGCATAGATGTCGAATTTGACCAAGAGATGTCAGATCAAAAAGTATATAAATTGTGGCAAGAAGGAAGTACATCAGGAATATTTCAATTTGAATCACAAGGAATGACAAACTTCATGAAAGAATTGAAGCCAGACTGTTTAGAAGATTTAATAGCCGGTGTTTCATTATATAGACCTGGTCCAATGGATCAAATACCAAGATATATCAGAGGAAAACAAAATCCTGGTCATAATGAATACACACATCCAAGTTTAGAGCCAATATTAAATGTAACATATGGATGTATGGTATATCAGGAACAAGTAATGCAAATTGTAAGAGATTTAGCAGGATATTCTCTTGGTAGAGCAGATTTAGTTCGTAGAGCAATGGGAAAGAAAAAGCTTGATGTTATGGCAAAAGAAAGAGAAGTATTTATAAATGGTCAAGTTGATGAAAATGGAAACATTGAAGTACCGGGATGTGTAAGAAATGGGATTGATGCAGAATCTGCAAATAAAATATTTGATGAAATGGCTGAATTTGCAAAATATGCATTTAATAAATCACATGCTGCATGTTATGCAGTTGTAGCATATAGAACGGCATATTTAAAAGCATATTATCCGGCTGAATTTATGGCATCAATGTTAAATAGTTATTTAGGAAATTTAGACAAAGTTCCTGATTATATAGATGAATGCAAGAAACTTGGAATCGAAATATTGAAACCAGAAATAAATAAAAGTTATTCAAGATTTACAGTTGAATCAGGTAAAATACGTTTTGGGTTAGGAAGTATTAAAAATGTTGGATTACAACCAGTTGCTAATATAATCAAAGAAAGAGATGCCAATGGACCTTTTACAAGTTTCACAGATTTTTGTGAGAGAATGGCAGGAGAAGCGGTAAATAAAAAATGTATCGAAAGCTTAATAAAAGCTGGAACATTTGGAGAATTTCCAGAAACAAGAGCTACATTACTTGCGTCATTTGAAACTATAATAGATACGATTCAATCTTATAACAAAAAAGGTATGGATGGACAAGTATCAATGTTCGACTTAGGAAGTTCATCAGACTTATCATCAGAAGCGGAAAATAATTTAGAAGAAATTAAATACAATTTCTCAGAGCAACCGGAATTAAACGAAAAAGAACTATTATCAATGGAAAAAGAGATGCTTGGAATTTATGTTTCAGGACATCCATTACAAAAAATACGAGAGCAAATAATTGCAAGTACTAATATATCATCTATGCAAATGAAAGAGATTGACGAAATAAATAGTATAGGCGCCGATGGAGAAAACTCAGATGTAAGAGTCAAGGAAGTTGCCAAATTTGTCGATGGACAAGAAGTTAGAATTGCAGGAATAATTACATCTGTAAAAAAGAAATATACAAAAAATAATAAAATCATGGCATTTGTGAGCATTGAAGATTTATATGGTTCTGCTGAAATTATAGTTTTCGAGCCAACATACTTAAAAGCACAAGATGTTTTAGTGGAAGAAAATATTGTTATGATAAGTGGTAGACTTAGTATTAGGGAAGATGATGAAACAAAAATTGTAGCAAATAAGATAGAAAATTTTGGGGCATCAAAACCTAAAATGTTAACATTAAATATCACAAATATCACTGAAGAACAAAAAGCAAAACTAAGAGGTGCAATAAAATTTTTTGGAGGAGAACAAAACAATATAAGTGTTGTAATTAAAATAGGTGAGGATTTGAAGTCATGTGGTGCAATTTATTTGACAGATGAGATTTTAAAGGTTTTTGAAGAGATTGTTGGAAAAGAAAATTGCTTAATATAAAAATGTAAAAATAGGACCGGGTACAAAATGCTATTTTGGTAAAAAAGTGCATTTTGTACCCGGTCCATTTTTTTATATTTGTGCACCAGTAACAATTTTTCTTGATTTAATTCCAACTTTGTCACATACACATTTTGTTACTTCAACATTATCTCCAGTTAAAACAATAACTCTGATTCCATTTTTTCCAAGTTTTTCAATAGAAGATTTTGCGGATTCTTTTGGTGGATCAAGGAAACCAATGAAACCAATAAGAACCATATTTTTTTCATCAGAGACTCCAAAACCTGATGTTTTATCTAAATCATTTTTTTGACATACTGCAACAACACGAAGTCCTTGTTTATTTAAGTTTTTTGCAATTTTTTTGATATTTTCTTTAATTGTATTTGTAATAGGTGAAACTGAACCTTGAAAATCCACCATTGTTGAAATATTAAGTATTTCCTCAACAGCCCCTTTTGTAATTAATTGTGTTTTGTTTCCATCATTTACAACAACTGAAAGTCTACGCCTTGAAAAATCAAAAGGAACCTCGTCAATTTTAGTATATTTAGTTGAAAGTTCTTCTAATCCATGTTCTACACCACGATTTATAACTGCTTCATCAATGTTGCTACGTAATCCAGTTTGAAAATATGCGTTTAGAAATGCATGTTTTAGAACTCTAAGATCTTCATTTCCCATAACATCAAGATATTTTTCAAGGACTATTTTATCTTCTGTTAAAGTACCAGTTTTATCTGTACATAGAATATTCATTGCACCAAAACTTTGAATTGAATCGAGTTTTTTTACAATTGTTTTCTTCTTAGACATTCGTAAAGCACCTCTTGATAAAGTACTAGATAAAATAACAGGTAGTAGAAGTGGTGTAATACATATTGCAATTGCAACTGCAAAGGTGAAAGATACGATAATATCATGTTTCCATACATTTAGTAAAAATACAATTGGTATTAAAATTAACATGAATTTGATTAGTAGTTTACTGATATTTTCTATTCCTTTTTGAAAAGCTGTTTTTGGTTTTCCTTTTGTTAAGGTACGAGCAACTTTTCCAAAGTAAGTATTATCAGCAGTCAAAACTACTATACCTTTCGCTGAACCACTTATAACATTTGTACCCATAAAACAAATTGTATCTATATCAGAAAGACTATCAATTTCTTCATCAATAGGTAATTCAGTATTTTCGATTTTTTTGATTGCATCAGATTCACCAGTAAGAGTTGATTGACCAACATACAAATCTTTTGATTCTATTATTCTAATATCAGCTGGAATCATGTCTCCTGCTGAAAGTACAACTGTATCTCCTAAAACAAAGTCCTTAAAAGGAATTTTTACTTTTTTTCCATTTCTAATAACTGTTGCAGTAGTTGATACTAAATCTTTTAATGCTTCTGCTGCTAAATTTGAACGATATTCTGAAAAGAAATCTAAAAAAGTACTAATAGTTACTAAAACTAAAATTACAATAATGTTAGCATAATTTGGATTTTCTGCAAGATATACATCTGTGTAATTCAGAATCAATACAATACCTAATAAAATACTGTTAAATGGTGTAATTAAACTTTTTAATAAATAATGATACCATTTTTGGGGCTTAGATTGAGTTACTTCATTATATCCGTATGTATGTATTTTTTGAGAAACTTCATCATCTGTTAATCCTTTTTCTTTGATTTTAAATTCTGAAATGAATTCTTCTTTTGGTGTTTTGCATAGATGACCATAAATTTTATCTATGTCAACATCTTCTTTTTTGTCTTTTGCCATTTTTGTTACCACCCTTTTGAGTGTATAGGTTAAGTTTTTGACCGGAACCTACTATGCTTCTTTTCTTATTATATCTTTTTTTGTTTATTTTAAACATATTTATAATAGTACTTTGATTTTAATAATTCAAGAAAAATTAAGATAATATTTTTATAGGCTGTACTTATTTGTTTAAAAATTGAATGTTTTACATAAATTGACTTTTAACTACAAATATGTTAAAATAAAAAGGATTCCATTATATATGGATAGTATTTGAAACTATTAATTAAAATAATGTAGAAAAGAGGAAAAAAATATGGCTAAAATTCCAGATAATGTTGAGGAGTTATTAAAACGGACAGAAACAGTTTTAATAAAGAATTGGAAATGTGAAATTGGATTGGCTGAAACTAGGTATAATGAAGCTATTTACTTAAAATTTCAGGAATTTAAAAACAAAATTGACAATGGTACCAGTATATATTTATTAAAACTTGAAAATGGTGATTGGAAGTCTAAAATTGAATTTATTTATGAAATCAAAAAGTATTGGAATGAAATTTCAGGTCAGGATATAATGGTAATTAAAAGTAAGGTATATAAGTCAATGGATCTTGAGATAAAAATAGCAAAATTAATGGAAAACGCAGAAACTAGACAAGAGGCACAGCATCTTTTAAAATTTATAAAAAATTGCAGAGACTCTTGTTGGGGACAAATGGACGAAGATGCAGATACTAAAATTTTTAGACTTGTAACATCACAAAATGAATTTTCTCAAATTTTAAATTCTGAGGATGTTCTGAATATCACACCAAAAAAAGAAAATTCATGGATACAGTATAAACAGATACAAATAGCTATGCGTTATGAGCCTGTTGATGAAAGAATGTATATAGCAAAAGGATTGTATGACGAATATAAAGAATTTTGCAAAGAATTTCAGAAGATATGGGATAAAAATCCTGGAGCTGATAAATTAGATATAAAGGCTTTTAATTTATGGAATAACGTAAAAAATACAGCAACATATTATATTTACATTAGATAATTAATAATTGAAAAACCCTTACAGCAATATGTAGGGGTTTCTTTTTTTGTGATTTATGGGGTATTTGGCTTGAATTTTATATAAAAATATGCATTTAATAAATCACATGCTGCATGTTATGCAGTTGTGGCATATAGAACAGCATATTTAAAAGCCTATTATCCTGCTGAATTTATGGCATCAATGTTAAATAGTTATTTAGGAAATTTAGACAAAGTTCCTGATTATATAGATGAATGCAAGAAACTTGGAATCGAAATATTGAAACCAGAAATAAATAAAAGTTATTCAAGATTTACAGTTAAATCAGGTAAAATACGTTTTGGGTTAGGAAGTATTAAAAATGTTGGATTACAACCAGTTGCTAATATTATAAAAGAAAGAGATGCAAATGGACCTTTTACAAGTTTCACAGATTTTTGTGAAAGAATGGCAGGAGAAGCTGTAAATAAAAAATGTATCGAAAGTTTAATAAAAGCTGGAACATTTGGAGAATTTCCAGAAACAAGAGCAACACTACTTGCTTCATTTGAGACTATAATAGATACGATTCAATCTTATAACAAGAAAGGCATGGATGGACAAGTATCAATGTTTGATTTAGGAAGTTCATCAGAATTATCATCAGAAACGGAAAATAATTTACAAGAAATTAAATACAATTTCTCAGAGCAACCGGAATTGAACGAAAAAGAACTATTATCAATGGAAAAAGAGATGCTTGGAATTTATGTGTTTCAGGTCATCCGTTACAAAAAATAAGAGAGCAAATAATAGCAAGTACAAATATATCATCTATGCAAATGAAAGAGATTGATGAAATAAACAGCATAGGACCTGATGGAGAAAACTCAGATGTAAGAGTGAAAGAAGTTGCAAAGTTTACTGATGGACAAGAAGTTAGAATTGCAGGGCAAAAATGTACCGGGTACAAAATTGCCCAAGGGAAAAAATGTACCCGGTACAAAATGTCCGCTTAAATCCATTCACCATATTTTTTAATATAAATTTTCTTAGCGAAAATAGCAACAAAACAATATAAAATTGGAACACCAATAATAATTGAATAGTATTTTAGACTAAGAGCAGTTAGTCCAATAGCAGTACCTATAAATGTAAATGGTATAATCATAGCAATAATACTTAATAAAATAGAAGATACGTATACAGCAGTTGATGCATGACTTTGTTTAAAAGGTATTTTTGCTGTTCTAATAATATGCATACCAAGCAAGTTAGAAACTACACTGTAAGAAAACCATATTGTTTGGAATACTGCAGCTTCATGTATATGAAAAGTATACCATACTAAGACAAATACTATTAGGTCAAAACATGAACTTAAAGGCCCCATAAATAGCATAAAGTTTTTCAAACTTTTTACATTAAATTGTTTTGGCTTATTCAAATATTCTTCATCAACATTATCTAAAGGCAAGGTCAATTGACCAAAATCATATAACAATCCTTCAACTAAAAGTTGAATTGGTGTTTCTGGTAAAAATGGTAAAAGTACACTTGCGATAATAACAGACATTACCTCTCCAAAATTGAAACTTGCAGCAAGTTTAATATATTTCATTAAATTTGCATAAGTATGACGACCTTCTTTTACACCATCAAGTAAAACGTGTAAATCTTTTTCAAGTAAGATTATATCTGCTGATTCTTTTGCAATATCAACAGCTGTATCGACTGAAATTCCAACATCAGAATTTATAAGTGATGGGCTATCATTTATTCCATCTCCCATATATCCAACTACATGTCCATCATCTCTTAATAACCTAACAATACGAGCTTTTTGGATAGGAGAAAGTTTTGCAAATATATTTGTTTTTTTCAAAAGTCTTTTTACACCTAAATCAGCAAGTTTATCTATTTGTGCACCTGTAACTATTTTTCTTGATTTAATTCCAACTTTGTCACATACACATTTTGTAACTTCAACATTATCACCAGTTAAAACAATAACTCTAATTCCGTTTTTTCCAAGTTTTTCAATAGAAGATTTTGCAGATTCTTTTGGTGGGTCAAGGAAGCCAATAAATCCCATAAGAACCATGTTCTTCTCGTCAGAAACTCCAAATCCTGATGTTTTATCTAAGTCATTTTTCTGACATACAGCAACAACACGAAGTCCTTGTTTATTTAAGTCTTTTGCAATTTTTTTGATATTTTCTTTAATTGTATTTGTAATAGGAGAAACTGAACCTTGGAAATCTACAAGTGTAGAAATACTTAAAATTTCTTCTACTGCACCTTTAGTAATTAATTGTGTTTTTGTTCCATCATTTACAACAACTGAAAGTCTACGTCTTGAAAAATCAAAAGGAACTTCATCAATTTTTGTATACTTAGTTGAAAGTTCATCTAATCCATGTTCAGTAGCACGATTTATAACAGCCTCGTCAATGTTGCTACGTAATCCAGTTTGAAAATAAGCATTTAAAAATGCATGTTTTAAAACTCTAAAATCTTCATTCCCCATAGCATCAAGATATTTTTCAAGAACTATTTTATCTTCTGTTAAAGTACCAGTTTTATCTGTACATAAAATATTCATTGCCCCGAAACTTTGAATAGAATCAAGTTTTTTTACGATAGTTTTCTTTTTAGACATTCGTAATGCGCCTCTTGATAAAGTACTAGACAAAATTACAGGTAGTAGAAGTGGTGTAATACATATTGCAATTGCAACTGCAAATGTGAAAGATACGATAATATTATGTTTCCATACATTTAATAAAAATACGATTGGTATTAAAATCAACATGAATTTGATTAGCAATTTACTGATATTTTCAACTCCTTTTTGAAAAGCTGTTTTAGGTTTTCCTGTTGTTAAAGTACGAGCAACTTTTCCAAAATAAGTATTATCAGCAGTTAGAACAACAATGCCTTTAGCTGAACCACTTATAACATTTGTACCCATAAAACAAATTGTATCTATATCTGAAAGACTATCAATTTCTTCATCAATAGGCAATTCAGTATTTTCTATTTTTTTAATTGCATCAGATTCACCAGTAAGAGTTGATTGACCAACATATAAGTCCTTTGATTCAATTACTCTAATATCAGCTGGAATCATATCACCTGCTGAAAGAATAACTGTATCACCTAAAACTAAGTCTTTAAAAGGAATCTTTACTTTTTTACCATTTCTAATAACTGTTGCAGTAGTAGAAACTAATTCTTTTAGAGCTTCTGCAGCTAGGTTTGAGCGATATTCAGAAAAGAAATCTAAAAAAGTACTAATAGCAACTAAAACCAGAATAACAATAATATTTGCGTAATTAGGGTCTTCTGCAAGATATACATCAGTGTAGCACAGAACTAATGCAATTCCTAATAGAATACTGTTAAATGGTGTAATTAAACTTCTTAATAAGTAATGATACCATTTTTTTGGTTTAGACTGAGTTACTTCATTATATCCATATGTATGTATTTTTTGAGTAACATCATCATCAGATAAACCTTTTTCTTTAACTTTAAATTCTGAAATGAATTCTTCTTTTGGTGTTTTACATAGATGACCATAAATTTTATCTATGTCAACATCATCTTTTTTGTCTTTTGCCATTTTTATTACCTCCCTTTTGAGCATATAGCTTAATCTCTTAGTTCAAGTTTGCTATATCTCTTTTTTTTATTATATCTTTTTTTGTTTATTTTAAACATAACTATAATAGCACTATTAATTTAAAAATGCAATGTTAATTTTGAACCGGGTACATTTTTTACTTTTTTAAAAAAGGGGACACATCTTGTATAGCCAAAAATCGCATTATTGATGGATTCTTAAAAAATATGTAAAAAAAGAACCGGTCCCAATTTGCAAAATAGCAAAAAAAGAACTGTCCCCTTTTTATAGGTTTACAATAGATATGTCACACTAAAGAATAAAAAAAGGAAATACCAATATGATATAATGTTTTTACCACAA
>CAKPGU010000010.1 GCA_934155265.1 uncultured Clostridia bacterium
AGAGCCAACATATCATATTTGGTATACGAAACACTAGATTTATCAATAAAGTGTGACATATGTTTGACAAACCTACACTTTCTTGTATTCAAAAATGTCAAGAAACCTTGCTATTTTTAGTAATATGTAGTAAAATGGATAAGTATAAAAATAAAAATCAGCACATATAGGGGGAGTGCATATGTACAGAACACATAATTTAGGAGAATTAAACATAAAAAATGTAGGAGAAGAAGTAGAATTATCAGGCTGGATACAAAAGATTCGTAATCTAGGTGGAATGATATTTATAGATTTAAGAGATCAATTTGGAATAACACAAATAGTAATAAATGATGAAAAATTACAAGAACAAGCAAAAGAATTAACAACAGAAAGTTGTATTCACATCTGTGGTAAAGTTGTGGAAAGAAGTAGCAAAAATCCTAAAATGGCAACAGGAGAAATAGAAGTAGTTGCAGATAAAATAGAGGTTTTAGGAAAATGTAAAAATGTATTACCATTTGAAGTAAACACTGATCAAGAAGTAAGAGAAGATTTAAGACTAGAATATAGATTTTTAGATTTAAGAAGTCAAAAATTACATGATACAATATTACTACGTTCAAAAATTTTAAAAACATTAAGAGATAAAATGGATGAACTAGGATTTGCAGAAATTCAAACTCCAATATTGGCAAATTCATCACCAGAAGGAGCTAGAGATTATTTAGTGCCAAGTAGATTACATCCAGGAGAATTTTATGCATTACCACAAGCACCACAACAATTTAAACAATTATTAATGGTAAGTGGATTTGATAAATATTTTCAAATAGCACCATGTTTTAGAGATGAAGATCCACGTGCAGATAGAGCACCAGGAGAATTTTATCAATTAGACTTTGAAATGAGTTTTGCAACACAAGAAGATGTATTTAAAGTAATAGAAGAAGTAGTACCACATACATTTAAAAAGTTTACAGATTGGAAAGTTGATGAAGGATCATTTGTACGTATACCATATTTAGAAGCTATGGAAAAATACGGAATAGATAAACCAGATTTACGTAATCCATTAATAATACAAGATGCAACAGTTGTATTTGAAAATACAGAATTTAATGCATTTAAAGATAAAACTGTCAAAATTATAGTTGTACCAAATGGAGCAGAACAAGGAAGAAAATTCTTTGATAAAATGGCGGAATTTGCTACAACAGATGAAGTTGGAGCAAAAGGTCTAGCTTGGACAAAATTTGAGAAAAATGGAACAATTCAAGGAGGAATAGCTAAATTTATAACAGAAGAAGCTAAAACAAAATTAGAAAAAGATTATGGAGTAAAAGCAGGAGATAGTATATTCTTTATTGCAGATGAATTCCATAAAGCACAAAAAATAGCTGGACTTGTAAGAATAGAATTAGGAAAAAGACTAGATTTAATAGAAAAAAATGTATATAAATTCTGTTTTATAGTAGATTTTCCAATGTATGAATTATCAGATGAAGGAACAATAGATTTCTGTCATAATCCATTTTCAATGCCACAGGGCGGATTAGAAGCATTGAAAACAATGAATCCACTTGATATATTAGCATATCAATATGATTTAGTATGTAATGGATATGAAATGGCATCAGGAGCAGTAAGAAATCATGATCCAGAAATAATGGTTAAAGCATTTGAAATTGCGGGTTATACAGAAGAAGATGTAAAAAATAGATTTGGAGCATTATATAATGCATTCCAATATGGTACACCACCACATGCAGGTGCTGCACCCGGTGTAGATAGAATGGTAATGTTAATAGCAGATTCTACAAATATTAGAGAAGTTATAGCATTCCCTAAAAATAAAAAAGCAAGAGATTTGCTTATGAGAGCACCATCAGTTGTTACACAACAACAGTTAGATGATGTACATATTCAATTAAAAAAATAAAGAATAAAAGGCAAACTTGAGAGATTCTTGTTTGTTTTTTTTATATAAATTACTTATATATTTAATAAATCCCAAATAAAAAGGCAAATGAATTGCCTTTTATTAGCTTTCATGGCTTAATGTTGAATATAATCCTAATGAAATAACTCCTGAAATGCCAACTAATACATAAATAAATCTGCTAAAAACACTCATATTACCAAATAATGTAGAAACTAAATTGAAATTAAACAATCCAACTAGTAACCAATTTAAAGCTCCTATAATAACAAGTGCTAAAGCAATATAATACAAAACTTTCATTGTAATCCTCCATAAAAAATATTATATATGTAGTATATTAATTTTTTGAGAAAAATATGTACAAATTATAAAAAATGTTATAATATAAAAGAACAAAGAACGGAGGAATTATGAAAAAACATAAATTAGAAATAATAGTATTTTTGAGTGGAGCAATAGGAATGGGACTTGAACTAATAGCTGCAAGAGTATTATCACCATATGTAGGAAGTTCTAATGTTGTATGGACGAGCATAATTGGAATAATATTAGCAAGTATGAGTATAGGATATTGGATTGGAGGAAAAAAAGCGGATGAAGATGCAAATATAGATAAATTATCCAATATTTTGCTTTTAGCAGCAATATTCACAGGATTAATACCATTGTTAGAAACTGTAATTGTAAAAATATTAGCAGAATTAATTCCAAATTTAATAGTGGCAGCAATATTATGTGCAATAATAGTATTTTCTATTCCAAGTTTTATATTAGCAATGATTTCACCATTTGCAGTAAAAATAAAAAGCAAAGAAGATAATGAAATAGGTTCATTATCAGGTAGAATTTCATCACTTTCAACAATAGGAAGTATAGTTGGAACTTTTTTAATGGGATTTGTTTTGATTCCAAATATAGGAGTAACAAATATAAATATAGGTGTAACAATATTACTTGTTTTAATGTCTTTTATTGCAAGAGAAAAAATTGATAAAAAATTTATTTATACAAGTATTTTATCCATATGTATAATTTTAATATTAGTAATCTTAGGAAAATGGATATTTAAATTAAGTAATCCAGATATAGTATTAGATACAGATTCTCAATATAGCAGAATTTGGGTTAAACAAATTCAAACCCAAAAGGCAAATTATAAAACATTGCAAGTTGATACAGGACTTGAATCTTATATAAATCAAGAAACAGGTGAGATGGGTGCAAGATATTTAAGATATTATGACTTATTTGAATATTTTAATAAAGATGCAAAAAATACTTTATTAATAGGTGGAGCAGCATACACTTATCCAATACATTATTTACAAAAATATAAAGATAAAAAAATTGATGTAGTAGAAATAGATGATAAAATGACCCAAATTGCAGTAGACCAATTTGGGTTAAATATTAATGATTCTCGTTTGCAGGTTTTTAATCAAGACGGAAGAAGCTATTTAAATTATAGTAAAAATAAATATGATACAATTCTAATAGATGCCTTTAAAGGCTTAAATGCACCATTCGAACTAACAACTTATGAAGCATTGGTACATGCAAGAAATATGTTAAATGAAAATGGAATGGTTATTACTAATATTATAGCTTCAATAGAGGGGGAAGAATCAGATTTTATAGAATATGAATATGCAACATATAAAGCTGTTTTTGATGATGTTAAGATATTTATGGTAGCTAATAAAGATAGAACAGATAAACAAAATTTAATTCTTGTTGGAATTAAAGGCAAGCCTCAAATAGATGAAACAAAAACATCAGAATATTTACAATATCTAGATATGGAAGTTACAGAGTTTGAAACTGATAAGAATATTGTAACAGATGATTTTGCACCAATTGGAAATTAAATTGTTAATAATTGTAAAAATATGAAAAAAATATTGACTTTTTTACATAAACATGATACAATATTCGTGTATTTTATAAAAAAGAGAGGTGCATCCTATTATAAAATAGGAGATTAATATGGGAAAGATAATAGATTTAATAAAAAATTTTATAGAGCCAAGAAATCAACAAACATTTGATGAACTTGCTATAGCTTCAGGAATTAGTGAAAAAGAATTAAAGCAATTAAAAAGCTCAATGGAAGGGATTGATTGGAAATCTTTTGCAAGAGAAGATGAAGAAAAAACATCAAAAAAAAGAACAAGGACAACAAAGCAAGTATTAAATAAAGATGAAATAAATATTCATAAAGAATCATCAATAAAAAAATCTAAAGATGATGATATGGAAATAGAAAAATAGGGAAATCATTTCTGATTTCTCTATTTTTCTATAATAGGAGGAAAAAATGATAAATTATAATAGTGAAGAAGAAAAATGTTTTTATAATAAAGTTGGGAAAATAATAGGGTGGGAGTTCTCAAAAATGAAATATAAAATGGTGGATGATAGTAAGTTTCAATTTTTTGATGAAATAAATAACAAAGTTAAAAAAAATATGATATTGCTTGATATAGGTACTGGTGGTGGAGAAAAATTAACAGATTCAATTACAGATGATTGTCTATTAAAAATCGGAATAGATTTTTCAAAAGAAATGATTAAATATGCAAAAAAAAGAAACACAAAAGATAATATTCGTTTTTTGGAAATGGACTCAGAAAATATAAAGTTTCCGGATGAATTTTTTGATATTATTACAGCAAGGCATACACCATTTAATATTAGAGAAGTAAATAGATTATTAAAAAAGAATGGATATTTTTTCACAGAACAAATAGATGAAAATGATTGTTTACAATTAAAGAAAACTTTCGGGAGAGGACAAGGTTATGAATCTCAAATAAGACTAAGAGAAAAAATAAAGAGTAGAATAAAAGATTTTAAATTTAATAGTATAGAGTTTTATGATATTATACAACAAGAATATTATAAAACAGAAGAAGATTTGTTATTTTTATTAAATAATACTCCAATTATACCTAATTTTGGAAAAGAAAAAGGTGATTTTAGTAAATTTAATGAATATGTAAGAAAGAATATAAATAATAATGGAATTATATTAGAAAGAAAATTATTTGGAATTAAAATAAAAAAATAAGACAAAATTTTTCAAAAAAATTTGTAAAATATATTTACAATTTGAAATATTTTGTATACAATATATTGAGTTGAACTAAAACGAAAGAAAATGTAACTTAGGAAAGGGGTAAATCAATGAAAATATTGATGCTAACATGGGAATATCCACCAAGAGTTGTTGGCGGAATAGCCAGAGTGGTATATGACTTATCACATAGGCTTATAAAAGATGGTCACGAAGTAACTGTAGTAACATACAGAGAAGGAGGAGCATCTTATTTTGAAGACGACAAAGGAGTAAAAGTATACAGAGTAGACAATTACATGATAAATCCAAACAATTTTATAGATTGGATTATGCAAATGAATTTCAACATGGTAACAAAGGTAAATCAAATAATAGCTGAACAAGGCGGATTTGATGTAATACATGCACATGATTGGTTAGTAGCAAATGCAGCGAAATCAATCAAAAATTCATATAATATCCCAATAGTGGCAACAATACATGCAACAGAATCAGGAAGAAACAGTGGAATACATGATGAAACCCAAAGATATATAAATGATACAGAATGGATGCTTACATATGAAGCAACAGAAGTAATAGTAAACAGCAATTACATGAAAGGTGAAATTCAAAGACTATTTGGATTACCATTTGAAAAAATAAATGTAGTAGCAAATGGAGTAAACTTAAATAAATTTTCTGGAATGGATAGAGACTATGCATTTAGAAGAAGATATGCAATGGATAATGAAAAAATAATCCTATTCATTGGAAGACTTGTTTATGAAAAAGGAATTCAACACTTAATAGCAGCAATGCCAAAAGTTTTAGCAGGATATCATGATGCTAAATTAGTAATAGCAGGAAAAGGTGGAATGATAGACGAATTAAGAGCAGAAGCTGATAGTTTAGGACTAGGAGATAAAATATATTTTGCAGGATACTTAGGTGGAAAAGATGTAGAAAAAATGTATAAAGCAGCAGATATATCAGTATTTCCAAGTACATATGAACCATTTGGAATAGTAGCATTAGAAGGAATGTTAGCAGAAAGACCAATAGTAGTATCAGATGCTGGAGGACTTGGAGAAATAGTAGAACACAGAGAAACTGGAATGAAGAGTTATTGTGGAAATCCAAACTCAATAGCAGATTCAATATTAGAATTATTATACAATCCAGAATTATGTGCAAACATAGTTAAAAAAGCAAAAGCAAAAGTAAAAAATAATTATAATTGGGCAAAAATAGCTCAAGATACACATTTCACATATCAAAAAGCAATATGCGAAACAATGGCAGAAAGACAAAGAAAACAACTAGAACAAGAAAAAGCACAAAAAACAAAAAAAGCAAAAGGTACAGAGAAAGAAATAACAAACTTATTATCTTTCAGAAAACGTCAAGCATATGCATAAAATCAATTTTAAGCTGCATAATTATTATGCAGCTATTTTGATAGAAAGGTAGGGGAGAAAAATGAACATATATGATACAGCAAATCAATTAGCACAGGAGATACAGCAATCGGAAGAATATATGACATATAAAATGGCAAAAGAAGCTATAAATTTAAATTATGAATTAAAAAGCAAAATAGACGAATTCGAAAAAGCAAGATATGAAGCACAAATAGTTGCAATACAAACAGGAAAAGATGATGAAAACAAAATGAAACATGTTCAAGAACTATATGGAGAACTAATACAGAATCAGGAAGCAAGCAAATATTTTGATGCAGAAATGAAATTTAATATATTAATTGCAGATATAAACAAAATAATAGGAGAAGCAATACAAAGTTTAATAAAATAATAAATTGATTTTTAATGTAATTAGGGACATTGTGATTAAATAATGAAAGGAATAAAAAATGGAACTAATTATAATAATTATAGCGATAATAGCTATCTTAATAATATATTCAATGATGAAGATGAATATAAAAGAAATGAAAAAAATTGCACTAGAACCTGAATTAAATAAAATAGCACAAAAATATCCTAAAAATGTAGAAATAGCAAAATCAATATTAGAAATGATAGAAAATAAAACAACAAAAATAGAAGAAAATGAAAATTCAGAAGCAACATTATATGTAGCAATACAAGACAAAATTTTAATAGGAAATACACATGATAGTTATACTAGGATACAAACAATAGCACATGAATGTTTACATTCAATACAAGATAGAAAAATGTTGATATTCAATTTTATATATTCTAATATATATTTCATATATTTTACTATTATATGTATTTTAGTTATAATAAAAAAATTACCAAATGAAATGTTATATTCAAATATATTTTTGATTTTGAGTTTCATATATTATGTAGTTAGAGTATTTTTAGAAAATGACGCAATGATAAAGGCACAATATTTAGCAAAAGAATATATGGAAAAACAAGAATGTGCAACTAAAGACGAAATTGAAAAAGTAATACATGGATTTGAACAAATAAATAAAGGTTGTATTAAAGGTACAAATTATAGCTTATTTGCAAAAATAATGATAAAACTTGTGATTTTTAATGCTTTAGCATTGATTTTTTAGAATTTGTGTGGTAAAATATTCAAGTGTAAATAAAACCGTTAGGAGGAATACTAAATGCAAGTAATAAAAATAATATTAATAGTAGTAGATTTGATAATATGTTTAGCCTTAACAATACTAGCAATGATACAATCAAAAGATGATCCAGGCTTATCATCAACAATAACAGGTTCTTCTACAAATAATTTCTTCGAGAAAAATAAAGGAAGAACAAAAGAAGGTATGCAAAAAAAATGGACAATTATTTTAGGAATAGCATTTGTAATTGTTACAATTGCACTTTCAATAATATACATAGCATAATATAAGGCAGTTTAAACAAACTGTCTTTTTCTATACTATGAAAGTTCTCTTAACTTCCTAGTATAGAAATACATTTTTTTGGAAGGAGTGAGATAATGAAAAAAGAACTCAAAATTGGAACTTATAGAAAAAATCAAAAAGGATTTGGATTTGTAAAATTAGATGATCAAGAAGATGAAATATATATTGCCAGAGAAAATTCATTAAATGCTTTAAATGGAGATACTGTTGGCATTGAAATAACAAAAAACAAAGAAGCAGACAAAAAAGAAGAAGGAAAAATTATAAAAATAATTAGACATGAAAAAAATACAATAGTAGGAACTTTTCAAAAAAATAGGAATTTTGGATTTGTAGTACCAGATGACAAAAATTTTGGAACAGATATATTTATTTCAAAAGCTAATTGGGGAAAAGCAAGAAATAGGCACAAAGTTTTAGTACAAATAACAAAATATCCAGAGAAAGGTAAAAATGCAGAAGGGAAAATAATAGAAGTTCTTGGAGGAGTTAATGAAGCAGGAGTTGATATGCTTTCATTAATTAAACAATATGAGCTTCCATATAAATTTCCTGAAGAAGTTGTAAATGAAGCTAAAGCATTTGGAACAAAAATTGATGAAAGTGACATGCAAAACAGAAAAGACTTACGTAATGATATAATTTTCACAATTGATGGAGAAGATGCCAAGGATTTAGATGATGCAATACATGTAGAAAAGTTGCCAAATGGAAATTATAAATTAGATGTACACATTGCTGATGTAAGTCATTATGTAAGAGAAAAAACAGAACTTGATAAAGAAGCATATTTAAGAGGTACAAGTATTTATATGTTAGGAAGAGTTATTCCAATGTTGCCAAGAGAATTATCAAATGGAATATGTAGTTTAAATGCAGGAGAAGATAGATATACACTTTCATGTTCAATGGAAATAACACCAAATGCAAAAATAGTTGATTCAGATATATATAAAGCAGTTATAAGAGTAACTGAAAGAATGTCATATACAGATGTACAAAAAATATTAGATAAATCAGATGATGAAGTCCTAAAAAGATATGAAAAATATATTAAAGATTTTGAATTAATGGCAGAACTTGCAACAATATTAAAAGAAAAAAGAAAAGAAAATGGATATTTAAATTTGGAAATACCAGAAAGTAAAATAATTCTTGATGAAAATGGTTTTGCAATAGATGTAAAAAAATATGAAACTTATTTTGCAAATGAAATAATAGAACAATTTATGCTTATTGCAAATGAAACAGTTGCAGAAAAATTTTATTGGTTACAAGCACCATTTATATATAGAAATCATGAAGCTCCGGATTTAGATAAAATAAAAGACTTAAATAAAATATTATTCAACTTTGGATATAAAATAAAAATATCAAAAGAAGACATTGTATATCCAAATGAATTTGCAAAAATTTTAGAAAATGTAAAAGGAAAAGATGAAGAAAAAGTAGTTTCTAATATTATATTAAGAACACTTAGAGTAGCAAAATATGAAGCAGAAAATAAAGGACACTTTGGAATTGCAAGTAAATATTATTGTCATTTTACATCACCAATAAGAAGATATCCAGATTTATTTATACACAGAATAATTTCAAAATATCTTGAAAGTAATTATATGGTAAATGAATTTTGGATAAAAAAATATGAGAAAAGAGCAGAAAAAAGAGCTGAAAATTGTTCAGAAAGAGAAAGAACTGCAACAAAGGTTGAAAGAGAAGCGGAAGATATTAAAAAGGCTGAATTTATGGAAAATAAGATTGGAGAAAAATACGAAGGTATTGTTTCGTCAGTTACTAATTTTGGAATATATGTTGAGCTTGAAAATACTGTTGAGGGCTTGATTAGATATGAAACATTAGGTGACGAATACTTTATTTATAATGAAGAACGTAGAGAAGCTATTGGAGAACACTCTCATAAGGTTTATAAAATAGGAGATAAAGTAAAAATTAGAGTTGCAGATGCGAACAAATTGTTGAGAAAAATTGATTTTGAGATTGACAAAGATGATTAAATGTAATATAATAATTAATCGTGAGGAAAATGGAAACGTACATTATCAATGGATAATGACTAACGAACAACACACCTAAAAAATGTGTTGTTTTTTGTGCCTAAAAGTAAAAATAAAAGAAAGGGGAAAAGAAATGGAAGTAAACTTAGGAACAGAAAAAATAGGAAAATTACTAAGAAAATTTGCAATACCATGTATCATCTCAATGGTAGTAAACGCATTATACAACATAGTAGACCAAATATTTATTGGATGGGGAGTTGGATATTTAGGAAATGGAGCAACAAATATAGTATTCCCAATAACAGTAATATGTTTATCATTTGCATTAATGCTTGGTGATGGAACATCAGCATATTTGAGCTTGAAATTAGGAGAGAAAAAGCAAAAAGAAGCAGAAAAAGGTGTAGGAAGTGGAATTACAACAGGTGCAATAATATCAGTTATTTTATGTGCAATAATATTAATATTTTTACCACAATTACTTAATTTATTTGGATGTACAGATGCATTAAGAGAATATGCATTAAAATATGGTGGAGTAATTGCAATAGGAATACCATTTATGATGATAGGAACAACATTAAACTCTATAATCAGAGCAGATGGTTCACCTAAATATTCAATGGTCTCAATGGTAGCAGGAGCAGTATTAAATATAATTTTAGACCCAATTTTTATATTTGATTGGGGACTAAATATGGGAGTAGAAGGAGCAGCACTTGCAACAATTATAAGCCAATTTGTAACATTTGTATTTAATGTAGCATATATAAAAAGATTTAAAACAATAAAATTAACAAAAGAATCATTTAAGCCAGACTTTAAAGTAGCATCAACAGTTGCCAAGTTTGGAATATCATCATTTATAACACAAATGGCAGTTGTAGTTGTAATAACAGTACAAAACACAATATTCAAACAATATGGAGAGCTAAGTAGATTTGGAGCAGATATTCCAATAACTGTACTTGGAATAGTAATGAAAATTAATCAAATTTTAAGTAGTATAATAATAGGAATTGCTGTTGGAAGTCAACCTATAATAGGATTTAACTATGGGGCAAGAAAATTTGATAGAGTAAAACAAACAATAAAAATAGTATTAGGATTAAGTGTTACAGTATCAATAACAGCATTTATTTTATTCCAAACTATACCAGAAAAATTAATTGGAATATTTGGATCAGGTGATGAATTATATAATGAATTTGCATGTATAACATTTAGACAATTTTTAATGTTAACAATATTTAATGGAGTACAAATAGCATCAGGAATATTCTTCCAAGCAATTGGAAAACCAAGCAAATCAGCATTTTTAACATTATCAAGACAAATATTATTCTTCACACCAGCTGCAATAATATTATCTAAATTTTATAATGTAATGGGAGTTATTTATGCAGGACCTGTATCAGATGGATTAGCATTTTGCATAGCAGCAGTATTATTAATAAAAGAAATTAAAAATCTTGATAAACAATCAAATGAAAGTTATGCAATTAGTGAAGATATAGAAGTCCAAAAAGAATCAAGAAATATAATAATTACAGTAGCAAGAGAATATGGTTCAGGTGGAAGATATGTTGCAAAATTAATTGCAGAAAAACTTGGATTAAGATTTTATGACAAAGATTTGATAAATATTATATCAGATGAAAGTGGTTTATCTGCCACATACATAGAACAAAATGAACAAAACATACATGGAAATTTACTTTCAAGTTTTAATACACAATATTATGATAATTTATCAAATGATGATAATTTATTTATAGCTGAAAGCAAGGCAATTAAAGAAATTGCTGATAAAGGTTCATGTGTTATTGTTGGAAGATGTTCAAATTACATATTAAGAGATAATGAAAATGTAGTAAATATTTTTTTATATAGTGATGATGAAAGTAAAGTTAAAAGAGCTGTTAAATATTATGGATTAGAAGAAAAGAATGCATTAAAAGAAATTAATAAAATTAATAAAAATAGAGAAAAACATTATCATTATTATACTCATGAAAATTGGAGAGATATTAACAATTATGATTTAAGTATTAATGTTGATAAAATGGGTGTAGAGAAAACAGCAGAACTTATTGAAAGTTTTATAACTAATGAAAAAGTAGAGTTAGCACAAAATTAGTGCTAATTCTATTTTTTAATAGAAAAAATCAAAAAAAAACTTATTTGTTCTCAAAAAAAGAGGGAATTATGTAAAATTCGTCGAATAATATAATTATGTATTAATATGTGTAGGAGTGGAGGAAAATGGTACGATATAGTGATGAAATTATAGAAGAAGTAAGACAAAACAATGATATAGTAGATATAATATCACAATACGTACATTTAACTCGAAAGGGAAGAAACTATTTTGGGTTATGTCCGTTTCATAATGAAAAATCACCATCATTTTCTGTATCACCAGACAGACAAATATTTCATTGTTTTGGATGTGGTGTTGGAGGAAATGTATACACATTTTTAATGAAAATAGAGGGAATAACATTTAGAGAAGCATTAGAACAACTAGCAGAAAGAGCTAATATACAATTACCAACATTAGAAAACAGTGCAGACACAGCAAGAGAAGAATTAAAAGCAAAAGTATATAAAGTAAATGAATTTACAGCAGAATTTTACCATCAAAATTTGTACAAGCCAGTAGCTAAAATAGCACAAGAATATGTAAAAAAGAGAAGAATGAACAACGAAACTCTTGAAGCATATAAAATAGGGTATTCAGGCAAATTTGATGAATTATATAAAGCATTGAAAGCACAAGGTTTTGGAGAAAAAGAAATATTAGAATCAGGATTGGTAAATAAAAATGACAATGGAACATATATAGACAGATATAGGAACAGATTAATGTTTCCTATTTGTGATGCAAGAGGAAAAGTAATTGCATTTGGAGGTAGAGTATTAGATGACTCAAAACCAAAGTATATCAATTCGCCTGAAAATGTTGTATATAGCAAAGGAAGACATCTATTTGGACTAAATGTAGCAAAAAAAGATTCTGCAAAAAAAATACTAATAGTAGAAGGATATATGGATGTTATATCATTACATCAAAGGGGAATAACAAATGTAGTTGGAGCATTAGGGACAGCACTAACAGAACAGCAAGGATGGTTACTTAGAAGAACAACAGAACAAGTAATACTAGGCTTTGATGCAGATGGAGCAGGACAAACAGCAATTGCAAGGTCAATGGAAATATTACAAAAAATGGGTTGTGATATGAGAGTATTGCAAATAGAAGGAGCCAAAGATCCAGATGAATTTATAGTAAAATTTGGAGAAGGAAGATTCAAGCTAGCTATAGATAATGCGATATCATTAGTAGAATTTAAAGTTAAAAATTTGAAAAAAGACTTTAATCTAGAAAATACAGGAGATAAAATAAGGTTTTTAAACGAAATAGCAAAAATACTTTCAAAAGTAGAAAACACAATGGAAAGAGAAATATACATAGAAAAAATAGCAAAGGGATATAATATATCAAAAGAAGCGATATATGCAGAAGTAAATAAATTGATATATGTAGGAACAAAAGAAGATAAAGTATCACAAAATAAAAAAAGAGAAATACGCAGTATAACAAGAGAACAAAAAAATAATGATAATATTGACGAGGATTTAAAAAGAAGAGAAGATACGATAATTGCATTATTATTGGACGCAAATACAAATGTATTTAAAAAAATCAAAGAACATATTCAACCAGAAGAATTTAAAGATGAAACAAATAGAAAAATTGCAGAGCAATTATATATAGAATTAGATAAATCAGAATCAAATATAAACAAACTTATAGATTCTTTTGATGAAGAAACGCAAAATCATATAACAATGGTAATGGCAACAGATTATGAAATAGAAAATATAGACAAAGCAGTTGATGATATTTTATCAAAATATGAAAGAGAAAAACTAGATAATAGAAAACAAGAAATTTTAAAACAATTAGAGATAGAACAAGATAGTGAGAAAAAGAGTCAATTAGGTAAAGAGCTAAGTAATATAATTATTTCATTAGCTAAAATTAAGTAGGGGTGAATTTTTGTGGGGAATAAAAAAATTGAAGACCAAGTTGAAATAAATGATGTTGTAAAATCAGAAAAGAATACAATATCAAAATTAGCCAAAAAAGAGAAGCTTATTGCAGAAATAAAAAAACAAGAAAAAGGTTCAGAAAACAACAAAGAAGAAGAATTATCTGAAACAGAAAAAGTACAAAAAATAGTAAAAAAAGCCAAGGAAAATGGAAAAATCACTTATGGCGAACTTGCAAAAGAGCTTGAAAATACAAATCCAGAACAAATAGATAAAGTATTTGATGCATTTGAAGAAATGGGAGTTAATCTTTTAAATGACGATTTTGAAGAAGAACCAGATATTGAAGATTTAAAAGAAGTAGAAGACTTAAAATTAGACCAAATAACAGATACAAGTTATGAAGGAATAAGTGTAGATGATCCTGTAAGAATGTATTTAAGAGAAATAGGAAAAATACCATTACTTTCTTACGAAAAAGAATTAGAATTAGCAAAAAGAATTTTAGAAAATGATGAAGAGGCAAAACAAGAATTAGCAGAAGCAAATTTAAGATTAGTAGTAAGTATTGCTAAAAAATATGTTGGTAGAGGAATGTTATTTTTAGACTTAATACAAGAAGGAAACATGGGATTAATAAAAGCAGTAGAAAAATTTGATTACACAAAAGGGTTCAAATTTAGTACTTATGCAACATGGTGGATAAGACAAGCAATAACAAGAGCTATAGCAGACCAAGCAAGAACAATAAGAATACCAGTACACATGGTAGAAACAATAAATAGATTAATACGTACATCAAGACATCTATTACAACAATTAGGTAGAGAACCAACCCCAGAGGAAATTGCACAAGAAATGGAATTGCCAGTTGAAAAAGTAATGGAAATACAAAAAATAGCTCAAGATCCTGTATCATTAGAAACTCCAATTGGAGAAGAAGATGATAGTCATCTAGGTGACTTTATACAAGACGAAGATTCACCAGCACCTCATGATGCGGCATCATATACACTTTTAAGAGAACAATTAGAAGAAGTAATGAATACATTAACACCAAGAGAAGCAAAAGTTCTAAAATTAAGATTTGGGTTAGAAGATGGTAAAGCAAGAACGCTTGAAGAAGTTGGAAAAGAATTTGATGTAACAAGAGAAAGAATTCGTCAAATAGAAGCAAAAGCACTAAGAAAATTAAGACACCCAAGTAGAAGCAAAAAATTGAGAGATTATATGAATTAAATATATTTTGCTAAAACTGTTGTTTAACTAAGAAAACAACAGTTTTTTTAAGATAAAGGAGTATCATATGGGAAATTTTGAACAAATTATTAGTGAATTAAATGTAGAAGTAGTAATACAAATTATTATTGCAATAGGTGTAATATTCGTATTTAGAATATTAAGTTCAGTGGTTTCAAGTACTATAATAAAAATTTTAAGACCAAAAGGAAAAGAAAAGGTAAGTGTAAAGAAAAACCCTTTTTATTTACCATTAAGAACGATCTTCACATTTGTAGGAATATATATTGCATTAAATATAATAAAAAATGCAACAACAATTAGTCCAGACATACAATCAATATTAGATAAAGGAATAAAAATATTGTTAATACTTTTTGTTGCAAAAGCATTTGGAGATGGACTAGATGAAAAAAATAGAGTATTTGTAAAAATAAGAGATAAGAGTAATAGAGATATTGACAAATCAACAATGAATGCAATATTAAGAATAGCAAAAATAGCAATATATGTTCTAGCAGGATTTATGGTAATATCTGAATTAGGATATAATATAAGTGGATTTATAACAGGGCTTGGATTAAGCAGTGTTGTAATAACACTTGCAGCACAAGATACAGCAAAAAGCTTAATAGGTGGACTTGCAATATTTTTAGACAAACCATTTAAAGTGGGAGATTATATAAAAGTTGATCAATATGAAGGAACAGTAGAAGAAATTAGATTTAGAACAACAAGTATAAGAACATTAGAAAATACAGTACTACATGTTGCAAATTCAGAAATGTCAGTTTCAGCAATTATAAATTATAGTGAAATGGAAAAAAGAAGATATTATGCAAAATTAGTATTAGAATTTGGTACAAGTTTAAAAAAAGTAGAACTTGTAAAAAACAAAATAAATAGTATGCTAATGCAAATGGATGAAATAGAAAAAGAAACTATAATGATAAATTTTCAAGAAATTTCAGATAATGGAATGGACTTGGTAGTTATAGCTTATATAAATAGAACAAATTATGCAGAATATCTTGATATAAAAGAAGAAATTAATTATAATGTAATGAAAATTTTAGAAAATGAAGGAGTAGAAATGGCTTACAATACACAAACAATGTACTTGAAAAGATAATGTTTTTTTCACAAAAAAGACATAAAGCGTGTGTATAATATAAACAGATAATAAAAGCCAGATGGCACTTTAGGAGGAAAAGGATGGAAGGAACATATATTTTAGTTGTTGATGATGAATCTAGAATGAGAAAACTTTTAAATGACTTTTTAGTTGCAAAAGGATATCATATATTAGAAGCTGAAGATGGAGAAAAAGCAATAGAAGTATTTGAAGAGAACAAAAATAAAATAAAACTAATATTATTAGATGTAATGATGCCAAAACTTGATGGATGGTCTGTATTAAGAAAAATAAGACAAGACTCAAATGTTCCAGTAATAATGTTAACTGCAAGAGGAGAAGAACAAGACGAATTATTTGGGTTTGAACTTGGAGTTGATGAATATATATCAAAACCATTTAGTCCTAAAATATTAGTTGCAAGAGTAGAAGCAATATTGAAAAGAGTATATGGAGACATAAAAGAAGTAAAAGACTATGATGGAATAACAATTGACCAAGAAGGAAGAACAGTAAAAGTAGATGGAAAACCAATAGATTTAAGCTTAAGAGAATATGAACTTTTAAAATACTTGCTAGATAATGAAAATATTGCACTATCAAGAGATAAAATTTTAAATAATGTATGGAATTATGATTATTACGGAGATTCTAGAACAATAGATAGTCATATAAAAAAAATAAGACATAAATTAGGTAAAAAAGGTAAATATATAGAAACAATAAGAGGAATAGGATATAAATTTGAAATTAAGAAATGAGGAAAAAATTGTGGGTAAGGTAGCAAAAAAAATAAAAACAGTTAGAGGAAAACTATTTTTTACATTATGCGTAGTTGTTTTATCAATAATTTTATTCTTAATAATAGTAAATAGTTTTGTTTTGGAAAAATATTATCAATATACCAAAAGTAATCAACTAAAATCTGTATATAATATGATAAATTCATATTATGAAGAAGATTCAGAATCTTATAATTTAGAAGATGAGCTAAAAAAAATATCTATAAAAAACAATTTTGATATAATAGTAAAAGATGAAAATGATATTGCTGTATATTTATCAAATAAAGATTTTTTATCAAATGTAAAAATTATTATGGATTTCTGGGGAATTAATAAACAACAAAAATATAATGTAATAGAAGCAAATGATAAATTAGAAATAAAGAATATAAAAGATACTGAAACAAGAGTAAATTATATATTACTATCTGGAAAATTAGATAATGGATATGGAGTATATATAAGAACACCAATATCATCAATACAAGAAAGTGTACGTATATCAAATAGATTTTTATATTTAATAGCAGGTATTGTAATAGTAATAGGTGGAATAGCAATTATATATATATCAAAAACTTTTAGTAGCCCAATATCAGAATTAAATAATATTGCTAAAAAAATGGCAAATCTAGATTTTAGCCATAAATATAATGTAAAAGACGAAGATGATGAAATAGATGAACTGGGTGAAAGTATTAATCTAATGTCAGATAAGCTGGAAAGTACAATTAATCAATTAAGAAGTACTAATATAGAGCTTGAAAGAGATATCGAAAGAAAGTCTAAAATAGATGAAATGAGAAAAAGCTTTATTTCAGATGTATCACATGAACTAAAAACACCAATAGCATTAATACAAGGATATAGTGAAGGATTACTTGAAAATGTTAATTCAGACCCAGAAAGTAGAAAATTTTATGCAGAAGTTATATTAGATGAAACAAATAAAATGGATAAAATGGTAAGACAATTAATTGAATTAACAAAACTAGAGTATGAAAAAAGAGAGTTTAATAATAGAGATTTCAATATTGTTGAACTTGAAAAAGAAATTGTTAGAACATCACAGGTTATGCTTGATGATAAAGGTACACAAGTTGAGTTTGAAACAGAGGATTCTATAGAGGTATTTGCTGATGATATGTTTATTAGCCAAATCATTACTAACTATTTAACAAATGCAATTAAACATGTAAAAGATGTTGAGGGTGATAAATATATAAAAATTACTAACAAGATTATGCCTGATAAAAATAAGGTTAGAGTTACAGTATTTAATACTGGTGATAATATTTCTAAAGAAAATTTATCTCGTATTTGGAATAGATTTTTCAAGGCTGATGAGGCTCGTAATAGAGATGATGGTGGAAGCGGAATTGGTTTGTCTATTGTTAGAGCTATTATGAATAATTATGGTAATGATTATGGCGTTGAAAATAAATATAATGGAGTAGAGTTTTTCTTTGAAGTTGATAGAAAATAGCAAGACCACTTGCTATTTTTTACATTTTAAGATAAAATACAACAAGAAAGGTGAGAAAAATGTATTTAAAAAGACTAGAGATGCAAGGGTTTAAATCATTTGCAGACAAAACAATATTAGAATTTATGCCAGGAATAACAAGTGTAATAGGACCAAACGGATCAGGAAAAAGTAATATATCAGATGCAATAAGATGGATACTTGGAGAGCAAAGTATGAAATCTTTAAGAGGAACAAAAACACAAGACATCATATTTGCAGGAACACAAAACAGAAAATCATTAGGATTTGCAGAAGCATCACTTATATTTGACAACACAAATGGAACATTACCAATTGAATATTCAGAAGTAACAGTAACAAGAAAAATATACAGAAGTGGAGAAACAGGATATTATATAAATAAAGTGCCATGTAGACTAAAAGACATTGTAGAATTATTCATGGATACTGGAATAGGAAGAGATGGATATTCAATAATAGGGCAAGGAAAAATAGACGAAATATTAAGTAATAAATCAGAAGATAGAAGACATATTTTTGAGGAAGCTGCAGGAATTGTTAAATATAGAACAAGAAAAGAAGAAACAGAAAAGAAATTAGAGCAAACCAAATTAAATCTTCTTAGAATAAATGACATATTAACAGAAATAGAAGGAAACCTAGAACCATTACAAATGCAATCAGATAAAGCAAAAAAATATTTAAATTTAAAAGAAGAATTAAAAAATATAGAGGTTGGTTTATTTATATATAATATAGAAAAATATAAACAATCACTTGAAGAATTAACAAAAGACGAAGAAATAATGAATTCAACATTAAACCAAGAAGAAGGAAAATTAGAAAAAATTAAAATTCTAAAAGAAGAACTAAAAGATAGAATAGATGAAATTACAACACAAATAGAGAACATGCAAAATATTGGCTTTGAAAGTCAAAAAGAAATAGAAAAATTAAATTCAAATATAAATGTTGCTGAAGCAAAAATTGCAAGTAACACTGAGAATATGGAAACATATAAAAAAGAAATTACAGAATTAGAAGAAAAAATTACAAATTTAAAAGAAGAAATAGAACAAAAACAAAATAAAAAAGATAATTTAAAACAAAATAAAGAAAAATTTGAAAATGAATTGAAAACAAAAGAAGAAGAACTAAAAAAATTAACAGAAAAACTAAGTTCAAAAGAAATAGAAATAGAAAAATTAAAAAAACAAGTAGAAGGAAATACAGATAACAAATATGAATTACAATCAGAAATAAGTATGCAAACAGCAAATTTTGAAAACTTAGAAAAAAGACAGAAACAATTAGAACAAGAAATAAGTAATAATATTTCAGAACTTGATAGAACAAGAATGAAAAAAGAAGACATTGCTAAAGGCTTTTATGAAATTGAAAACAACAGAAACAAAGTTTTGAAATCAATAGAAGAAATTGATAATAAAAAGCAAGAGATAAATAATAAAATAAAAGAGTTCGATATTCAAATAGCAAATAATACAAATGAAATGAGAATGAAACATTCTAGATATAATTTTTTAGTAGAAACAGAAAAAGAAAAAGAAGGATATATCAAAAGTGTAAAATCATTATTAACAGATTGCGAAAAAATCAAAGAACTTGGAAAAGGAATGCATGGAGTTTTAGCAAATATAATTTCAGTTCCTACAGAATATGAAACAGCAATAGAAATGTGTTTAGGAGCAAGTCTTCAAAATATAGTTACAGATACAGAAGAAGATGCTAAAAAATTAGTAGAACATTTAAGAAAAAATAATCTAGGTAGAGCATCATTTTTACCAATATCATCAGTTAAAGGAAAAAAGATAGAAAATATAAAAGGTAAAAAAATCGGCATTGTTGGAATTGCAGCTGACTTAATATCATGTGATAAAAAATATGAACAAATAATATTAAATTTACTTGGAAGAACAGTAATTGTTGACACCATGCAAAATGCTATCAATTTAGCTAAAGAAAATAATTATTCATTTAGAATAATAACAATAGAGGGTGACATTATAAATCCATCAGGAGCAATTACAGGAGGTTCAGTTACAAAGAAAACTGTTAATATATTAGGTAGAAGTAGAGAGATTGAAAGTCTAGAGAAAGAAATTAAAAGACTAAAAGAAAAGATTGAAAAACTAGGAAAAGACAAAGAACAATATGAATCATCATCAGAAGATGTTATAGAAGAAGTACAAAGCTTAGAAAAACAATTACAAGAAATAGATATAACATATGCAACAGAGAAGCAAAGAGTAGTATCAATAGATGAAAATATTGAACAAATCCAAAAAAGAATAGAAAAATTAAAGAATGAAAAAGAAAGAGCAGAAGAAAATAAAAACACAATAAAAATTAGAAAAGAAGAAAATCAAAAATTAATAGAAAATATTAATAAACAAAATGAAGAAGACCAAAAGATTATAGATGAATTTTCAAATGCTAATAGAGATAGCCAAAAATATATAGACGATTTAAACTTTGATATTACAAACTTAAAAATATCTGTATCATCATTTAATGAAAGTGAAGTTTCAATAGAAGAAATGACAGAAATGCTAAATAAAGAAATTGATACACATACAAAAAATGCTGAAAATAAAAAAGTTCAGATAGAAAATGCAAATTTGGAAAATAATAAATTAAAAGAAGAAATTGAAAACACGAAACAAGAAATAGAAAAAGTAAAATCACAGGTTAAAAACAGTGGTGAAAATATTGAGAAGTTAAAACAAGAAAGAATTGAACAAAATGAGAAATTAAGTAAAAAGGAAGATGAACAAACAGAACAATTCAAGACAATAGAAGAATTAAAAGCTCAAATTACAAAAATGGAAGTAAAGAAAACAAAAACAGAAGAAGACATCACAGAAGTTATTAATAAAATGTGGGAAGAATATGAGCTTACACCAAACAATGCTGGGAATTATCAAAAGCCTGAAAATGTAGCATTAACACAAAGAAAAGTAAATATTTTAAGAACAGATATTAGAGAACTTGGAAGTGTAAATGTAGATTCAATAGAAGAATATAAAAATCTAAAAGATAGATATGATTTTATGTGTGAACAAAGATTAGATTTAGAAGATACTATGGCGAAATTAAGAAAAGTAATACAAGAAATGACAGAAACAATGAAAAAACAATTCAAAGAAAAATTTGAAGTTATTAATAAAAACTTTGGAGAAGTATTTAAAGAATTATTTGGTGGAGGTATGGCTGAAGTAACATTAACAGATGAGGAAAATATTTTAGAATGTGGAATTGATATAACTGTTCAACCACCAGGAAAGAAACTTCAAAATATGACATTATTATCAGGAGGAGAGAAAGCATTTACAGCTATAGCATTATTATTTGCAATATTAAAAATTAATCCTGCACCATTCTGTGTACTTGATGAAATTGAAGCTGCTCTTGATGATGTTAATGTTTATAGATATGCGGAATATTTAAAAAAGTTTGCTAAAGAGACTCAATTTTTGATTATTACTCATAGAAAGGGTACTATGGAAGTTGCTGATACTGTTTATGGTGTTACGATGGAGGAAAAGGGAATTTCTAAATTACTTTCTATGAAATTAAAATAGTTATTAGAAGTTACCAGTAGGGACACCCTTGATTGGTTAAAATCGTTACCAGAGGGGACACCCTTGTTACTAGTAGGGACACTCTTGTTACCAGTAGGGACACTCATTAATGGTAAAACATAATATTTAAAATAGTTAATTAATAAATATAAATAAATACATATTAATTAAATTAACATTTTAATATGAGTTTTACCATTAATGAGTGTCCCTACTGGTAACAAGAGTGTCCCTACTGGTAACTTCTAATAACTATTTATAAATTCTAAGCATTCCTACTAAAATCAAAATAATACTAGAAAATATAGAAAGAGCCTGTTCAGAAATATTAAGATATTTAACAATTTTTTGAGAAATAGAATTTCCACAATTAAGAAAAACAAGTTGAAAAGTAGCAATTAAAAAAGGTAAAATAATATCATTAAGTCCAATAATTCCTGAGCCAATACCTACACAAATAGAATCAATAGACAAAGCTAAACCAAGGAAAATAGACTCATGTGCATCAATATTATTTGAGTGGTCTATATCATAATTAGTAGGAGATGTATTTAATGATTTATAAATATTATAAATTCCTAATATAATCAAAAAAGATGAACCCAATATAGTTGATAATACAGGAGAAAATAATGCAGAAATATAATGCCCTAAAAATATAGAACCACAAGTAATGCAAAATGATATAGCAAAAAGAATAATATTACTAATATTATTAATTTTTGTTTTCTTTAGTCCATAGCTAATACCAATTGTTAAAGAATCTATACTAACAGATAGTGCTAATAAAATACAATTAAATAACATAAAGACCTCCTAATTAAGATAATAGTCTAATTAGACCTATAAAAATTAATATTACTCCAGATATGTTTGAAAGGAGTTTGGGAGGTATAGTAAATCGACTTGTAATATTACTTGCAACAAGATTTCCACAATTAACGAAAAATGTGTGGAAAACAGCCATCAGAAAAGGCAAGAACAAGCTACCAATCCCAATCATTCCAGAGCCAAGACTAACACATGATGCGTCTATAGCAACAGCTAAGCCCAATACAAAAGCTTCTTTTGCATCAATATAATTAGAACCATCTGTATCAAAATTTGTATTATTATCTTTTTCTTTTAAAATGTTATAAATTCCAAGAAATATTAAAAGTGAAGAACCAAGTAGTGCAGATATAACAGGGGAAAATAAAATAGATATATAATGTCCAATAAATACAGATATTCCTGATAAACAAAATAGTGTAATAAAGATTATTAGATTTCCTAATTTAGACATCTTAGTCTTTTTTATTCCATATGTAATTCCAAGAGCTAAAGCGTCTATACTAGCAGATAGTGCTAGCAAAATACATTTAATAAACATATTTAATCCTCCTTTAAATAAACAGCAAACTAAAATAAAAAAGTTATACTTTCATTGATATAATATGACTTTAAATTACAAAAAGACACAAAAAAAGCATCCACATAATAATTATTATTATATGAACACTTTAAATAAAAATATATTACTTTATATGTCTTAATGCTTCAATTCTATCTTCAATACTTGGATGTGTAGACCACAAACTTGAAGAAGATTTTTTACCTCTAAAAGGATTTAAAATATACATATTTTCAGTTGCATTATTAGCAACATTTAATTCGTTAGGATCACCTGAAATTTTTTGCAGTGCAGAGATTAATCCATCAGGATTTCTTCCAGTTGCAAATGCATTTGGTTGTACATCTTCAATAATGTATAATTTTGGTGTGCATGGTAATCCTGATGATACAACTAAAGCATCTAAAATATTTACAAGTTTTAAATTTTCTTCTTTTGTAGCAGGTCTTGCCTTGCTTAAACTAAGTACGATTTTATCACTATAATAATATGAACCCCAAGTTGAAGCGATAGAGAAAATTAAAGCAATAACAATTGATATTGTTCCTAAATCTAATGCCATACATATATAATAAACAATTAAAGATATAAAAATTAAAAATAGCAAAACTATTATCCATGATTTAATTTTATTTCTTTTAATATCTTCAAACATAAAATCACTTCCTGTTATATAAAAAACGGTTCATTTTATTGTATAGAACAAAAAAGAACCGAACTTAATCATATATATTTGTGTTATTTATTAAAGTCAACTTTAACATTTTTTCTAGCTTCATCACTTTCAGCTGCAAATAAATCTCTTTTTTGGAAATTAAACATACCTGCAACAAGATTTGATGGGAAAAGCTCTAATTTTGTGTTATACATTGTAACACTATCATTGTAAAATTGTCTTGAAAAAGAAATTTTATTTTCTGTGTTACGTAGTTCCTCAGATAACTCTGAAAAGTTTTGGTTTGCTTTTAATTCAGGATAATTTTCTGAAACTGCCATAATAGTTTTTAAAGAACCAGAAAGTTCTCCATCTAATTTTGCTTTTTCTTCAACTGTTGTAGAATTTGCCCATGAAGTTCTTAATGCTGTAATTTTTTCAAATGTCTCTGATTCGTGTGCCATATATCCTTTGACAGTTTCAACAAAATTAGGAATTAAATCAAATCTTCTTTGTAATTGTACATCAATTTGACTCCATGCATTATCTACTTTTTGTCTAGATCTTATTAATCCATTATAAATTGATATGATCCAAAAAATTAATATAACAATTATTATTAATGCTATCCACATAGAAATACCTCCTTTGCATTTCATTTACAATATATATATTAACATATTGAATGTTTTTTTACAATACCTCTAAAAATTTAAATTTTTTATTATAAAATGTTGCAAAAAAAAATTTTTTTTGATAATATAATATTAGATTATATTTTATTTTAATAAATATTACAAAAGTAGACCAAAAAATTACTTAAAAATTATTATTGTAATGTATTAAGTATAGAAAGATACAAAAGGGGGATAATTAAATGAAAAAGAAAATTATATCAATGTGTATATTGATAGTACTTATAATACCTATGTTGAGCTTATACAGTGAGGTACTTGCTTTTAGTGGAGAAATTGACCCACATGGTTATATTAGATTACCAGCTATGATAAATATAAAAGATAATATAGGAACAGGCACAATTAGTCTTTCTTCAAGTGCAAGTGGCTATTCAATTTCATATCAAAAAGTAGATATTACACAAGAAACAATGAATAGTATAATTACTAAAAACGAGGATATAAATAAATATGTAGAGAAAACTAACAAAGAAATAAGCAACAAAGAAACAAATATAAATGAGCTAAAAATCAAATATGAACAAGTAAATGCTAGTGAAACAGCAACACAAGAGGAAAAAACAACTGCAAAAAATAATTATGATACTGCAGTAAATGAATACAATAATTATGTTGACAATGCAAATAAAGAAGTACAAAAACAAAAAGTTGATATGTATGCGATAGTACCTAATTATACTGATTCTTGGCAAGCTACTACAAATACACAAAATAATGTAAAATTAGATTTTTCAGGGTATTCTGGGACAATAAACTTTGTGCTATGGGCTAAAATTGATAATGGAACAAATGCTTATTATAATTTTAAAGTTTATTCAAGTGAATTAAAACAACAAGAGAATAACTCAACAACAAGTGGAGATTTTACTGATTTTTCTAATGCAAAATATGAATTAATAAAAGATGAAATATCAAGCTCAATAGTAGAAATTAGTGGTGTTACAGTAAAAAATGATTCAATGTATTATGCATATATATCTTCTACAGCAGATAAACCAGACTTAACAAAAATTAGTGATAAGGAATTAAGAAGTATTAACTATGATGAAAAAGATGGAAAATTAAAAACATATAATGTTTCAGATGCAGTAGAACTTAATCAAGAATTATATTTAAATATAATAGAAAAAAAAGTAAAAAACAATTCTCAAGAAATAATAGTAAGTGGAATTAAATTAGATAGATTTGCAGAAGGAAAATATAGTAACGGATTTTATAAAACATTTATGACAAATAAAAGTACTCAAATAGTAACAACTTTTTCACATGCAGATACTAATGACAGAAAAATGCAAATTAAAGTTGGAAAAATAACAGATAAAGCTATTTTAAATAAAATAAAAAATCAAGATTCATCTGGATTTGCAGATTTATTGAATTATGCAAAATCAAATTCAGCAATATATGATGAGACACAAGATGCAGATAAAAATTATCCGTTTATAGCATATGGAGGGGCAACTTTAGGAAGTGGTGAAATGATAAATTTATCAGGATTAGAAAATGATGCATACTACTTTTTGTATGTAAAAACAGATGATGAAAATGGAAAATATATTTCAAATGAGGCTGTAACATTAGCACAAGCTGATGTATATGATAATGGATGGGCAATGTTCTTTTATGGCTCTGATGATTTTAAATGGGCAGATTTTGGAAATGTATCAAATGGAGGAGATAATACAATAGCACCAACAGTGATACCAAAGGCAGGATTAGAAAAAATATTATTTGTTGGAACTGGAATAATGATTATAGCGATAGGTATTATAACTTATAAAAAATACAATAAATATCAAGGAATATAAAATAAAAAGATTCATAAAAATTAAAAAAATTTTTATGAATTTTTTTTGTACAAGCAACATATAATATATAAGACCAAGATTTACCAACACTTACGGAAACTGGAAACACAAAAATTTAAAATTTGACAAAAGAATATAAATTGTGTATAATAAGGATGTCGTCAAAAGGAGGAAAAATGGTTTTTATGTATAAAAAAGATGGAGCATCTATATCGATTGTGAAGATCATTGGAATAAGTTTAATACTTATATTGATATTAGGAGTAGGTGTAATGGCTACGGAAATAGACATTAGAAGTGTTGAAATAACAATGGCTAATGGATATAAAATGACAGTTGTAACAACAAAAACAAATGTAGAAGAAATTTTAGAAGATAATAATATTGTTATAGAAGATGATGAAAGAGTAACACCAAGTTTAGATGATGAAATCACAGAAAGCAACAAAATTACAATTACAAATAAATCAGAGCAAGAAGTACAAATAGCAAAAATATCAGAAAGTGGAGTTCAAACATCATTAGACGAAATATTAAAAAGTTATTCACCAATAATTGAAAAAATAGTAGTAGAACAAGAAACAATACCATATGAAACAATCACAAAAGATGCATCACAAGGTTCAACAGATACAAAAAATAAAGTTATCCAACAAGGTGAAGATGGAATAAAAGAAATAACATATAAAGTAAAATATCAAAATGAAGAAGAAATAGAAAAAGTAAAATTATCAGAAACAGTAGTAAAAGAACCTGTAAATAAAATTGTTCAAGTGCAAAGAAATATAACATCAAGATCTGGTAGCACAGTGGCAAACACAAATACACAAGCAAAAGGAACTGGAGAAACAAAAATATTTAAAGTAACAGCATATTGTTCATGTGCAAAATGCTGTGGAAAAGCAACAGGAAGAACAGCTGCAGGAACAAAAGCAACAGCAGGGCATACAGTTGCAGCATCAGGACAATTTGCTTTTGGAACAAAATTGATTATCAATGGTCAACAATATACTGTTGAAGATAGAGGTGGAGCTATACAAGGAAATAGAATAGATATTTATATGAATTCACATGCTGAAGCAGTTGCATGGGGAGTAAGATATTTACCAGTACAGGTAGCTCAATAAAATAAAAAGCTAAGGAAAATTTAATTATAACCTTAGCTTTTTTCTATTATAGAAATACATTAAAAAAGAAAATTACTATTAACTAAGCAAAATATTAAACAAAGAACTTGACATAAATATGCAATGAAGTGTATAATATCAAATGTACAAAATTAACAATTACACTGATGTAACAGTGTACGACAAAAGAAAGGGGAATAATTATGCCTGGTTATTATATTCATCTTGCAGCTTGTAGAGAACATTCTCTGGAGAATCGGAGTTTTGTTCTTGGTGTAGAGGCACCTGACATTTTAAAAAAACATGTAAAAGTATATGGTGGAATTGATGCAGCTCGTGCTAAGTACGATGAACTTCGTACTAATGAAATGCCAGAGTACAGTGAATTACAACCACGTATCCAACAGAAGGAAAAAGCAAACAGCAATGATGGACTTCACTATGGTCTTAGCAGTCAGCCTGATGTCAAGGCTTGTTGGTATGGTCTATCTAATGAACAGAAGGTGAATCCATTTTACAGGGGATATGTATGGCATCTTCTGACAGATGCAATTATATATAGACGTCTGAATATTGAGACTAAATTCGTGAAAGTTCTGAAAGAAAATCAAGATTATCAGGATATTGAAGCATTCTGGAAAGGTGAAATTAAGAAACTGCATATAGATTGGAACAAGATTAATGTACTTGTTCGTGATACTTATCCTGAGGTTTCATTAACGGATGAAATCAAAGAACTTGGGGTGGTACAGTTTATTACTGACGGAGAATTAGTCTATGTAGATTGGCCTCTGATTAAAGAGACTATTGACTATCTGCGAACCTTTGATCCTCTTAATGATAATATGGAGAGTATTATCGAAAATGTATTGAATAGCTAGTTTATAAAAGACTTTCGATCCAGTAGTTACACTGTAACTACTGGATTTTCTTCATTAATAAAAAAATAGATAGAAAATTTTTGAAATTTTCTATCTATTTTTTTATCTATTTTCATATTTTTTCTTTATATAATCTGCTGAAGGTGAAACAGGTCTTTCTTTTTTACCTTCAGTAACTTTAAACAATTCATAAGGTGTATTAAAACCACATATATTGGCTATTATACTAGTTGGAAAAGCTGTAAGAGAAGTATTATATGAAGTAGCATTATTATTGTATTGACGTCTTGCAGCTGCTAAATTTTCTTCACTTTTAATAGTCTCATTTGCAGTCATAACTCCTATAGTTTCTATAGACTTTAATTCAGGATATGCTTCTGTTTTCATTAGTGGACTTGCCATAAATGCTGAAATTTGGTTTTCCGCATTTACTTTTTCATTGATTCCGCCATTTTTTGCATTTATTATTCCAGTTCTTAAAGCTGAAATTTCTTCATATGTTTTTTCTTCATGATCATAAGCTGTTAATGTTTGTTCAAGTAAAGCACTTATTTTATCAAATCTTTCTTCTAAATATACATCAATATTTGAGAAAGATTTTTCTACTCTATTTTTAGATGCATTTAAGTTGTTATACATTAAAATTATTAAAACAACTATGACAACTAAAATTATTAATACAGTTGACATTTTTAATTCCTCCCTTAAATACTTTATTATAAAGCATTATATTTTTCATTAATTTGTTCTTTTAGATTTTTTACATAATCTTCATTTGTCTGTGAGAATTCTTTCCATGGAATATCCATAATATCTTTTATCTCGTTCTCATACTGTGTTATTTTTTCATTATCATAATTATTAAATCTTGTAGAATCCATTTGGTAATTATATATAACTCTAAAATATTTATGTAAGAATAATCTTTCTAATATTGGATACAATTTATCATATTCAAAATTAGCATCATAAAATATATTTGTATTGCATTTTCTATTTTTGTAATCAGTGGAAAATTTAAACATTTCACCATTTTGAATTTTTTGAAATCCATCTTTTTTCATGTTTACAGTAAATGAAAACTCAGTATCAGATATATTCATATTAAAAGAATTGTATCTTTCATCTAGAAATAATAATTTTTCTTCAAATGCTGGAGTGATAATTTTTGTAACTTCAAACATTTTTTGATCGACATCAGATGTAAAACCAGTTCTTGTTAATGTACAGTCTAAATGTTTATTTAGTTTTTCACTGTTAAATGAAAAATCTCTTTTGCTTTTAACAATTGAATTCATAGTATCTTCAAATAATGCTGAAGTAATATTATTATCATCTCTTATTTTTATGATACTACCATTTAAGACATGATGAGGTTGCTTGTTTTGGGATACAATTGAAAAACCATCAAATACAGTGTCTTCTTTTGTAACAGTATTTCCATCATTATCTTTAGTCTGAACATTATTTTTTAATTCAAGTTCAAAGTCATCACCAATTTCATATTTACTCTCAAATTTATAATTATATATTGTTGAAAAATCGTTATATTTAACATTTAAGTGTTTATTTATAAAAATATTACTTATAACTAAATTTTTATTTTGATTTATAATAGTATATTCACTAACCGCCATATTTAATATATTAGACATAGTTTCATCATAATATTGTTGATATGTTTTTCTATTTTTAGAAGAAGTAACTAAAAATATTACATCTAAAACAAGAGCTAATACTATGCCAATAGATGTTAAATTAAATAATGCAAATATTCCAATTAAGGTAACAGTCATAATAATTATAATAGCTAGTTGAATAATTATTATTTTATTACATATTTTTTTGAATACTAGTGAATCTGTTACAAAATCTTCATATTGGCTGCTGTTATATAATAAATCTAACATTTCTTTTGGAGTATAACAAGGAGTATATTCATCGTTAGATAAAGAACTTTCTTCTTTCATATTGCTAAGTATATAATTTTTTAATATATTATAACTTTGATAACCTCTTTCCATTGCTGTATTTTTTTTTGCAGTTAATCCAAACATTTTTAATATCTCACCTCACTTCAAATTTATTATATATTATTCGACTTTTTTTGGCAAGCATATTTTTTAGTAATTTTTATGAAAAGTAATGCATTTTTTTGGGAAACATGCTATAATATAATAGCCGAGGAATATGAGAATTAAAAAAGATAGAATATAAAATTAAATCAGGAGGAAAAATGAGTCAAGATAAAATAAGAAACTTTAGTATAATAGCACATATCGATCATGGAAAATCAACACTAGCAGATAGATTAATAGAAAAAACAGGAGTATTATCACAAAGAGAAATGGAAGAACAAGTGCTTGATAATATGGAAATTGAACGCGAAAGAGGAATAACAATAAAATCACAAGCAGTACGAATGAAATATAAAGCAAAAGATGGTCAAGAATATACATTTAACTTAATAGACACACCAGGACATGTAGACTTTAATTATGAAGTATCAAGAAGTTTAGCAGCATGTGATGGTGCAATACTTGTAGTAGATAGTAGTCAAGGAGTAGAAGCACAGACATTAGCAAATGTATATTTAGCAATAGAAAATGATTTGGAAATATTACCAGTAATAAATAAAATAGACTTACCAAATGCCAGACCAGATGAAGTAAAACATGAAATAGAAGAAATAATAGGAATCCCTGCAATGGATGCACCATGTATATCAGCAAAATCTGGATTAAATGTAGAAGAAGTATTAGAAAGAATTGTAACAGATTTGCCTGCACCAAAGGGTGATGAAAATGCAAAAACAAAATGCTTAATATTTGACTCATATTATGACAATTATAAAGGAGCAGTAGCTTATGTAAGAGTTATGGATGGCAAAATAAAAGTAGGTGATGAAATAAAACTAATGGCAACAGGAAAAACATTTACTGTTGTAGAAGTAGGATATTTTGCACCAGGACAATATATGCCAGTACAAGAAATAAAAGCGGGAGAAGTTGGATATATTGCAGCAAGCATAAAAAGTTTAACAGATATACATGTAGGAGATACAATAACACAAAAAGATAATCCTGCAGATGAACCACTTCCAGGATACAAAAAAGTAACACCAATGGTATATTGTGGACTATATCCAATAGATGGAAGTGAATATGAAAGTTTAAAAATAGCATTAGAAAAATTAAAATTAAATGATGCTGCATTAGAATATGAACCAGAAACATCAGCAGCATTAGGATTTGGATTTAGATGTGGATTTTTAGGACTATTACATTTAGAAATAATAGAAGAAAGACTTGACAGAGAATTTGATTTAGGATTAATAACAACTGCACCATCAGTAATATATAAAGTACATAAAACATCAGGAGAAGTTCTAGACATTTATAATCCAGCAGATTTACCACCTCAAGCAGAAATTGCATATATGGAAGAACCAATAGTTACAGCAAATATAATGACTCCAAAAGAATATGTTGGAAATATTATGGATATATGTCAAAATCGTAGAGGGATATTTATAGATATGAAATATCTTGATGAAAACAGAGTAACATTGATTTATGAAATGCCATTAAATGAAATAATTTATGACTTTTTTGACAGTTTAAAATCAAGAACAAAAGGATATGCATCATTTGACTATGAATTTAAAGAATATAGAGAATCAAAATTAGTAAAACTAGATATACATGTAAATGGAGAACCCGTTGATGCTTTATCATTTATAGTATTCAAAGACAATGCATATACAAGAGGAAAAAAGATGGTAGAAAAACTAAAAGAAGTTATACCAAGACACTTATTTGCAATTCCACTACAAGCAGTAGTAGGAGGCACAATAATTGCAAGAGAAACAATTTCAGCAATGAGAAAAGATGTATTAGCAAAATGTTATGGCGGAGATATAACAAGAAAGAAAAAGTTGCTTGAAAAACAGAAAAAAGGAAAGAAGAGAATGAGACAAATTGGTAGTGTAGAAATGCCACAAGAAGCATTTTTATCTGTTCTAAAATTGGACGAAGAATAAAGAAGGGAGAAAATATGAGAGTCAATAGAGTAGAAAGAAGAGAGCATGAAAGAAGAAGCGGACAAGACAGAAGAAAACAAGCAGATAGAAGAAAAAATGATAGAGGAACATCTGATAGAAGACAAGAAAATAGACGTAAAGAAATAAGAAGAGAAGATGATAGAGAAGAAAAAAAATTTGATGATCAAATAGAAGGAAGAAATTCGGTATTAGAATTATTAGAAAGTGGTAAAGACATAAATAAGATATATGTAACAAGAGGAGAAAAACATGGCTCAATAAATAAAATTTTAGGAATAGCAAAAGAAAGAAAAATAATAGTAGTTGAAAAAGACAAAAGACAAATGGATGAAATGTCACAAGAAGAAAATTATCAAGGAGTAATAGCAATTGTGCCACCATTTGAATATGCAGAAATTAGTGATATATTAAATGTAGCAAAAGAAAAAAATGAAGATCCATTTGTGCTAATATTAGATGGAATAGAGGATCCACATAATTTAGGGTCAATAATTAGAACTGCTGAGACTGCAGGAGTACATGGTATAATAATACCAAAAAGAAGAGCTGCGTCAGTAAATAGCACTGTAAATAAAACTTCTGCTGGAGCTGTAGAACATATGAAAATAGCAAGAGTCACAAATATATCAGACAGTATAGATGAATTAAAAAAGGCAGGACTATGGATATGTGGAACAGATATAAATTCAGAAAAATATTATTATAATCAAGACTTAACAGGACCGTTAGGAATTGTAATTGGAAATGAAGGAAAAGGAATAAGTGAGAAGGTAAAGAAAAATTGTGATTTTAATGTAAAAATTCCAATGAGAGGAAAAGTAACATCACTAAATGCATCTGTTTCAACTGGAATAATAGTATATGAAGCTGTAAAACAAAGAATTGTAGTAAGTAAAAATTAATTGCCAAATGGTATTAGTAAGGAGTAAAAATATGAAAAGTAAAAAAATATTAATTGTTGTAATAATTATAATAGCAATGTTAGCTGTAGGAGGTGGAGTATTTGCATACTTATATATTGCTACAGATACTTTTAGAAGTGATAAAGAATTATTTTCTAAATATATATATCAAAATATAGAAATACTTCAAAATCTAGGGGATTCACAAACTATTCAAAAATATAAAAGCTTAAAAAATGAAAAAATATATGAAGCAAATACAGATGTAAAAGTGGTATATTCAGAAGGTGGAGAAGTATCTAATCCTATTAATAATTTAGCAGCTAGATTAGATATTCAAAAAAATGCAGATGATAAATATTTTTATATGGATGGACAAATATTATTTAATGATGAAGAATATTTAGAATCAGAAATAATAAAAGATCAAGAATTATATGGAATTAGATTTTCAGATGTTGCAAAACAATTTGTTACAGTAAAAGATGATTCAAACTTAGGAAAGATTGCAAGTGATATTGGAACTGATACTGCAACATTACAAAACTTAATTGATATAATAGATGGTTCAAACACAATTACTAATGAATTAATTACACAAGATGATATGAAGAGTTTAAAAGAAAAATATTCCAATATGATAATTGAAACAATTTCAAAAGGAACTTTTAATAGTAATAGAAAAGCTGTTATAACATATAATAACAATACAATAAAAGCAAAATCATATACAGTTTCTATAAGCAATGATCAAGTTGAAAGTTTATTGATTCAAATCTTAAATAGTCTAAAGACTGAAACAGCTATAACAAAAAAAATAGATAGTCAGAAATATGAAGACAAGATTGATGAAGAAATAAAATTATTATCAGAAGAAAAAGAAGTTCCAGGAATAAAAATAACAGTATATGAACATAATGCGAAAACGATAAGAACAGTTGTTGAAATTGGGGAATATAAAATAATAATAGAGAACTCAGAAGAAGTTGGACAAGTAAAATCAAATATAAGTATTAATAAAGTTACTTCAGAGCAAACTGAAGAATATGATATTGAATTAACAAAAGAAACGAAAGAAAGTAAAGAGGATGTAAGTCTAGAAATTAGTGTTGTACAAGGAGAGCAAAATTATACAGTAAGTATATTAACCGAAATAAGTTTTACTGATGAAGATATAGAATTAAGTGCAACAGCAAGTTATAAAAAGGATATATTAACAGCATCAATTAAATTAGACAATACAATCAAATTAAAAAGCGATTTTGATAAAAAAGTTAAGTTAGAAAATGCTAATAATGTCACATTAAATGATATGGAAGACAATAGAAGGAAAAATATAATTGAATCATTAAAAAGTAATGTACCACAGAAGGTTCAAAAAAGAGTAGACTTATTAAAAAAGGCATTGGAACTAACAGATGATGATAATACAGATGAGGAAGTACCTGAATATGAATTATCAAAAACAGATATAAATGCATTTAATGCAAAGTTTGAATTTTTTACAGGAAATGAAGTTTCTGCTGATAATGTAAAATCATTATTAGATGTTGTTAAAGATAATTTAGGAAGCTATGAAATAAAAATTGCTGAAGATCAAGAAAATGTTAATGAAATTAACGAAGATAAAATAAGATACAATATAAAATTAAATATTGAGAGAAATAAGAAAAATGAAGACGGAATAAATGAAGTGTTGGCGAAAATAAAAGACCAGAAAAAATATAATGTTTCAATTTATTATAAAGAACAAAATCAATTAATAGATTATATAACGATAGAGGAAGTTAAAGAATAAAATGCTTGAAAGGAGAGTATATGAATCAAATTTTAGTGACTGAAAAAATATATGTTACACCAGAACTGAAAAGAAAAAAGAGAGTATACAAAATTTTATTTATACTATCTATATTATTAATATTATCTTTATGTTCAATCTATATATATGCTGAATATGATAGAAGTAAACAAGAAGGCATATCAGATGATATATTATCTTTTTTATCAGAAGATAATACAACAGTAAGTTCTTATGAAAATGCATTAGTGGTAAAAATAACACAAGAAGTAACTGGAGATATGAATACAATAGAAGATGAATCTAAATTTGAAAATCAATCATCACAATTACAAACTGCGACATCGAAATATACTGCTTCTAACGGAAAAAAATATGAAGCAATAGGAATAGTAAGAATTCCAAAAATCAATATTAGCTATCCTATACTAGCACAAACAACAAATGTAGATGTTATGAAGGTAGCTCCATATAAATTTTGGGGAGCTAATCCAAATGAGGTCGGAAATTTATGTATAATTGGACATAATTACAGAAGAAAAGGAGTTTTTTTTAGTGATGTACCATCATTAACGGTAGGAGATATAGTTGAAGTACAAGATTTAAGTCAAAGAACAATTCAATATGAAGTATACGATTTGCATACAGTTGATCCAAATGATAGGTCAGATACAACACAATATACGAATGGAAAGAAAGAAGTTACACTAATAACTTGTACAAATGATGCAACACAAAGAGTTATTGTAAAATGTACTGAAAAAAAATAACAAAAATATTTCCTCTCACATAATATATATAAAATATTATGTGAGGGGGATTTTTATGGCAAAAATTTTAGTATATAATCAGGACACAAATAGAATGGAAACTTTTTTTAGAGGAGAAAATGAAGCAATGCCATATAATACAAACAGGACTTTAAGAGTAAAAGAATTCAGAGGTTCAAGCAAGAGTAATATATTATGGACTGATAAAAGAACAATGCAAGCTTGGAACAGTCAGAGATATATTTATGGCGCACCTATATATGTTGGATTTGCATTTAAAAGGCCATATGAGGGAGGACATGGAAGCCAAAGTCAACATTATGCAGGTACAGCATTTGATGTTGGTCAAAGATTAACAAATGCACAAAGAACAGTTTTAAGAAACAGTGCAATAAATTCTGGAGTATGGACATATGTGGAACCGGCATCATTATCACCAACGTGGGTACATTTCGACAGAAGATATGGAATACCCGCATGTTCATCAGGAGGATTTCCATTAATACGTAGAGGTTCAAGAGGAAACTATGTGTGTATAGCACAAGATGATTTAAATACATTAGGATATAGAACTGGTGGAATGGATGGAGTATTTGGAGAGCAAACATATAATGCAGTTAGAAGATATCAAAGTTCAAGAGGACTATCTGTCGATGGAATAATAGGGTGTAATACATGGAGATCATTGCAAGAAAATGTAGTTGGAACTGGAGCAACAAGCACAACAATTAACTAAAAAGTGTAATTTTTTTGGAATATATGCAAAAAATTTGAAAAAAATAAAAAAATTTCAAAAAATGTATTGACAATATGTGAAAAACATAGTATACTAAGTCTTGTCGAAAGACATGGTCGCTTAGCTCAGCTGGGAGAGCATCTGCCTTACAAGCAGAGGGTCATAGGTTCGAGCCCTATAGCGACCACCATGTTTTACGGCCTGGTAGTTCAGTTGGTTAGAACGCTAGCCTGTCACGCTAGAGGTCGACGGTTCGAGCCCGTTCCAGGTCGCCATTTTTTTATATAAGAGTATAAGGCTCGATAGCTCAGTTGGTAGAGCAGAGGACTGAAAATCCTCGTGTCAGTGGTTCGATTCCACTTCGAGCCACCAGAAAAGCATAGCAAAAGCTGTGCTTAATTTTTTTTGAAATTGTGGAATCGAAAAGGAGGTTGGCAAGATTCGAGCTGGTCTGGGGCCAGCCGAAACGCAGACAAAAATAGTCCTGAGGACTATTTTCCCGACGCGGCTTGTCGTGTTCCACTTCGAGCCACCAAGACAAGTTTTCGTCGAACTTTCTATAATATAGGAAAATAAGAAAAGCATTAAAGTTAGTAATCATGAAAAATTATAAATAGAAATGGAGAGATAAGAAATGAGAGATTTATTAAAAACAAATTGCTTTGATATTCAAGAAACAATGATAATTGTAGGAAGTTGTTTAGAAAGAATGCAACCCAAAGCATATAAAAAATTAGAAAAGATTTCTAATAATATTTATGATGTTTGTTTAGAAAAAGAACATTTAAATATGATAGTAACTAAAATAATTGGTATGATAGCAAGAGGAAAAATAAAAACAATAGTTTTTTCAACAGTAGATAAATCTCCACATTGTATACAACTTCACTATATTATAAAAGAATTAGAAAATGCTATAGATATAAGTAATATTGAAATTATAAATTATGTAGCAGTAGACAATGAATTAATTAAAATACCATTAGAAGTAATAAGTTTATCGAAAAATTTATCTAAATTAAAAGAAAAATTAGGATAATACATAGAAAACTGTTATAAGAAATAATTAAGTAATAAAGGACATTCAGTATTACATAAGATTAAATCATAAAGAAAATCTTATGAAAGGAATGATAATAAATATGAAAATTATAACAGTAAAAAAGCAAAATATATTAAAAATGCTTACATTAGTAGTATTTGCTATAGTTTTGTGTAAATATACCACATCATTTGGAATGCAACATTATTATAAGGTAGACTTTTCAACAGGGCTAGTAACAGCAACAACATTAAATGTTAGAAGTGGACCAGGTACTAAATACAATGTAATTGCAACAGTAAAGAAAAATGAATATATACGAGTATTTGCGGGAGTAGGAGAATGGTATATAGTCCAAGTAGAAGGAGACTATATAGGAGCTGTAAGTAAAAAATATATAAAACCTATTTATCCAAATTCATCAAGCACAGGAGGTAATGCTAGTACAGGCGGAAATACCAATACTGGAACAACAAATACAACTACTGCAATGAATTCAGATGAAAAGGAAGTATTTGATTTAATAAATAAACAAAGAACCAATAATGGACTTCAACCATTAAAAGAAGATACAGAAGTACAGAAAGTCGCTAGAATAAAAGCACAAGATATGGTATTAAATAATTATTTCGCACATGAATCACCAACATATGGTACACCATTTCAGATGCTGAAAAAGTTTAATATTTCGTATAAAACAGCAGGAGAAAATATTGCTGCAAATTCGAGTAATAGTTCTGCTGTAACAGCTTGGATGAATTCATCAGGGCATAAGGCAAATATTTTAAATAGTAACTTTAATTATACTGGAATAGGAGTTGTAAGCAGTAATAGATATGGAAAAATATATGTTCAAATGTTTATAGGAAAATAATAGGGCTGGTTTTTAGTAATAAAACCAGTCCTAGTGTTTTAAAGAAAAAGTCTTTCCGTTCAAATAATTCAAGCACTTTGCATCTGTTTGAAAATTAAATGTTAATTCATAAGCCTTTAATTGTTGAAATTTAAAGCCGAAAGCCTTATTAACAGAATTAATGCCATATTTACCATCACCAATAATAGGATAACCAATATGAGCCAAATGAGCTCTAATTTGGTGAGTTTTACCAGTTTCAATTTCTACTTCTAATAAAGAAGAATTGTTATCATATTCTTTGATAACAGAATATGAAGTAATAATTTTGCTATATCCTGTTTTAAAATTATCAGAAATATATACAATTGATTTTTTGTTATCTTTAAATAAGTAAGCTTCAAGTCTTGCTTTTTTTACTTTTGGAATTCCATAGACTAAAGCTAAATATTTTTTTCGAATTTCATGATTTTTGAATTTATCAAGTAAAATATTTAGAGAATCCTCATTTTTTGCAAATAAAACTAAACCAGTAGTATTTCTATCTAATCTATGACAAGGCATAGGTAAGAAATCTGAATTAGAATATTGGTTATGAACATTTGTAGTTAAACTATCATTACCAGTAACTTCAAGATTTGATGGTTTATTTATAATTAAAATATTTTTATCTTCAAAAACTATATCTAAATTAATACTTGTACAAAGTATGCTATCTACAATATAAACAAGAATTTCATTTCCTACATAGATGGTACAGTCTTTATTAGTTCGTGTTCCATTAATTTTTATATCCTTTTGACGTAAAGCTTTATATAGCATGTTTGTAGATAAGTGTGGAAAACTATCTAATATAAATTTTGAAAGTTTTTTTCCATCATATTTATTTGGTACAATTAATTTTTTCATAATATAATCCTTTTCATATAATATAGATAAGAATAACATATTTCTATATTTTATTCAAGTTTTTCTTATAAACAGTCAATCGGAACAGTTGTCTTGTAATCCATTAGCTAGTAATGAATTTAATAAAAATTAGTAATGATAAATTTATGCGAATTATATTGTACAAAAATAGAGAATATGCTAGAATGAAAATATAAAAAAAGGGGAGATTTTAGATGAGAAAATTGAAAAAAGTACTTTTTTGTATAATTTGTAATTCTATTTTTGGTGAAATTTTTGTTCAAAACTTTGTTTATGCAGATTTAATCGACGATACAATTACAGATATTACATATTCACCATTATACTACATAGCAATAATTGCATCTGTAGCTATTGTTATGATTATTTCAATATGTATATTAAGAAAAATATATAAAGAAAATCAAGCTGAGAAAAATGAAACCAAAGAAAATAAAGGAGGGGAAGATGGTGACCCAAAGTTATAAAATTGCACTAAATATTGGAGGTGTTGAATTAAAAGAAGAACCAACGATATCTTATATTACATATTCGTACCAAGAGGGAATATCAGCTTTCTTAAAAATATTAGCAATTGCTAGTGTATTAGCAGTGATAAGTATAGGAATAGCGTACATAATTGGGATAAGAAAAAAAGATATTAAAGCCATTTTAGTTACTAACATAATGATAAAGACGATAGTAGGAGTGATATGGCAAATAGTATATAATTGCTTATATTTAGGGATAGTATTTTATCCAATACATGGAATTGACTTGGAAGATACGTTCACCGATATGCTTTTGTTTTTTGATATGTTTGTAATTATAATATATATCATAGCTGATGTCATATCAGAAGGATTAATATATAATAAGATTTTAAAATATAAGAAACATAAAGGAATAACGGTATCAATAATATGTAATATTGGAATAATTATAGTCTTTATATTATTAAGTATAATAATTGGAATAATACAAAATCTTATATGGATTAGAGGAATTTAGCGAAAGAGAGAGAAGAAATCATGAAAACAAAAATAGTAGGAATATACAGTGTTATTCATTTTATTGTTGATTTATCATGTTCAATTTTAGTTAGTAATTTAGTAACTAAAAAAATTGGGTTAGATACAAATTTATTTGTAGCAATACTTACATATAATTTTTTTGCATTTGCAATGCAACTACCGATAGGAATAATTGCAGACAAAATAAACAAAAATGCAATATGTTCTGCAGTAGGATGTTTATTAGTTGCAGTATCATATGGATTTTCGAGTTTGGGTGTTATATCATGTATTATTGCTGGAATTGGAAATGCAATGTTTCATGTTGGTGGTGGAATTGATGTATTAAATATAAGTGATAAAAAAGCCACATTATCTGGAATATTTGTATCAACAGGTGCAATGGGAATATTTTTAGGTGGTAAATCTGTTGCAATAGAATTTAATAAATATTATATAATAATTTTGATATTATTAATTTCTTCAGGATTATTATTTTGGCTATACAGTAAGATAAAAGGCAAGATTGATAATGCTGAAATAAAAAAAATAAAACTTAATAAAAATGAGTGGATTGCAATAATATGTATCTTTATAACTGTATGTATAAGAAGTTATGTAGGAATGATATTAACATTTTCTTGGAAATCTTCATTTGTTTTTGCATTTTTGTCAATATTAAGTGTTGTGTTCGGTAAAATGTTAGGAGGAATAATAGGAGACAAAATTGGTTTTGAAAAGATATCTATTTCTCTTTTTATATCTGCAGTATGTTTTATATTTGCATTTAATAATCCTATAATGGGAATGATTGCAATATTACTATTTAATATGACAATGCCGATTACTTTAATTGGTTTGAGCAATATTTTTGATAATAATAAAGGTTTTGCTTTTGGATTACTTACATTAGCATTATTTGTAGGAGCTGTACCAACATTTATAGGATGTAACCAACTATTTACTCCAATAGGCTTATTTACTATAACATTAATATCATCAATAATTTTATATATTGCTTTAAGATATTATAACAAGAATTGTTTAAAGGAAGAAGGACAATGTTAAAAAACTTAATATTTTCACTAATATTAACAATAATTATTGAATTAGCCATTTCACTAGTTATAGGTGTAAGAAAACGAAATGATATTATAACAATAATCACAGTAAATACATTAACAAATCCAATAGTAGTATTTATAGCAAATATTATATATACACTGGAAAATGCATTATTATATTGGATGATAGTTACTGCTATGGAAATTATAGTGGTTTTTATAGAGGGAAAAATATATAATAAAATACTGAAATTTAAAAAGATATCAGGTTTAAAACTATCTTTTATAAATAATGTAGTATCTTTTGGTACGGGTTTAATAATAAGTATTATTGCAACTTAAAAACATAGAAAAACATAGAAAAACATAGAAAAAATGAATAAAATTGAGAAAAAAAGAAAAAAATATACACAAACAACATGATAAAATAGGCTGAAATAGGTTAAAAACGATTAAAAACAGCTTATAAAGGATACATAATTTGCCAAAAAGGTAAAATTATGGTATAATAGGAAATGGTCGCGTTAAAAAGGAGAGTGTATATTATTTTAAAAAAGAAAATAAAATATTATACTAAAGAAAGTTGCAAACTTTTTAGCATAATGGCAATAGCATTAGGGTTAATAATAGCGATTATTTTATTAAAATACAAAACGACCTATATAGTAACATTATCAGGCCAAGAGATAGGTTACGTAGAAGATGAAGCAGAATTAAAAGAAAGAATACAAAAAGAAATTATAGAAATGGAAGGCAAAAATATAGATTTTGTTTCATTAAATGAAATGCCAAATTATGAATTAAAATTAGTAAGCAGAAAACAAGGAACGAATGAAGAAGAAATAATGTTAGCATTAAAAGAAAAAGCAAGAATAATGTATAAATATTATGCAGTAAACTTAAATAATGAAACAGTAGGATTAGTAGACAATATAGAAGAAGCAGAACAAGCTGTAAATCAAATAAAAGAAGAACATCAAAATGATACTATTCAACTAGATTTAAGTGTAACAGAAAACTATACAGAAAATATTGAAGAAATAAACTTAGAAACAGTACAAGTTGCTCAAACACAAGTTGAAGAGAAAGTAGCAGTACTTATAGAGCAAGATCAAAAGAGCAAAATGCCATCTATAAATGGAATATTATTAGCTGCAACACCAGTACAAGGAAGTATTACATCCAGATTTGGAGCTATAAGCAGTATTAGATCAGGAGCACATACAGGTACAGATATTTGTTGTCCTATAGGAACACAAATAAAAGCTGTAGCAGATGGAACGGTTACATTTGCACAAAAAAGTGGACCATACGGAAATTTAATAAAAATTTCTCATGGAAATGGTGTTGAAACATGGTATGCACACTGTAAAGAATTATATGCAACAGTTGGACAAAAAGTCAATGCAGGAGATGTTATTGCAGCTGTTGGAATGACAGGAAATACAACAGGACCACATTTACATTTAGAAATAAGAGTGGATGGAACAGCAATAAATCCACAACAATATTTATACAAATAGAAAAAAGCACTAAGTATATAATTTGTTTAAATACAAGCAAAATATATTTAGTGCTTTTATTAAATTATTATGATATAATAGCATCAAGAAAATTTATAAAAAAGGAATGAATTAAATATGAACATAGCAAATGATTGGAAAGATTATAAAATATTAGATATGGCAGATGGTCAAAAATTAGAAAAGTGGGGAGATGTAATCTTATCAAGACCAGATCCACAAATAATCTGGAAAGATAAAACATATCCAGAAAAGTGGAAAAATATAAATGCAACATATCATAGAAGTAAAACAGGTGGTGGTGCATGGGAATATAAGAAAAAAGTACCACAACAATGGCAAATAAAATATAAAGAATTAACATTTAATATAAAACCTATGGGATTCAAACATACAGGATTATTTCCAGAACAAGCGGCAAATTGGGATTGGATGATAAACAAAATCAAAAACTCAAATAGAGAAATAAAAGTATTAAACTTATTTGCATATACAGGAGGTGCAACAGTTGCATGTAGCTATGCAGGAGCATCAGTATGCCATGTAGACAGTTCCAAAGGAATGGTTACATGGGCAAAAGAAAATATTGCATCATCAGGTTTAGCAGAAAGACCAGTTAGATATATAGTTGATGATGTTGTTAAATTTGTTAATAGAGAAATACGTAGAGGAAATAAGTATGATGCAATAATAATGGATCCACCATCATATGGGAGAGGTGCAAATGGAGAAGTATGGCAATTTGAAAATAATATAAATGATTTAGTTGAGTTATGTTCTAAAGTACTTTCAGATAATCCATTATTCTTTTTGATAAACTCATATACAACAGGAATTTCAAGCAAAGTTCTAGAAAATATTTTGAATTTAACAGTTGCTAAAAATAATAAAGGAAAAGTATCTTCAGGAGAAATTGGATTACCAATGGAAAATTCAAAGCTTGTATTACCTTGTGGAATTTTTGGAAGATGGGAAAAATAAAAATGTAAAAATGGATCTGGTCCAAAATTAAAAGGAGAAATTATGCAAAATTTAGATGTAATATATGAAGATAATCATATAATTGTAGTAAAAAAAGAACCTAATATTCCGTCACAAGCGGATAAAACAGAAGATATGGACATGCTAACAATTATAAAAAGTTATTTAAAAGAGAAATACAATAAGCCGGGTAATGTGTATCTTGGATTAGTTCATAGGTTAGATAGACCTGTTGGAGGGGTTATGGTATTTGCAAAAACATCAAAGGCTGCTTCAAGATTGAGTAATCAGGTACGAGAGAAAATATTTAAAAAGAAATATTTAGCTGTGGTAGACGGTAAATTTGAAAATAATAAAGGAATTTTAGAGGATTATTTATATAAAGATGAGAGAAATAATATGAGTAGAGTTGTTAACAAAGATAAGAAAAATGCAAAACTTGCAAAATTAGATTATGAAGTTTTGAGATATAATGAAGTGAAAGATTTGTCTTTGGTAAAAGTAAACTTACATACAGGTAGACATCATCAGATAAGAGTTCAACTGGCACATTCAGGACATAGTATTTTTGGGGATCAAAAATATGGAAAAAGAGGACAAGGAAAGCAAATAGCATTATGGGCATATGAACTTACAATACAACATCCTGTGACTAAAGAAGAGATGACTTTTAAATGTTTGCCAGAAAATAAAGGGACTTGGTGTATTTTAAAAGATGCTAATATTTAAAAATTTTAAGAACGATTTTTTTATTAAATAAATTAAAGTCGTTCTTTTTTGATATTTCAATATATGTAATAATAAAAAGAATCTATAAAATTTTATGAAAATACCATTAATATATACGAAAATTGAAAAATGATATTTTATAAAATACAATAAAATTTTCACAAAATAAATGAGCAAACTACTAAAAAAGGTGATAAATTTAACATGTACTTAAGATAAAAGAGAGGTGTTAAAAGTGATAGATAAAATCTGTACATATCTAACCAATAGGATTAGAAAAGAAATGCCAGAAATAGATGATGAACGAGCGGAAATAATAATGTATGGATTACAAAATATAATAGGAGAGCTTCCTAAAGGTATTATAATTTTAATAATTGCGTATTTTTTAGGAATATTTAAACTAACATTAATTTCAATACTAATTATTGCACCATATAGAGGTCTTTCAGGAGGAGTTCACATGAAAACACATATTGGATGTATAGTTTATACTTTAATATTATATAGTGGATCCGCATTACTTGGTAAATATATAATCTTAACTGGTATATCAAAATATATTACAGCATTCATAGTTTGGACATTCTGCATGATAATGATAAAACTATATGCACCTGCAGATACTGAAAATGTTCCAATACTAATGGAAAAAGAAAGAAAACAAAAGCAAATATTTTCATATATTGCTTTGACTGTAGAAATTATAATTGCTATTTTTATAAGTGATACTACAATTGCTGGGATAATAATATTTGGAGATTTTATTCAAACTTTAACAATAACAAGATTTGCATATAAAATCACTAATAATAAATATGGACATGAGGTTTATGCAAATATTTAAATTGATTAATATAAGAGTCATTGCAACTGCTCTTATGTTATATAAAATTATACAAAAGAAGGGGGAATTAATTATGATGAAATTATTAGCAAAAATGGCAGAGAAATATGCAAAAGCAACAAATACTGCATGCTATGCATTCTGGTGGGGACATCAACCAAAAATGCCAGCATCTCTAATAAAAAAGGATTAATTTCCTAATAAAGGATAATGTTCTTAAACATTAAAAATCAATTCAAAAGAAGGGAACTTCATAGGAAGTTTTCTTTTTTTGAGTAAACAACAAAAGAAGTGATTAAATACCACTTCTTTATAAGTTATAAATAAATAATTCTTGTTTAAAATATGTAGGATCTTTACTTGTAAATAAATCTAAATTATTACTTTTTCTAATATATTTTCTGACTTCCCATAAGCCAATACCTGAATGATTTTCTTTACCAGATAGACCCTTTTCAAATATTTTTTCTAAATCTACATCTTTATTTGAATATGTATTTTTTACAGTAATTACAGATCTATTGTTTTTATTTTCAGCTATAAAGGATATTCTAACAATTTTTTCGTCACATTTTTCAGCTTCTTCAATTGCATTATCAATTAATATACCAAGGATTCTAGATAAATAATATATATTTATTGGTAAATTAGTTAAGTTCAAAAAGAATTCAATTTCAAATGTAATTCCAAGATTTGTTGCTTTGAAATATTTATTATTTAACAAACTATATATTCCAGGATTATTAATTACTCTTGGATTTATAATAGAAAGGTTATTAGTAATTTTACAATCTTTCTTAACTTCTTCGAAATATTTTTTTAGACCAGTCATATCATTGTTTTCTATATAGCCATCTAATGTAGAAATAATATTATCAAAATCATGTTTAAAACCTTTAACTTTATCATATAGAATTTCTAAAGATTTATTATAATCTTCTGCACATGCTAGATCCTTTTTTGTAATTTCTAGATTAACCATACGTGTAAAACTGTAAATACTTAATACTAGAAAAGATACAAGTAATATAAAATTAAGAATGCTTATAGTTAATGGTACAATATCTATATAAAAAGTGGTTGTGACTAATTGTATGCATAAAGTTAAAAAACCTATACATAAATTAACAGTAAGAAGAATTATAGTTCTCTTATCGAAAGAATCTATTAAATCTAAATTTAACTTTATTTGCTTAAATTTCTTTAAAATTACATTTATATGATACATAAATATGTACATGATTATTAAATAAGGTATTCTATAGATTGGTATACTTATGAAATTAGACGGATCTATGTTAAATATAGTCAAGTAAGGATTTTGAAGAAGTGTATTTAATAATCCGAATATAAAGCTTGGTACAATTGAAGAAATTATGCTTTTTAATGGACTAAGTTTAAATATAAAATATATCAAAAATGCAGAGAAAATATAGTTCATAAATACATTATATGGAGAAGGGATAATGTTCAATGTAAATGTGGTTATTGCAAAAAGTGATAGTACATATAATATTTTCTCTTTTTTAGATCCATTAACATTAAATATATTTAAAAATAAATTCATAAACAAATAAGTTTCAATAATTCCACCAGGAATCATTAACAAATTTAGTAATTCCTCATTTGGACTACTTAAAGCAGTCCAAACATTATTTAAAAATTGCATCATAATTAATTACCTCCATAAAAGAATTTTTATATTTAGGACCAATATAGCAAATATCTCCATTTTTAAAAACAATCGAATTGTCTGCAAGTGAAACATTTACAATATTATTTATATTGGCAATGAATGATTTGTGGCAACGCACGAAGCTTTGAGGTAAAGTATTTTCAATTCTTGCAAAAGAGTTGTAGGTATCAAAGCAACCATGAAGAGTATGGTATATAAGTTTCATACCACATTTTTCAATGAATTGGATATCATTTAAATCAATAAAAGTTCCTTTATTATCTATTTTCAAAAACTTTTTAGTATTACCATAAATATCATCAAATAGTCTAGTCAAGGTTTCTGAAAGTGAATCAACACTTAAAGAATTTTTGAAAAGGTAAGCAAAAGTCTTATAATCGTAAGCTTTCATTAAATATTCGAAATGACTTGTAATAAAAATAATATAACAGTCTTTGTTTATTTTTCTGATTTCATTTGCAATATCTAAACCATTTAAATTAGAATTCTTAAACTCAATATCAAGAACAACTACATTTACCATGTTTGAAGACATAAAAGAAAGAATATCTTTGTAGTTTTGAGTTTTTAATACAATTTTTGCATCAAAATCATTTTGAATAAATGCTTTTTCAAATAATAAAGAAAGTTTATTAATCATATGTATATTATCATCGCAAATTATAAAATTTATCATACAAATTCTCTCCTTTATTTAAAACTTTTTTGACAATTTATGTCAAAATATATTTAAATATAAAACAAAAAAATAGAATTGTCAATAGGCTAATTGAATGTACCTAATGGGCTGAAAATAAAGAAAAATAATATTTTAAATTGATTTGGATATAGTAAATACAAATTACAAAAAATGTAAAAATGAACTTTGTTTTTTAAGTTATATAATTTTTACTGTTTCATAGAATTAAATATAATGGAGGAAGTAAAATAATGAATAAAAAAGAAAAAACACAAACTATGCTCATAATAGGGGCTGTATTAATTATATTTTCAGTATGCTTAATACAACTGAATTTTCAAAAGATTCTTCAAACCAATGCTACTATACAAGATAGTAAAACAATAGGATGGGGGATAAAAAGAGCTAATAATAATATGCAACCAGATGTAGGGGAAGCTAATAGAACTTTATTAGAAAATAATAATGGAATTTGTTTGGGAAAAGATACAGAGAAAATAATATATCTTACATTTGATGAGGGATATGAGGCTGGATATACAGAAAAAATATTAAATACATTAAAAGAAAATGATGTTAAAGCTACATTTTTTATAACATCACATTATCTAAACACATCATCAGATTTGGTGGAAAGAATGATAAACGAGGGACATATTGTTGGAAACCATACTGTAAATCATAAAAGTATGCCAAGTATTTCTAATGACGAAATAGAAAGTGAGATAATGAAGTTACATCAAGCAGTAATGGAAAAATTCAATTATGAAATGAAATATATGCGTCCACCAAAAGGGGAATTTAATGAAAGAACATTAAAGAAAACATCAGAATTAGGATATAAAACAGTAATGTGGAGTTTTGCATATTTTGATTGGGATGAAAAAAAGCAGCCATCATTAGAAGAAAGTAAAAAAATGATTATAAATAATTTACACTGTGGTGAAATTATGCTGCTACATCCTAATTCAAAAACAAATTCAGAGGTTCTAGATACAATTATAAAAGAAGCTAAAGGACAGGGATATGAATTTAGGCTTTTAGATGAATTTAAATAATGAGACAAGGAGCAAAAATGAAAAAGAAAAGATTAGATAAAATTTTAGAGATTCCACAAGAAGTTTATACAAACACCCCAAAAATAACAATCACAGGATTTAATGAATTAATATTAGAAAATTACAAGGGAATATTAGAATATGAGGAGTTTTTTGCAAGTATAAGTACATATATTGGAGTCGTAAATATTAATGGATACAATATCAACTTAGAAAAAATGACAAATGATGATATCAAAATAACAGGTAAAATCGAAAGTGTTGAATTAGAAAGAACAGAGGACTAATTTTCGTATTGAGGAGGAATTTATGGCAATTAAAATTTTATTAAAATATATATTAGGCTATGTAAGAATAACAGTAGAAGGATATTATATAGAAAGATTTATAAATATATGTACAACAAATAAAATATTAATATGGAATTTAAAAAGAGAAAAAGGAGTTAAATTACATTTAAATATTGGTATACAGGATTTTTATAAAGCTGTTGAAGTTGCAAAAAAACTGAAATGTAAAGTAAAAATAGAAAGAAAAAGAGGCATACCATTTATTATAAATAAATATAGAAAAAGAAAAGTTTTTTTAATATCATTAATAATAATTTTAATTGCATTATACATAAGCTCAAATTATGTATGGAACATAGAAATTCAAGTAGAAGATAATTTAAAATTGGAGAATATAGAAAATGATATACAAGAAGTAGGATTAAAAACTGGAATGAGGAAAAGCAAAGTAAATATTGAAGAAATAGTAAATAAAGTCAGATTAAAGAGAAATGACATTTCATGGATTGGAATTAACTTAGATGGAACTAATGCAATAGTAAAAGTAGTAAAAGCAAAAGAAGCACCTGAGATAATAGATGAAAAAGAATTTACTAATATTGTAGCAAAAAAAGCAGGGACAATAACACAAATAATAGCACAAAATGGAACTGCTCAAGTTAGTATAGGAGATAAGGTAGAAGCTGGTCAGATACTTATTCAAGGAACAATGGAAGGAAAATATACAGGAATAAGATATGTACATAGTTTAGGAGAAGTAAAAGGGATTGTACAATATACCCAAACAGTTCAAATTCCATTAAAAGAAGAACAAAATGTCGAAACAGGAAACAAAGAAACGAAATATAAAATAAATTTTAATAAATTTCAAATAAATTTTTATAAAACTCTTTCAAAATTCAAAATTTATGATACAATAGAAGAAGAAAAAAAGTTTAGGATATTTTCAAACTTATATTTACCAATTTCTGTAACTAAAATAACTAATAAGGAATTGGAAAATAATTTAAAACAATACACTTTAGAAGAAGCAACTGAAAAGGGAACAAGACAGTTAGAAGAACAAATAGAAGCGGAAATTGAAGAAAAACAAAATATACTTCGGAAAAAATGCAAATGTAACAGAAACAGAAGAATATGTAGAAGTAAGTGTAACATATGAAGTTATTGAAAATATAGGAATGCAGGAAAAGATAAATGAAATAAATGAACAGACAGAAAAAGCACAATAATATGCCTGCCTACCAAGAACTTGGAAAGGATGGAAATATGGAAGAGAGAAGTTTAAGAGTAGTAGGAACAGACAAAACCTTTTTTAATAAATTAACAAATACATTAACAAAAATATTAATACCAACACAAATAGGCATAAATGGAATGAGAATAAGCATGAAAAGAAATGCATTAATTAAAGCATTTGAAAATTCAAAAGAAGATATTGATGCAAACAAAAAAGAAATTGCAGAAAAAAAATATGAAGATGCTTATACAGCTTATTTAGAAGCATTAGACAAATATGTATTAGACACAATATACAAAAAAGTAAAAAATCAAACAGCAACACAATTAGAAAGCATGGCATTATCACAATATTATGGAATAGTTCAATTAAAACAAAGTGAATATACAGAATACAAATATAGAAAACAAAAATATTTACTAGAATTAGACAAAGAAACAGTAATGAATTCAGGAAAGCAAAAGACAATTGATAAATATCAAGACTTTTACATATCAAAACAAGATTCATTATATAAAGGAATATTAAAAAATTATTCAGTAAAATTAGCAGATACAACAAATGTATATGACTCAGCAAAAGATTGGATATATATTAAAATATTTGAAACACTTGAAGATTATATAAAAAATATATTGCCATTAAAAATAAATGATCCAAAATTAGAAAAAGTAGTAAAAGAATACGAGAAATATGAAAAATTTACAGTTGGAAAATTAGATGCAAGAGATAACATTGAAAAAAATATGATATTATTAGGAATAAGCAGAAACTTATTTACACATAGCTTACCATTAGTAGTTGCTGAACAATGTTATATGAAATTATTAAAAGATGCGAGATGTTTAATACAAGATACAAAAATAGCTGCAAAAAGAGAAAAAGCATATACAATGTTATTAAATTTAATGGAAGACTATAATATAAGATTATTAGCAACAAAGGTATACTGGGATAATGCAAAAGAAAGAGAACAATTTAAAGCTTTTCATGAAAAATATAAAGATATTGAAAAATTAAAAGAAATAGACTTTATTGAATATGTAAAACAAAAAGAAATATTATTCATGAAAGAAGATATCAAAAATATTCAAAATGCAAAAACAGATTATACTAGATTAATAAAATACTACAAAAGAAAATTAGTAGATTACGGAGTGATGAAAGAAATAAGAGCTTATAAAACGGAAAATGAGAAATACACAAAAAAGAAAATTAGTACAAGAATGAAAGAATATGCTAGTGCGTAAAAATAATTGAAAGATGTGAGGGAAAATGTATCAGTTAGAATATTTGGATTTAGAAGCAGAAGATAAATATGAAGAAATAATCAAAAGAGTAATAGAACAATGTTTTAAAGAAGAAAAAATCGAAAAATCAAAATTATATATAAGTATAATACTAACAAATCCTGAACATATTCATGAAATAAATAAACAATATAGGAATGTAGATAGGGCAACCGATGTCCTATCATTTCCAATGTTTGAAAAAGATGAATTAGATGAAAAAATAAAAAATAATGATTTTGAGCATGAAGATGTATTAGGTGATATAGTAATTTCAATAGAGAAAGTAGAAGAACAAGCCAAAGAATATGGACATAGTTTTGAAAGAGAATTTGCATATATGTTAGTACATGGTTTTTACCACCTAATGGGATATGATCATATAGAAGATGATGATAAAGTTGTAATGAGAAAAAAAGAAGAAATAGTATTAAATAAATTAGGGATAACACGAGATGAACTTGGATAATAATCTTCTCTAATATAGGAAGGAATGAAGTTTTTTATGAAAAATAAGAAAACTATGATTTTATTAGTGATTTTAGCGGTACTAGTAATAATAGCAGGAGGACTTCTTATATATAAAATAATTACGAAAGAGAAAATTGAACAAGTAAGTAGTAATGAAGATTACACTGAAGAAAATGATGATGTATTGGTTGTAAACCCAAAACAAATAAAGACATTTAATGGAACTGACAGACCAATAGCTGTAATGATTGATAATCACTCAGGAGCATGGCCACAAGCTAATTTGAATAAGGCATACTTAGTATATGAAATAGTTGTAGAAGGTGGAGAAACTAGACTAATGGCAGTATTTAAAGGACAAAACTTAGATAAGATAGGTCCAGTAAGAAGCTCAAGACACTATTTTCTTGATTATGCTTTAGAAAATGATGCAATATATGTACATCATGGATGGAGTCCACAAGCACAAAGCGATATATCAAGTTTAGGAGTAAATAATATAAATGGAATTCAAGAAAGTGGTTCGGATTTTTGGAGGGTAAAAGACAAATCAGCACCACATAATTTATTCACGTCAACAGAAAGCATATTAAAAATTGCTAAAAGAAAAGATTATGATACAACATCAAAGAAAAAAAGTATATTAAATTATGTAGCAGATGAAGTAGAATTGGATAAGAAATATCAAAAAAGTACTGATTCAACAGTAGAAACAGTAAATGATAAAAAGCAAAGCAGTATGCAAGCAATTAATGTAACAATTCCACATTCAAATCTTCAAACTGTAAAATATGAATATGACGCAAATTCCAAAACATATAAAAGATATGCACGAAACAAACTACAAACAGATTATATTACAAAAGAACCTGTTACAACAAAAAATATAATTATAACAATGTGTGATAATTATACATTAACAGATAGTGAAAATAAAGGAAGACAAGGATTAAAAAATATAGGAACATTTGATGGTTATTATATTACAAATGGACAAGCAATAAAAATAAAATGTATTAAAACTGACAGAAAAGAACAAACTGTTTATAAAGATTTAGAAGGTAATGAAATTGATGTTAATGATGGAAATACATTTATAAATATTTGTCCAACTGATGCAAAAGTTGTAATTGAATAAAAAATTAAAATAAAATGTTTTAAAATTTCAAAAAAGTGATATAATATTACCGACAAAAAGAGAAGAGGAGGAATTTATATGAATACAAACAAAAAAGTAGTATTAGTAGGAACAGGATTTGTAGGAATGAGCATGGCATATGCTATGATGAATCAGGGAGGAGTAGACGAACTTGTACTAATAGATGTACTAAAAGATAAAGCCAAAGGAGAAGAAATGGATTTGTCACATGGATTACCATATGCTCCTCAAAAAATGGATATAAAAGCAGGAGATTATTCAGAATGTAAAGATGCAAATATCGTAGTAATTACAGCGGGATTACCACAGAAACCAGGACAATCAAGATTAGAACTAGCTGTTGCAAACACAAAAATAGTAAAAGAAATAACTGAACAAGTAATGGCAAATGGATTTAATGGAGTATTTATAATTGCAAGTAATCCGGTAGATTTAATGTCATATGTAGTTGCACAAGTTTCAGGATTACCAAAATCAAGAGTAATAGGATCTGGAACAGTTTTAGACACAGCACGTTTAAGATATTTAATTGCAGAATACTTAGATGTTTCAAGCAAAAACGTTCATGCATATATATTAGGAGAACATGGAGATTCTTCATTAGTTCCATGGGATCATTGTTATGTAGGATGCAAAAAAATGACAGATATAATGAGTGATAATAATCATCCAATGGAAGATTTAAAGAAAATTCATGATGGAGTATGGCAAGCAGCATATGAAATTATAGAAAAGAAAAGAGCAACATATTATGGAATAGGAATGGCATTAAACAGAATTATAAAAGCGGTGTTAAATGATGAAAATTCAATACTTACAGTATCAACATATCAAAATGGTGAATATACTCAAGAAGGAATGTATATTGGAGTTCCAGCAATTATCAACAAAAATGGAGTAAAAGAAATTTTAGAGTTAAAATTAAATGATGAGGATCAAGCTAAGTTTGATCATAGTTGTGATATTATGAAAGAAAATATAAAAAATGAAATTGATCCAATATTAAATGCATAAGCAAAATGTAAGAAAGAGCTAGAAAGTTCTTTCTTTTTACTTGTAATTTTCTTAAAAACGGTATATAATAAGCACATTGAAAAGAATGTACGAGGAGGTTAATTATGAAAGTAAGTAAAGAAGAGATATTACACATTGCCAATTTGGCACAATTAACACTAGAAGAAGACGAAATAGAGAAATACATGTTACATTTGCAAGACATATTAAATTTTGCAAATATTGTAAACAATGCTCCTGTTGACGGATTAGATATAACAATAGGTGCTAATGAAGCGAAGAACGTATTTAGAAAAGATGAGATAAAGAGATTTGAAGATGTAGATAGTTTATTAGAAAATGCACCAACACAAGATCAGCATATGTTTAAGCTACCAAAAGTTTTGAATTAGAAATGTAAAAAATGTACCCGGTCCTAAATTGATAAAATGTAAAAAATTGTCAAAAAGTGCAAAATGTACCCGGTCCAAAATTTACAAAATTAAAGGAGGAAGAACATGGATATTACAGAATTAACAGTACATGAATTACAAGAAAAAATAAAAAATAAAGAATTATCTGTAACAGAGATAACAAAAGCTTATGTAGATAGAATAAAAGAGAAAGAACCTGAAGTTCAAGCATTTATAACGGAGCTTACTGAAGAAGGTATGAAACAAGCTGAAGAAATCCAAGCTAAAATGGATAAAGGAGAAGAGGTTGGAAAATTAGCTGGAATACCAATAGGTATAAAAGATATAATTTGTACAAAAGGTGTTAAAACTACATGTGCGTCTAAAATGCTAGAGAATTTTGTTGCACCTTATGATGCAACAGTTATGAATAAAATTAATGCAGAAGAAATGATTGATTTAGGTAAATTAAATATGGATGAATTTGCAATGGGAGGTTCAACAGAATATTCATACTTTAAGAAAACAAGAAATCCATGGGTTTTATCAAGAGTTCCAGGTGGTTCTTCAGGTGGTTCTGCAGCAGCAGTTGCAGCTAATATGGTGCCATGGGCATTAGGAACTGATACAGGTGGAAGTATCCGTCAACCAGCATCATTTTGTGGAGTTGTAGGATTAAAACCAACATATGGACTAGTTTCAAGATATGGTGTAGTTGCATTTGCATCATCACTTGATCAAGTTGGTGTATTTACAAAAGATGTACAAGATTGTGCAGAATTATTAAATGTAATTTCAGGATATGATGAAATGGATACAACATCAGTGGATGTAGGTCCAAAAGATTATACAAAATCATTACAGAAAGATATTAAAGGACTAAAAATAGGAGTTCCAAAGGAATTCTATGGAGAAGGAATAAATCCAGAAGTTAAAGCATCCTTAGAAAAAGCAATTGAAGAATATAAGAAAATGGGAGCAGAAGTAGAAGAATTCTCATTAGACATTGCAAATTATGCATTAGCAACATATTATATAATTGCATGTGCAGAGGCAAGTTCAAATTTAGGAAGATATGATGGTATAAGATACACATATAGATCACCAGAAGCAAAAACTCTAAAAGAAATTTATAAGAAATCTAGAAGCGAAGCTTTTGGGGCAGAGGTAAAAAGAAGAATTATACTTGGAACTTATGTATTATCTTCAGGATATTATGATGCATATTATAAAAAAGCTCAACAAGTTCGTACACTTGTAATGAATGAATTTAATAAAGCATTTGAAAAGTATGATATTATAGTAACTCCAGTATCTCCAACAACAGCATTTAAATTAGGTGAAAGATCAACAAATCCTATGGAAATGTATTTAGCAGATATTTGTACAGTTTCTGTAAATATAGCAGGACTTCCTGGAATGTCAGTACCTTGTGGTGTAGATAGTCAAGGACTTCCAATAGGTATGCAAATTATAGGAAATAAATTTAGCGAAGAAACAATTATAAAAGCTGCATATGCTTATGAACAAGCAACAAACTTCCGCGAGAAATATAAACCAACATTTAAAAGAGAAGGAGGTGAAAAATTTTAAAGAGAATGGTTATATTGCTAGGCAGAATTAAATTAAAACGCGGTTACATACCACCAGTATGCTCCCTTGCCTTTTAATTTAATTCTAACACCGCAAGATGACTATTATCTTTAAAATAATTATGAGAGAAGATTATGAAGTAGTAATGGGCTTAGAAGTCCATGCAGAACTATCAACAAAAACAAAAATATTCTGTAGTTGTCCAACAAAATTTGGAGCAGAACCAAACACACAAGTATGCCCAATATGTATGGCAATGCCAGGAACATTACCAAAATTAAATGAAAAAGTAGTAGAATATGCAGTAAGAGCAGGACTTGCAACAAATTGTGAAATATCAAGAAACAGTAAAAATGATAGAAAAAACTATTTCTATCCAGATTTACCAAAAGCATATCAAATATCACAATTTGACAAGCCACTATGTGAACATGGATATATTGAAATAGAAACAAGTAAAGGAAAGAAAAAAATAGGAATAACTCGTATCCATATAGAAGAAGATGCAGGTAAATTAAATCATGACGATTTTGGAGGAGGAGCTTTAGTAGATCTAAATAGAGCAGGTGTACCTCTAATAGAAATTGTATCAGAACCAGATTTTCGTTCAATAGAAGAAGTTGATGCGTATTTGAAAAAATTAAAATCAATACTTGAATATATTGAGGTATCTGATTGTAAAATGCAAGAAGGTTCATTTAGAGCAGATGTAAACACATCAATACGTCCAGTAGGTTCAGAAAAACTTGGAACTCGTACAGAAATGAAAAATATGAACTCATTTAGAAGTATTACTAGAGCACTTGAATATGAAATAGATAGACAAGTTGATGTTATAGACAATGGTGGAGAAGTTGAGCAAGAAACATTAAGATGGGATGAAGTATCTGGAAGAACATTTTCAATGAGAGATAAAGAAGATGCACAAGATTATAGATATTTTCCAGAACCAGATTTAGTTGCAATAAAATTATCAGAAGAATATATAGAAAATATAAAAAATAGTTTACCAGAAATGCCAGAAAGCAGAAAGCAAAGATATTTAACAGAATATAAATTATCTGAAAAAGACGCAGGAATTATAACTGCTTCAAAATATTTATCAGATTTATTTGAAAAAGCTTCTGAAATCTGTGGAAACTATAAAGCAGTAAACAACTGGATAATATCAGATATTTCTAGAATCTTAAATGAAACCGAAATGAACCCAATTGAAATACCTTTTGATGCTAAACAATTGGCTAAATTGGTTGAATTAATTGATAAAGGAACAATTAGTTCAAGTATTGGTAAAAAAGTATTAACAGAATTATTTGAAAATCCAAGAGATCCAGAAGATATTATTAAAGAAAAAGGATGGATTCAAATTTCTGATGAAGGTGCAATAAAAGAGATAGTAACAAAAATAATTGAAGCAAATCCTCAATCAGTTGCTGATTATAAAGCAGGAAAAGATAGAGCTTTAGGATTCTTAGTGGGACAAGCTATGAAAGAAACTAAAGGAAAAGCAAACCCACAAATGCTTAATAAAATGTTTGCAGAAGAGTTAAAAAAATAATTTTTGTATATAAAATCGACTCTTTTGTATACATAACTTGCAAAAGAAGCATAAAAGTGGTATAATAAAAGATGCAACAGGCTTAAATAGCATTATATAAACAGGAGGAAAAAAACATGGTTTTAGCTGAAACAGAAATCATAAGAAACAAAAACAACAATAAGGTATCTCTTTTTGAAAGAGTTTGGACAAATGATGGGTTTATCTGGTATCTAATTCCTGGTGAAACAAAGGAATGGCCTAATGGTAACCCACACAGAGTTTTATATGAAAATCTCTTAGGAAACCGATTGGTAGTTTGGCTAAACGAAGTTGGAGGCATGATTTATAATCGTGTTTATTCCTAAAGAAGGAGCGCACCAAATGGTGCGTTCCTTTAATATTATATAATAATGATTATTATTTTTTTGTATCTAGATAAGGTAAAACTTCACCCAATATTTTACCACCAACAGGTGCTGCAACACCACCTCCTTGATGTCCCCCCTCACCAGTAGGATTATACAAAGTAATTAATAAAACAATTTCAGGATTATCAGTTTCAGCAACACCACAAAAAGAAGTAACATATTTTCCAGTATTAACACCATCTTCAGAAGTACCAGTTTTTCCACCAACCTGATAACCTTCGACTCTTGCATTTTTTCCAGTACCTTCAGAAACAACACTATTCATCATACTAAGAACTTTTTGAGCATTTTCTTTTGAAATAATTTGTTCACCAGTTTCAATAGGCATATCAGTAAATTCGCTAGTTACACTATTTTGAACACTTCTAACAATACGAGGCTTTATATAAACACCATTATTAGCAATAGAAGAAACTGCGGTAATCATTTGGAGAGGAGTAATTTCGAATCTTTGACCAAAACTAATAGTAGCAAGTTCAACAGGACCAGCTTTTTCTTCTTTTACAAAAATACTATTTGCTTCACCAGGGAGTTTAATCCCAGTTTTAGAAAATAATCCGAATTTTCGTAAATATTCATAATATTTTGTAACACCAATTTTTTGACCTAATCCAATAAAAACAGGGTTACAAGAATTCATTAAAGCTAATCTTAAACTTTCAGAACCATGTGGTCTATAATATCTCCAACATTTAATTCTAGTTTTAGCAACTTCAATTGCACCAGTACAGCAGAATTGACCTTGCTGATCTATATCAGTAACAATACCTTCTTGAAGAGCAGCAGAAGCAGTAACAGTTTTAAAAACAGAACCAGGTTCATAAGTATCAGAAACAGCTTTATTTCTCCACATACCTTGTAAGGCAATAGATTTTGCTTGTGAATCCATAGAATCCCATTCAGATTTTAATTCATCAGTATGAGGTTCATAAGGTGAATTTAAATCATAACTTGGATATGTTGCCATAGCTAAAATATCACCATTACGTGGATCCATTGCGATAATACTGCCACCATCTGTGCAAATATTATCAATACAAGCTTCTTCTAAATATTTTTCAACAATAGATTGAATTGTCATATCAATAGTTAGATATAAATTATTTCCATCAATTGCAGCAACATAATCTTCATCACCAAGACTAATACCAGCTGCATTGGTTTGCCTATTTATTTTTCCATTAGTACCTTTTAATTCATCATCATATTTTGCTTCAACACCATCTAAACCTTGATTATCACTACCACAAAATCCAATAACTTGTGCAGCAAGATCTCCATAAGGATAATATCTTTTAGAATCTTCATCAATATTAATACCAGTAGTTATTCCGTTTTGTTCCATCCAAGATCTTAATTCATCAGCCTTTTCTTTATCAACTTTTTTTACAATTATTTCGATAGAACTTCTTTTAGTAACTTTTTTTAAAACTTTATCATAATCAAGTTCAAAAATATCACTCAAGGCTTTTGCGACTTTTTCTTTGTTTTCATCAGATATATTGGTTGGATTTACACTTACAAATTCAACACTAGAACTTTCTGCTAAAATATATTTACCAGTTGAATCATAAATAGTGCCTCTTTTTGCCGTTATAGTTCTACTCTGGGATTGTTGGGTTCCAGCTTTTTCACTTAATTCAGCTCCCCATACGAATTGAATATAAGCTAATCTTGTTGTTAACAATGTTAACACAATTAAAACAGTAAATAATGCATTTCTCATTTTCTTTTTATTACTTAAAGAAATCGGCATAAAAACCTCCTATAAATTTAATCTCTTATAAATTTATGCAGATATAAAGAATAATATAAGAGAAATAGATTGACATTATAATAAAACTTTGATAAAACTAATAAAAAAGGAGAAAAATTATGAAGAATTTGATTGATATTAAAGATTTATCAGTAAATGAAATCAAAGAATTAATAAAAGTAGCTAAAAATATTATGCTATCACCTGAAAAATATTCAGAAAAGTGTAAGCATAAAAAATTAGCTACTTTATTTTTTGAACCAAGTACAAGAACAAGATTAAGTTTTGAAGCTGCAATGATGGAATTAGGTGGAAATGTAATAGGATTTTCTTCTGCTGATTCAAGTTCAACTTCAAAGGGTGAGAGTGTTTCTGATACAATAAGAGTAGTGGGGTGTTATAGTGATATTATTGCAATGAGGCATCCTAAGGAAGGAGCTCCACTTGTTGCTACATTGAAATCGACAGTGCCAATAATTAATGCTGGAGATGGAGGACATAATCATCCAACACAAACATTAACAGATTTATTAACGATATCATGTGAGAAAGGTAGATTAGATAATTTAACAATTGGATTATGTGGGGATTTGAAATTTGGAAGAACAGTACATTCATTAATAACAGCAATGTCAAGATATAAAAATATAAAATTTGTTTTAATATCACCAGAAGAATTAAGAATTCCAGAATATATTAAAGAAGAAGTCTTAGAGAAAAACAAAATAGAATATATTGAAACAAATGATATGGAACAGTTTATAGATAAATTAGATATTTTATATATGACAAGAGTACAAAAAGAGAGATTTTTTAATGAAGAAGATTATATAAGATTAAAAGACTATTATATTTTAACAAGTGATAAACTAATAAATGCGAAAAAGGATTTATGTATAATGCACCCATTACCTAGGGTAAATGAAATTTCAACAGAAGTTGATGATGACCCTCGTGCATGTTATTTTAAACAAGTTAGATATGGAAAGTATATTAGAATGGCTTTAATTTTAAAATTATTAGAAATATAGAAAGGAAGTAATATATGAATATAGATAGTATAAAAAATGGAATAGTAATAGACCATATACAAGCTAAAAAAGGAATGGAAATATATAAAACACTTAAATTAGGAGAATTAGACTGTTCAGTAGCAATAATTACAAATGCAAAGAGCAAAAAGATGGGAAGAAAAGATATAATAAAAATTGACCAAAATATTGACTTAAATTTAGATATGCTTGGATATATAGATTCGAATATTACAATTAATATAATAAAAAATGATGAAAGAATTGAAAAATATCATGTAGAACTTCCCAAAACAATAACTAATATAATTAAATGTAAAAATCCAAGATGTATAACATCAGTTGAACAAGGATTAAATCAAATTTTTGTATTAACTGATAAAGATAAAAAAATATATCGTTGCAAATATTGCGAAACACTAAATGAAAAACAAGGTTGAAACAAGAATAATTAGAATTATATTTCATATAAATATAAAAAAAGATGGAGGGTATTATGATAAGATTAGGTATTATTTATGGTGGTATATCAACAGAGCATGATATTTCAGTAATGTCTGCTAAATCTATAATTGAAAATTTAGATAAGGGAAAATATGAAATACATGAAATTTATATAAATGAATATGGAAAATGGTTTCAAAACAGTAATGGTGAAAAAGAAGAAATTAATAATTTAGTATGGTATTTAAAAGATTTAGATGTAGTATTTCCAGTACTACATGGATTAGGTGGAGAAGATGGAACAATACAAGGAATGTTTGAAATGTTAAAATTACCATATGTAGGATGTGGAGTTTTTGCTTCAAGCATAGGAATGGATAAAGTCTATACAAAAACTATTTTTGAAAAAGCTGGAATAGAACAAGTTCCATATATGTATATAAAGAAAAATGAAAATGGATATGTAATTATAAATGAAAAATTTGAAGAAGAAGACTTTAAAATAGAAAAAATATCTAATAAAATAAAATTTCCAATGTTTGTAAAACCATCTAATTCAGGTTCTTCAATTGGAGTAAAAAAGGCTATGAATAATAGTGAATTAAAAATGGCAATAGAACATGCAGCAGAATATGATAATAAAATTTTAGTAGAACAGGGGATAAATGCTAGAGAAATAGAATGTGCTATTTTAGAAGACAAAGAACTCACTGCTTCAACAGTAGGAGAAATAATTTCAGCAGAGGGATTTTATAGTTTTGATGCCAAATACAATATTCCAGAATCAAAAACTATTATTCCAGCTGAAATAGAAGAAAAACAGATTGAGGAAATTAGAAAAATTGCCATAAAAGCATTTAAAGCAATTGATGGAAAAGGATTAGCAAGAGTTGATTTCTTTATAGAAAAGGAAACAAATAAAATATATATAAATGAAATAAATACAATGCCTGGATTTACAAAAATAAGTATGTATCCAAAATTATTTGAAGCGGTTGGAATTACATATTCAGAACTACTCGATAAATTGATTGAAAATGCAATGCAAATGTAACGAAAATGTAATATACTTGTAATATAAATATGCTATAATATTTTGGAAATGCAAGGTGATGGTAGTTCTTCAAGTCCATATGAATTGAAAAATTAAAAATATTGATACAATGGAGTGAAAAATGAAAATATATACAAATGAGCAAATAAAGCATAAAATTGAACAAAGAAAGAAAAGAAAGAGAATATTAAAGCTTTTTCTATATTCTCTTATAGCTTTTATATTAATTTGTAACGTGTACTTAATATTACAGGTGATAAAAAATCCAACAGATACAGCGCAATTATTTGGATATAGGTGTTTTAGTGTTGCCTCTGGGAGTATGGAACCAACTTTACAAATAGGAGACTTAATAATAACTAAAGAAAAAAGCAAAAAAGATATAAAAGTAGGTGATATCATTTCCTTTAAAGATGGAGATAGTAATATAACTCATAGGGTTATAAAAGTTATTAGTCAAAATGGAGAAATTTTGTATCAAACTAAGGGAGATAATAATAATGTAAGTGATGAAAAAAATATAAAATATGAAGATGTGGAAGGGGTATATGTTAATCATATTCCTGAATTAGGAAAAATGTATATATATATTCAAAAAACACCTGTTGTTATTTCTATTTTAATAATTATATATATAATATACAAAATTGTAGATACTAAAGAAAATCGAAAAATTGCAAGACATGAAATAAGAAAAAAACTAGAGGAGTAGTTTTTTTCTTATTTTTTTGGTAATATTTCATATTTTATTTTAAAATAATTAAATTTATCAAGTTCATTTGAAGATAAACAATCAAGATAGACATCAAGTTGATCTAAATTTTGACATGCTGTTATTATTGCAGGATTTAGTAAATTATTAAATGTCATTTCAGTGGCTACGCTTAAACTGTCAAATATAGATGCTTTTTCTTTTTTTCTCATTAAATTGTAAGCTTCTTTGAATCTTGATTTTGATGAATTTTTATATTTATCAATAGGTAATGTATATTCTACGTTTATTACATCTTGAAGTGTTTCATATTTTGGATTTTCATTTAAGATTTTCTTAACATCTTCTATTTTATAAGGTAATACAACTTTACTTTGCGTTTCAGAAATTAAAAGAGTATTACTATCTGTCATTTCCTCAGATTTATTTGCTTCAGGTGTTTCTTTATTTGATGAAAGTGATACTTCTAATTGAGAGATATTTACACCAAGATTTGATAATACAGTTTTTAAATCTTCTAAAATCCCTTTTAAATCTTCCATATTTTTTGGCTTTTCAGTAACTTCTACATCTTTTTTGCTTTCTGCAACAGTTTCTGTTTTTTCTACTTTTTCGATTTTTTCAGTTTCTTTTGCTTTTTTACTTGTTCTTGCCATAGACAATTTCCTCCTTTGTTATAAGCTTTATATATCATAATATTTTATTGTGAAAATTTCAAGACTTTTTTGTGTAAAATTTAAATATTCATTATTTGCTTTTACAATTCAGGACTTACTACAAAATTTAGAAAATGCTAATATATTATTTTTAATACCTTGTTGTCGCAATCTACATATTAAAAATAATTATATGTTGATTGCTCCATATCGCACTCGCACATGCTCGTTTGGTCGCTTACGCGGTATTTAAAATAATATATTAGCATTTTTTAAATATAATTTGATATAAGCCGAGGAACGTAATGAAAAGTTTATATTTCAAATTTTTATTTTTATTGAAAAAAAGATAAAATTATGATAATATGATTCAAGACAAAAAGAGATAAAAATATCCTAGGAAGGAATGAAAAAGCAAAATGTCAAAAGTACAAGAAATAAAGAAAAGCAGGAAAATTGGAGATGTATTTAGTGACTATAAAACAAACAGTAATATAGCAGATGCAGTAATAACAAAAATGAACTTAATAAAAAGAATGAATACATTAGAGCTAGGTATGGCTTCAAATGAATATATAGAAATAAAAGAAATATGGTATTTAGAAAAATTTTTAAGAGAAAGATTTCAATTTGGACAAGTACATATGCTAATGACATATCCACAAGGAATATATATAAAAAGAGTAGATGACGAATGGGAAAATTTAATATGTTATATGGCACATAAATATCCATTAATGCGACCATTGCTATTATTAAAAAGTAAAGTAGAATTAACTGAAAAAAATGTAAATGTATATATGCAAATAAAAGGAGCGGACTTTTTAAAAGCAAGAAAATTAGATAGAGAACTTGAAAGTGTAATATATAATTTATTCGGAAAAAAATACACAGTAAATATTGAAGAGAAAATAAAAGAACAAGAGGTAAAAGCATTTCAAGAAAAGACAAAAAAGATTGAAGAACAAGCAGTACATGAAGCAATGAGAGGAATTGCAATAAGAACACATCAAGAAGAACAATATAATGCACCAGAAATACAAGGAGATATTCCACCACTTCCAGAAGGACCATATAATGATGCAGATTATGCTATGCCACCAGAAGCAGAATTAGGATATATGCCAGAAATGGAAGAACTACCACAAGCAGGAAATATCATATTTGGAAAACCATCAAGAGCTAAGGAAAAGAAAATGAAGATAAAAGAATTAGATGCTAATTCTGGAAGAGTAACATTAGAAGGAAGAATTGTAAACAGTGAATGTAGAGAAACAAAAACTGGAAAAGGGATGTTAATATATGAAATATATGATGGTACAGGAATAATTACATGTAAATCATTTGCAGAAGACGGAGCAAAAGGAAATGAGATATTAGAAAAAATAAAATCAGCAAAGGCAATAAAGACAACAGGTAAAGCTGGATTTGATAGTTATGCAGGAGACATAACTGTAATGGCAAATATAATTGCAGAAATATCAGATGAAGGAATGCCACCACTTCCAGAGGAAGATGACAGCACACCATTAATTTTAGGTTCATCAATGAATATAAGTGACCCACTTGTAAAAATAGTAGATATAAACCCAGAGTCAGGAAATGTTCGTATAGATGGTGAAATACAAGCAATGGAAGACAAAGAAACAAAATCAGGAAAAGTAATTTTAAGTATAGATATATATGATGGAACAAGCACAATGACATGTAAAGCATTTTTACCTGGAAATAGTGCAAAAAAAATCATAAAAAGATTAAAAGGAACAAAAGCAATAAAATTATCAGGAAGAGCTCAAATGGATGCATTTTCAAATGAGTTGACAGTAATGGCAAATACAATAGTAGTGTCAGAACCATTACCAAAAACAAAAAGAGAAGACCATGCAGAAGTAAAAAGAGTAGAATTACATATGCATACAAAAATGAGTGCAATGGATGCAATGACATCAGCAGAAGATTTAATAAAAAGAGCAATGAGTTGGGGAATGAAATCAATTGCAATAACAGACCATGGAGTTGTACAGGCATTCCCAGAAGCATATCATTTACTTGGAAGAGACAACCAAGATATGAAAGTAATATATGGAGTAGAAGCATACTTGGTACCAGATAAAGAAAAATCAGTAAAAAATCCAAAAGGACAAATTTTGGAAGATGCAACATATTGTGTATTAGACTTAGAAACAACAGGAATTTCAATAACAACAGAAAAAATTACTGAAGTTGGAATAATGAAAGTAAAAAATGGAGAGGTAATTGATGAATTCGAAATATTTGTAAATCCAGAAAAGCCAATTCCACAAAGAGTAGTAGAAGTTACAAATATAACAGACGAAATGGTAAAAGATGCAGAAACAATAGACAAAGTATTTCCTAAAATTTTAGACTTTGTAGGAGATTCAATAATAGTTGCACATAATGCAAGTTTCGATGTTGGATTTTTAAAACATAACGCAAAGCTTCTTGGATATGAGTTTAATAATACATATATAGACACATTACCACTTGCAAAAGATTTATTTCCAGATTTAAAAAAATACAAATTAGGAAAAATTGCGGATAGTTTAGGAATTGAAGTTGATGTAGCACATAGAGCTTTAGCAGATGTTGACACAACTGTAAAAGTATTTAATGTAATGTTAAAAAAATTAAAAGACAAAGGAATCAACACTGTTAATGAAGTTGATTCAGCAACTAAAGATCCAGAAGCTCAAAAAGAAGAATTTAAAAAGCAAAGAACCTATCATGCAATAATATTAGCAAAAAATTATATTGGACTAAGAAATTTATATAAATTAGTATCTCTTTCACATTTACATTATTTTTATAAAAAACCACGTATATTAAAAAGTATATACAAAAAATATTCAGAAGGTTTAATATTAGGAAGTGCATGTGAAGCGGGAGAATTATACCAAGCAATAGAACTTGGAAAATCAGATGAAGAAATAGAAAATATAGCAAGAGATTATGATTATTTAGAGATTCAACCAATAGGAAATAATGAATTCTTAGTAAGAGATGGAAAAGTACCTGATAGAGAATATCTAAAAGATATAAACCGTAAAATTGTAGAATTAGGAGAAAAACTAAACAAACTAGTTGTAGCAACATGTGATGTTCATTTTATGGATCCACAAGACGAAATATACAGACGTATATTAGAAGCAGGTCAAGGATATAAAGATGCAGATAATCAAGCACCATTATATTTAAGAACAACAGAAGAAATGTTACAAGAGTTTAGCTATTTAGGAGAAGAAAAAGCATATGAAGTAGTTGTAACAAACACAAATAAAATATCAGATATGTGTGATCGAATAGACCCAATATCACCAGAAAAATGTCCACCACATATACCAGGTTGTGAAGAAGACATAAAAAATATAGCTTATGACAAAGCACATGAATTATATGGAGATCCATTACCAGAAATAGTACAAGCAAGACTTGACAAAGAGCTAAATTCAATAATAAGTAATGGATATTCAGTAATGTATATAATAGCACAAAAACTAGTATGGAAATCAAATGAAGATGGATATATAGTAGGCTCAAGAGGGTCAGTAGGTTCATCACTTGTAGCATATATGACAGGTATAACAGAAGTAAACTCATTAAAGCCACATTATAGATGTCCAAAATGCAAATATTCAGAATTTGAAGATTATGGAGTAGGAAATGGATTTGACTTACCAGATAAAGACTGTCCTAAATGTGGTGCAAAATTAGCAAAAGACGGAATGGACATACCATTTGAAACATTCCTAGGATTTAATGGAGACAAGGAACCAGATATAGACTTAAACTTCTCAGGAGAATATCAAGCAAAAGCACATAAATATACAGAAGTAATCTTTGGAAAAGGAACAACATTTAAAGCAGGAACAGTAGGAACAGTTGCAGATAAAACAGCATTTGGTTATGTTAAAAAATATTATGAAGAAAGAAATATACCAGTAAATAAAGCAGAAATAACAAGGCTTTCAGCAGGATGTACTGGTATAAAAAGAACAACAGGACAACATCCAGGTGGAATAATAGTAGTGCCAAAAGGAAGAGAAATATATGAATTTACACCAGTACAACATCCTGCTGATGATCCAAACTCAGACATAATAACAACACACTTTGATTATCACTCAATAGACGGAAACTTACTAAAATTAGACATACTGGGACACGACGATCCGACAGTAATTCGTATGTTACAAGACATAACAGGAGTAGCACCAACAGTAATTCCGTTAGACGACAAAGAAACAATGTCAATATTCAATTCAACAACAGCCCTAGGAGTAACACCAGAACAAATACATTCAGAAGTTGGAACATTTGGAATACCTGAATATGGAACGAAATTTGCCAGAGGAATGCTTATGGACACACACCCAACAACATTTGACGAACTAATACGTTTATCAGGATTATCACATGGTACAGATGTATGGTTAGGAAATGCTCAAACATTAATAGAACAAGGAATAGTAACATTGAAAGAAGCAATATGTTGTCGTGACGATATAATGGTATATCTAATGCAAAAAGGATTACCACCAGACAAAGCATTTAAAATAATGGAAGCGGTACGTAAAGGAAAAGTAGCAAAAGGAAAAGAACCAAAATGGAAAGACGAATACATACCATTAATGGAAGAACATGGAGTACCTGATTGGTATGTAAAATCATGTGAAAAAATTAAATACATGTTTCCAAAGGCTCATGCAGCAGCATATGTAACAAATGCATTTAGAATAGCATGGTTCAAAGTACATATTCCACTTGCATATTATGCAGCATATTATTCAATCAGGGCAAAAGCATTTGATGCAGAAGCAATGATAAATGGAAAAGAAAAAGTAAAAAATAAAATGAAAGAAATAGACATGATGGGAAATGCAGCAACCCCAAAAGACAAAGATATGTATGATGACTTAGAAATAGTATTAGAAATGTATGAAAGAGGATTTAGATTTTTACCAATAGATTTATATAAGTCACATGCAACAAAATTCTTAGTAGAAGGAGACAGTCTTCGTCCACCTTTAAACAGTATAGCAGGTCTAGGATCAGTTGCAGCTGAAAGCATAATGAGGGCAAGAGAAAAAGAAAAATTCATGTCAATTGATGATATGAAAATACGTGCAAAAATAGGAGATTCTGTAACAGAATTATTACGTCAATTTGGTTGCTTAGAAGGAATGAGTCAAAGTAATCAATTGAGTTTATTTGGATAATTTACCATTGGGGACACCCATTAATGGTAAAAAAATTTACCACAGGGGACACCCCTTATGTGGAAAAATTTAATAAAAGTTATATGTGGTCCATACTTGTAAGAAAGGAAGAAAGATGCTAGAAAGTAATATACAAATAGGAGATATATTCTCATTAAAAAATATAATAATTTATTTAATAGTTATAAATTTAATAGGTTTCTATATGATGTGGTCAGACAAAAGAAGAGCTAAATGGGGAAAATGGAGAATTCCGGAACAAACATTATTCATAGTTACTGCATTAGGTGGAGGAATTGGTACTATTGCTGGAATGTATACTTTTAGACATAAAACTAAAAAAATTAAATTTACAGTAGGATTACCAGTGATATTGATTTTAGAAATCATTTTAGTTATTTATTTGAAGTTTATGTAATTTGATAAGAAGATAATATATTATTTTGCTGTTTAACTGCGGACGCATTGCTATTTTAAATTTGTTTGCAACAAATTTAAAACACATTGTTAAACTTTAAAATTATATATTGCCTTCTTATTTATTTTTTACAATAAATCATAAAAAATAAGTTACATAAAAAACGACAAAAAATTCAAATAAATGTAAAATAAAAATTATCAACAGTTGAATGTGAATAACTCATGAACGAAAAATGTCTATTTAAAGTTATTCACAAAGTTATCCACATTATCCACAATTGTGTGGATAAATTTTTAAAATAAAATCGTAAACTTAAAAGAAAACATAATATAGAATAGAATTTAAATTAATTAAAAAAGTTAAAAATATCATTTTATCGTTGCACGTCGGACAATTTTAAACACCTCGTTTCACTTTAAAATGATATTTTTACTTTTTTTAGATTTTTAAATTTATTATAAAAACTGAATGGTAATTCGAATTATAAAAAAAGCTTGCATAAAACACAATAAAATTATATAATATGAAAGAAAAATTGAGAAAAAATGGGTGTGAAGTATATGAATAAAACCAAAAGGAAAATATTTGAAACATCAATGAAACTATTTGCAGAAAAGGGATATGATGCAACAAGTATAGAAGAAATTACTGCGACGGTTGGAGTTGCAAAAGGAACATTATATTACCACTTTTCTAGTAAAGAAGAAATATTTAACTTTTTAATAGAAGAAGGAATTAAACTATTACAAAATAGTGTTGATATAAAAACAGCAAAACACAATAATTATATAGATAAAATAAAAGCCATAATATTAATACAAATAAAAATAGTAGCCAAATATGAAGATATAATAACAATAATCCTAAGCCAATTTTGGGGAAATGAAGCAAGAAACAAAAAATGTCAGGATCATGTATATGATTATATTGGGCAAATAGAACAAATAGTACAACAAGGAATTGAGAAAGACGAAATAAAAAAAGGTGATACAAGAGCAATAGCTTCAGAAATATATGGATTGATATGTTCAACATTAGTGTACAAAAAAAGAGAAGGCGAGCAAATGGATATAATGAAATTATATCATGAATATGAAAACACAGTTGTAAACGGACTAAGAGTAAAATAATGTATAAAATGAAGGGAAAGAGAACTTAAAATGGAATCAAAAAAAATGAAATATACAGATTTAAAAGATATGTTAAAACAAACAGGAGAGGTATATGGAGATAGACCTGCATATATGTTAAAAACAGAAATAAAAGGTGAACTAAAACAGGTAACACATAAAGAATTTAGAGATGAAATAAATGCACTAGGAACAGCACTAATAAAAATGGGATTAAAGGATAAGAGAATTGCAGTAATTTCTGAAAATAGATATGAATGGGAATTAGCATATTTAGCAATTGCAGCAGGAACAGGAGTTGTTGTACCATTAGATAAATCATTACCAGAAAATGAAATTGAAAGTTTAATTTTACGTTCACAAGTAGAAGCAATATTTTATTCAAAAAAATATGATGAAGTAATGAACAAACTAAGAGAAAAAAAGAATACTAATTTAAGATATTTTATATCAATGGAATTAGATGAAAACACAAATGGAATATATTCTCAAAAAACATTAGTAGAAAAAGGAAAAAAACTAATAGAAGATGGAGATACTAGTTATTTAGATGCAAAAATTGATGCAGACAAAATGGGAATAATGCTATTTACATCAGGAACTACAGCAATGTCAAAAGCTGTAATGCTATCACATAAAAATATAGTAACTAATATAATGGATATAGATGAAAGATTTAACTTGACTGATAAAGAAAGATTTTTATCATTTTTACCATTGCATCATGTATTTGAATGTACAGTAGGATTTTTATATCCTGTATCAATTGGATCATGTATATATTTCTGCGAAGGTGTAAAACATATGGCAGACAATATTAAAGAATATCGTATAACTGCAATGATATCAGTTCCAGCTGTATTTGATATTATATATAGAAAAGTAATGAAAACAATTGAGAAAAAAGGAAAATTACCAACTGTAGAAAAAGGTAAAAAGATATCAAATTTATTATTAAAAGTAAAAATAGACCTTAGAAAACAACTATTCAAAGAAATTCATGAAAGTTTAGGACCAGACTTAAAATTAGTTGTAACAGGTGGTGCAGCATTAGATCCTGAGACTGAAAAAGGATTTAATGACCTTGGGTTTGATTTAGAGCAAGGATATGGATTAACAGAAACATCACCAGTAATAGCAGCAGAGATCCCTAAGTGCAGAAGACTAGGATCAATAGGAAAGAAATTTCCAAGTGTAGAAGTCAAAATAGATAATCCAGATGAAGAAGGAATAGGAGAATTAATGGCAAAAGGTCCATCAATAATGATAGGATATTATGAAAATGAAGAAGCTACAAAATCAGCTTTAGAACCAGACGGATGGTTTCACACAGGTGATTTAGCAAGAATTGATAAAGATGGATTTATTTATATATCTGGTAGAAAGAAAAGTGTAATAGTTTTAAATAACGGAAAAAATGTATTCCCAGAAGAAATTGAAACATTATTAAATAAAGTAGAAGGAATAAAAGAATCATTTGTTTATGAGAAAAAAGAAGATGATGGAGATGTAAAAGTCTGCGTAAAAATAGTTTATGATAAAGAAATGATTAAAGAATTATACAATATTGAAGGTGAAGATAAAATTAGAGAATTTTTATGGGAAAAAGTAAAAGAAGTTAATAGATTAATGCCAAAATATAAATATGTTAGAGAAATGATTATTACAGAAGAAGAACTTATAAAGACAACTACTTTAAAAATTAAAAGACATGAAGAAATGAAAAAAATATTTGGATAAATATTATGGAACAGTTTAAATTGCTATTAAAGCAAATAGAGGGCTGTTCCTAATTTATTGCAATTACGTTGAATTATAAATTCAGCAATATAAAATATTACATTTGTATTACAAATGTAATGAAAATGTAATATAAAAAGTGAAAAAAAAGTATTGAGCTTTTATTGAGCCTGTTGTATAATAAAATAGAATTTAATTATTGACTACATAGGAAAAAGGAGGAATTTGCATGTCTAGAAAGTCAGGCATAGTAAATGTGAGAATGGTTATCACAGAAGAAAAAATATTATCAAATATAGATAAAGTACAAAAAATGATAAATCCGAAAAGTAAAAAGCAAATAGTTCAATTAGAAGATGATACATATTTTAAAGACTTGATTGAATCTATAAAAGCTTATTTAATAGAATATCCAAAAAAGAAAAACTTTCCAGTAAGTGTATATAAAGCAGCATATGGTTTGGTTGAATATGCAACTGTACAATTTGAAGAAAATACAAAAAAAGTTGAAGAGTTAATAAGACAAAGAGAAGAAAATATAGCACTTGCAGGAAAACTAAGAGAATTAATAGATACAGTTGAAGCAAGAGAAACTGGATGGAAGGATAAAATTAAAGAAGCTCAAGATGAATTTTCAGAAGATGTAATAGATACTCTTACTTTAGTGGGAAAAGACAAGAGTAGAAAAAGTCAAAATTATCAAGATGCTTTAAAGTTGCTAAATGCGAGAGTAAATAATTTAGAAACAAATTTACATATAGAAATAGATATGGAAAGAACTGAAGATAGATCAAAAGCATTAAGCTATATAGGCATTGAAATTGCAGAAGCATTAAAGGGAATACCAAAACCAGCAGATGCTATAATTGAAGAAACTGTAGAAGAAATTCAGGAAAAAGAAGAACTTATACCAGAAAAAGAGAATGTTACAAAAATAGAAAATGTTAAAGAAATAAAAGAAGAACTAGTTCCAGAAAAAACAATTTCTCAAGTTATTGAAGTTGAAGAAGATTCAGAAAACGAAGTGGACGAAGTAGAGGTTGAAGAACAAGAATTACAAGAATACCAAGACTCTGTTACATTTGAGAAAAAACCATCTTTATGGCAAAGAATTAAAAATAGTAAAATTGGAAGAGCAATATCTTATGTATGTAGAATTAGAATAAGAATTGAGTTACCAGATGCATTGCCAGAGGGTAGAGGAGAAGAATAAAAAAATAGTACCTAGTTATGTAGGTACTATTTTTATAATTTTTAAGAAATTATTGAAAAAAACTTGACAAATATGAAAAATCATATTAAAATATTAACTGTGCTCACAAATGAGCTACAATGATGGTGGATGTAGCGTAGTTGGTTAACGCGCCAGTTTGTGGCACTGGAGACCG
>CAKPGU010000011.1 GCA_934155265.1 uncultured Clostridia bacterium
AGCTGGCCAGAGCACCGCACTTGTAATGCGGGGGTCCCCAGTTCGAATCTGGGAAGTGGCTCCAAATTGTCAGTAGTCTTGCGAATAAGCTTGATTATTGGCTTTTTTTGTGTTTAATAATATTAATACTACCCTATATTAAGTTTTTCAATCATTTGACAAATTTGGAAAAATGATGTAAAATAAAAGTAACATAAAAAAGTTGCATAAAACAAAGAGAGGGGGGAGTGGTATTGTGAATAAAAAAATGATGTAAAATAAAAGTAACATAAAAAAATTGCATAAAACAAAGAGAGGGGGAATGGTATTATGAATAAAAAAATGATTTCAATATTATTAATTATTTTTTGTACACTATTGTGTGTAATACCTAATATTAGTTATGCTGCAAGCAGTACTGAGATTGTAATAAAAGGATTAGATAGAGCTCCAAGATATGTTTTTGAAAAAACAAATGAGAAAAAATTTATAATTGAATTGAGGGAAAAGAGTAATATTTCTTCTGTAAAGTTAGAAAAAATTGAAAATGGAAAAAATATAGTACTTTTAAATAAAGATAGTAAAAACAATAAAAAAGTCAAAGGAATAACATTATCCGAAGATATGAAAAAAATACAAATATCAAAATCATTGTTAAAGGAAGAATATACAACATTTAGAATAACAACATGTGATAGTAATAGTATTTCTAAAAATAAATTGGTGTCATACTTTAGAGTAAAAACTCGTAAGAGTAAAAATAGCCAAAATAGTTGGTATAAAATAAACAATTCACCAAGATTAAGTTATTCAAAATCAAAAGGATTAAAAATAGAAGCAAAAGATTATAATAAAATTGAAAGTTTGAAAATAGTGGACAGAAATAATAATAATGCTGTAGTAAATATAGGAAATGAACTTGCAGGTTCTAGTGAGATTGATAAAACTTATAAAATAGATTTGGCAAAACTTAAAAGTAAAAATAATAATTATTTCTTAGGTATTACTGTAAAAGATAAATCAGGGACTACAAGAACAGAGGAAGTAATAGTAAAAACAGAAAAGAAACAAGTTGTTACTAATACAACAAGTAAAAACCAAGTAAACACAACAACAAATTCAAATAATAAATCAGTACGGAGTAATGAAAATACCATATATATATCAAGGAAGTTCAAGTTATTCTAGTTATCGTTTTCCTGTACATACAGGATCTACTATGGCAGATAATGGTTGTGGTATAGCATCAACAACAATGGTTCTACAATATTTAACTGGAAAAAATATAAAAGTACAAAATGTTGCAACATGGGCAGATCGTAATGGATATTTTAATGGTATAGGTTCTAATCTAACAATATTTAATGCAGCTGCCCAAAAGTGGAATGTTGGAAATGCAAAAAAAACTCATAATATGCAAACAGTAACTAAAGCATTAAAAGCAGGCAGACCAGTTATTAGCTATCAAAAAGCGGGATTATTTACACAAAAAGAACATTTTATAGTACTAACAGGTATTGATAGCAAAGGAAGATATCATGTTAATGATCCTTCTCATCCTCAATATCGAAATAGAACTTTTTCAGCATCTAATATAAATGATACAAGTTTAGCATATTATATCTTTAATGCAAAAAAATAATATAAAATAAAAGAAAGAATCCTAAAAAAGGATTCCTTCTTTTTGAAAAAATAATAAAAGGAGAGATTAAAATGATTGCTTTAGTAACAGGAGCTTCAAGAGGAATTGGAAGAGAAATAACAAAGAGGTTAGCACAAAAAGGGATTAAAGTAATAGCGAATTATAATAAATCAGAAGAACAAGCACAAATGTTACAAAAGAAAAATGATAATATTGAAATATATAAGGCTGATGTATCCAAAAGAGAAGAAGTACATAATATGATTAATTATATATTAAATAAATATGGAAGGATTGACATATTAATTAATAATGCGGGGATTTCAGAAAGTAAAATGTTTACAGATATAACAGATAAAGATTGGAATAATATTATCAATACAAATTTATATTCCGTATTTTGTGTAACACAAGAAGTTTTACCTAATATGATACATAATAAAAAAGGATGTATCATTAATATTTCCTCAATTTGGGGATTGGTTGGAGCATCATGTGAAACAGTGTATTCTGTAACTAAAGCTGGTATTAATGGTATGACAAAATCATTAGCGAAAGAATTAGGACCATCAAATATAAGGGTTAATGCAATTGCACCTGGAATTATTGATACAGACATGAATAAAAATTTGACAAAAGAAGATATTCAAAATATACAAGATGAGATTCCATTAGAAAAAATAGGAAAAACAATTGACATTGCTAGATGTGTAGAATGGCTGATACAAGATGAATATACTACAGGCCAAATTATTTCAATTAATGGTGGATGGGTAATTTAAAAGTAAAATAAATTATAAAAATAGTACGAATTTGCAACGATTCGTACTATTTTAACATTATATTAAATCAATTCAAAACTATTCTTTGTCTGAAGCTTTTTTGCTATAATTTCCTGAGATTAGTTTTGGTAAATATGTAATAATTTTATATACAACCAAACGAATTTTTTTGCTCCAGATATATGATTTTCTTAATTTTCTTGCATGACCTAAAGATACAGGTTCATCATCTAAAACGATTAGTTCAACAGGCTTTTTTTCTATTTGAAATGTATAATTATTTCCATTATTATTATCCCATTCACCTTTTTCATTAAAGAAACAGAAATTAAATGTTTCGCTAGAACAAAGTTCTATTTCTGTTTGAAATCCAAGTTCTGTTTTTTCCATTTTTACATCTTGAACATTGTCCCAATTATTTCCAAATCCATAATGAAAAAAGACTTCTTTGGAAGCATTTTGAAAAAATGTACCTGTATATGATATTTTTACTTTACTATTTTCTACTAATTTATCAGTGTTGAAAAAAATATTTTTTACTAATTCCATTTTATAAACTCCTTCATCTTTTGTTAGCAACATTATAATATTAAATTTTACAATATTCAAGTATTTTTTCAAAAAAATTGTAAAAATTTTTGAAAAGTAATAAAAAATTAAAAAAAACATATATATTATTAAAGAAATTTTGCAAAAAAAATTGTAAAAATTGCAAAAATATGGTATTATATAATAAGGGAGAAAAGGGATAATGGAAGAAATTAAAAATGAAGAAAATAAAAGTGGAAATGTTCAAGTATTAGAACAAGAAGAAACAAAAAAAGAGAAAGAACAAGTAGATGAGAAAAATGAAATAATTGAATTAGATGTGCAAAAAAAGAAAGATACTAAAATAGGCATAATATTATTAATAATAGCTATAGTGATAGTTCTTGTTGCATTTGTATCTACATTTTTTGCAGCAATCAATATAAAAAACACCAAAATACTGAAAGGAATATCAATAGGAAATATTGACGTATCAGATACAACACAAGAAGAGGCTACACAAAAATTAGAAGAAGTATATGGAACTAAAGCGGAAAAGCAAATTTACTTGAAGTATGGTGAATATGAAACTTCTGTTACATATGAAGCTCTAGAAGTAAAATATCAAACAGAAAATGCAATAAAACAAGCATATGAAATAGGAAGAGCAGGGAATCTAATTCAAGACAATTTTGAAATATTAAAAACATGGAACAAAGGTAGAAATATAAAATTAGAAGTATCAATAGATACCGACATGATTAGTCAAATAGCACAAAATATAAATAATAGCATAGATGATGCTGTAGTTCAGCCAAGCTACTATATAGAAAAAGATAATTCAAAATTAATTGTAACATCAGGAAAAGAAGGGGTAAAGGTAGACGAAAAACAATTAATAGAAGAAATATATAAAGTGCTAGATGAAAATACAGAAGATGAACAAAAAATAGAAATACCAGTTATTAAAGCAACACCAGAAAAAATAGATATAGAAAAGATACACGAAGAAGTATACAAAGAAGTACAAGATGCATATTACACTAAAGATCCTTTTACAATACATCCAGAAGAAGATGGAATTGATTTTGATGTTGAAGCTGCAAAATCAATGTTGTTAGAAGAAAAAGCAGAATATGAAATACCATTAAAAATAACTAAGCCTACAAAAACAGTAAAACAAATAGGAACTGAAGCTTTCCCTGATTTGTTAGCAACATGTACAACAAGTTATAAAGCAAGCAATGTAGATAGAACAACAAATTTAAAATTGGCAGCAAATAAAATAAATGGAGTAGTGTTATTACCAAATGAAGAATTCTCTTATAATAAAGTGGTTGGAGAAAGAACAATAAGTGCAGGATATAAAATGGCAGCAACTTATGCAAGTGGAAAAGTTGTAGACGGATTAGGCGGAGGAATTTGTCAGATCTCTTCAACACTATATGATGCAGTTGTATTTGCAAACTTGAATGTTACGACAAGAAGAAATCATCAATTTGTAACATCATATTTACCGGCTGGAAAAGATGCAACAGTTGTATGGGGGTCGCAAGATTTTAAATTTGTAAATTCTAGAAAATATCCTGTGAGAATTGTGGCAACAGTAGAAGGTGGCAATGCAACGATCCAAGTATGGGGAATAAAAGAAGATGTTGAATATGATATTTCAATAGAAACAAAAAAAGTAGCAACGATAGCATTTACAACACAATATGTCCAAGATGCAAGTTTACCGGCAGGCCAGCAAAAGGTAGTTCAAGCAGGAAGTAACGGAAGAAAAGTTGAAGCATATAAAGTTATGAAACTTAATGGTAAAGTTGTTTCAACAACACTATTATCACGAGATACATATAATGCAATGCAAAGAATAGTTAATGTAGGAACAAGATAATATAAAAGTAAGAATGGAGGAGTAAAAGATGGAGAAGAGAATGGTAAAAAAGATATTAGCAATAATTATGATATTTATGATAATATCAACTGATTTCTTTGTACTAGGTTCAAATTTAAAAAGTTATGCTTTAGAATCAGATAGTGAAACGAATAATAGAAATATTGAATTTTCTACATACTTTAAAAATGAAAAAGGAGAAAAGGTAGAAAAACTTCAAACAAGTATAAATAAAGAAAATCTAAAATTATATGCAGACATTACAGTAAAAAATGAAGGATATTTACGTGATGCAATATTAGAATTACAAAATAGTAATTTTAATATAAAAAATAACATTTTATCAAATTCTATTGCAAGTATAGAAGGAAATAAAGTTAATTTAAAACAAATTAACGCAGGAGAAACAGTAACAATTGAATTAGACATAGAACCTGCAATAGGAGAATCATTAACAAAAGAAATGTTAATAAAATCATCAGACTTAAAGCTAACTGGTAAATATATGGAAACATCATATAAAGGATTAAGTATAGATTCTACAAAGAATGTTACTTTAGATGTACAGTCAGATGAAAGTGCCAAAGCAGAATTAAATACTGATATTATAACAAATAATGTATTTTCAATAGATGGTACAAATAAAAGAGTTGTACAGTTATTAGTACAATCAAGATTATCTGATAATCAATATCCAATTAAACAAACAAAAATAACAGTAGATGAGCTTGATTTGAGTGGAAAGAAACCAGAAAAAGTTGAAGTAGTTTCTTTAGGAACAAATGCAACAAATGGAAAAACAACAATAGAATCAAGTGAGTGGAAAAATGAAGATGGAAAGATAGAAATAACAATAAAAAATGATGATAGTACAATAAAATGGAATAAAAATGCTTATGATGAAGTTGTAGTTACATTTATATATGAAGAAAATGTTGATGCAAGTAAATTAGAATTAAATGCAAATTCAGAAATAATAGTACATAATAATGGTACTAAATATACAGCTAAAAATACAAAAGGTATCGAAAATAGTGAACCAAATGGAATTATAATGACACAATCAAATATAAATTCACAGGGAATTTATAAAGGACAAATTTCTTCAAATATAAAAACACAGTATGATACAAAAACAACACTAAAATTAACAAATGCAGATATACCTGAAAAAATAATAATAAAAGAAACACCAGATGTATTAGAAACAGAAAATGGTGAATTAGCAGTAAATACAAGTTATATATCAACCAAAATTAATAAACAAAAAATGTTAGAAATTTTTGGACAAGATGCTAATATTTCAATAGAACATGGAAGTACAACAACAATATTAAATAAAGACTCAGAAACAGACCAAAATGGAGATATTGTAATTAATTATGAAAGTCCTGTAAATCAAATTACACTAAAAACAAGTAAACCAGAAAAAACAGGTGTATTAGAAATTAATAATACAAAAGAAATTGATGGAAATACATATACAATAGCACAGTTAGAAAATGTTAAATCATTAAAAACTAAAAATACAGTAACTGGAATGAAAACTATAAATGGAGTTGAAAAAACAGAAGTAGAAAATTCTAGTGAATCAAAAATGGAAGTAAAAAACACAGTATCAAAAGCAGAATTTACAGTAAATAAAGATACATTGTCAACAATGACATCAAATAGAAATGTTGTACTAGGGGTTAAATTAATTACTAATGGAGTACAATACGATTTATATAAAAATCCAACAATCAAAGTACAGTTACCATCATCAGTAGAAAATGTAGTTGTAAATGGAGTAACACCATTATATGCTGAAGAATTTAAAGTAAGTTCAAAATATGACAATACAAATAAAACATTAGAAATAAAATTGAATGGAGAACAAACAAAACATCCTGAAACAGATGCAACACAATTATATTTGCAATTAGATTTAGATATAACTGTATCAAAATTAGCAGCAAGTAAAAAAGAAGAAATAACAATGACATATACCAACGAGAATGCAACACAATATGATAGTGAAACAGTTGGATATGGTGTAATAAAAAAAGAAGTAAAAGTATCTGCACCAAGTGGATTAATTACAATGCATAATTCAAGTACTTATAATATAGAAGGAATAAAAGGAATAAGTGAAGAAAAACAATTAGTACAAATAGCAAATGAAGATGCAGGAAAAGAAATAAACTTTAATATCGCTTTAGTAAATAATATAGGACAAGATGCTAAAAATGTAAGAATATTTGGAAAGTTACCAACAAAAGGTAATAAAATAACTGGAGAAGAAGATGCAAATTCATTAGAAACAGAATTAAAGGGTATAACAGCTTCAAATGCTACTATATACTATAGTGAAAATGCAAATGCAACAGCAAATATAGAAAATGCATCAAATGGATGGACAACAACATTATCATCAAAAGCAAAAGTATTTTTAATAGTATTAGATCAATTAGACAAAGAAAGCAATTATACAGCTTCATATAAGATACAAATGCCATCACCTATTCAAAAAGATGCAACATCATATACAGAATATGAAGTAGTATATGATACTAATACTGATAAAAATTTAAAAACAAAATCTACAGCAATAGGATTTGCGACACCAACAGAAATAAAACTTGAAACAAATATATCTGCACAAGTAGGAAATGACAAAATAAATAATGAAGATACAATAAAAGCTGGTGAAGTAATAAGATATACAATGACAGTAAAAAATAATGGTGCTCAAAAACTTAATAACATAGAATTAAAATCAAATGTACCAGATGAAACAGTATATGTAACACCAGTTGAAGGATATCAACATTCAGGTTCTTCATATTATAAAGAAGATGAAAATGTAAAAGAAGTAAAAGAAACAATTCAAACACTTGAAGCAGGAGAAACATATACAAAAACATATGAAGTAAGAGTTAAATCTGATATAACATCAGATAAAGAAATAAAAAATAAAACAATAGCAACATGTGATGATACAAAAGTAGAAAGTTCAGAATTAACAAATAAAGTACAAGCTTCTAATATTAGAGTAACAATTAAAGAAATTGCAGAAGAAGGAGCAATATTAAAACAAGGTGGAACAGCTGAATATATAGCAGTTATAGAAAATACTTCAAATCAGGATGTTAGTGATTTACAATTACAATTTTTAAATGATAATTTTGAAGTAGGAGCTTTAACAACAGAAAATCAATATTTAGTAGATGAGGAAATACCAGCAACAATTAATGTTGATAGTATTAAGCAAAACGAATATAGTTGGTATAAATTTGAAGGGGATATAAAAGAGAATGCTGAAAAATTAGATGCAATAGCAATAGTAAAAGATTCTAATGGTAATACATACAGATCAAATAAATTAGAAACTTCATTACCAAAAGCAGATGCAAAAATATCACTATCTAGTCCACAAGATAAAGCATATATTAAAGAAGGAGATACAATTGAATATAATATAACTGTAAAGAATACAGGTGACATTAAATCAACAATTGAAATTACAGATAAAGTATCAGATTATTTTGAAGTACAAGCAATATATGAAAATGGACAAATAGCAATGCAATCAACAGAAACAGCTCAAACAGATACATACGTTTCAACTATAGATAATAATGTATCATATCAAGTAAGTCTTGATGCAGGAAAGAGTACAACATTAAAAATTGTAGCTGTTGTAAAAAATGCCACAACAGATATTGATGCAGTAACAGTAACAAACAAAGCTGAAGCCAATATAAATCAAAAAATAAAATCTACATCAGAAGAAGTAACACATATATTAAAAATCACTTCAGAAAACATAAAAAATGTTATAAATGGTAAAGCATGGTTAGACTCAAATTTAAATGGTGCTAAAGATAATGATGAACAAGTGCTAAGTGATATAAAAGTTAGATTATATAATGTAGCTACAAATGATTATCAAAGAGATGAAAATGGTACTATAATAGAAACATCAACAAATGAAAATGGAGAATATGCTTTTACAAAAATACCAAATGGACAATATATAGTATTGTTTGAATATGACACAAATGAATATGAACCAACATCTTATAAAAAAGATGGAGTTGATGATAGTATCAATTCAAAAGTAGTATCGAAGGATATTACAATAGATGGTGAAACAAAAACATATGCAGTAACAGATACAATTGATTTACAAGATAATATATCTAATATTAATATTGGACTAAAAGAAAAACTAGTTTTTGATTTGCAATTAGATAAATATATTAGTAAAATTTCAATTCAAAATGCTAAAGGAACAAAGTCATATGATTATAAAGACTCAACATTTGCTAAAGTAGAAATACATAGAAAACAAGTTGAAGGTTCTGTTGTTGTATTAGAATATACAATCAAAGTAAAAAATAATGGCGAAGTAGCTGGATATGCAAAAAATGTTATTGACTATTTATCAAATGGATTGGTATTTAATTCAGAATTAAATCCGGATTGGTATTTATCAGGAAACGAATTATATACTAACAAATTTGCAAATGAACTAATTAATCCAGGAGAAGAAAAAGAAGTTAAATTAGTATTAACAAAAACAATGACAAATGAAAATACAGGTGTAGTTAATAATAGAGCAGAAATAGCAGAAGCATATAATGAATATGGAATTTCAGATATTAATTCAACACCAAATAATAACATGCCGGGAGAAAATGATTTAGGTTCAGCAGATGTTATTATAGGAATATCAACAGGTGGAACAATTGCAGCATATATAATATTAGTAACAATAAATACAATATTAATAGCTATAGCAATTAATTTAATGATAAAAAATGGAATAATAAAAATTAAAAAGGAAAGGAGGTAATCTTATGAACAGAAAGAAAAAATTTATATTAATGATAGTAATTATAGCATTTTCAATTATATTAGGTATGAGCAATAAGGTTTCAGCATATCATGAAAGTACAAGTAATATTGGAATTAATAGTTCGAAATCTATAGGATATAGCACAATGGCTGGAGCTGATAACATTTATTGTGTTGCACATGGTCAAGCATTACACGATCCAGCAGTAAACTATAAAGTTTTATGTTGGGTTGAGATTAAAGGAAATAAAATTATAGATTATAAAACTAATAGTGGTAAAAAAGTAACTACTAAAGATAATGAAAGTAATGCAATATTAGCTGCAATTTTAGGTGGAGCATTAACACAAGGATATGGATCAGTAGGTAATTATAATGCAGCACAACAAGCACTATATGGATACTGGAATAAATGGTGTTCTGATGTTGGAAGTAAATATGGATGCAATGGTTATGGTGAAAATGTTAATCAGCTTTCAGAACAAGGAGATAAGAAAAGTGCTAATAAATTTATTGCACAAGCAAAAGCAGCTGCAAAGAAAAATGAATATCATGTAAAAATTTACTATTTAAGTTCTGGTATAGCAAGTTGGCAAAAATTAATAATAGTTGAACCACTAGAAAATACACCACCAGATGAACCAAAACCAGGAAAAACAGAAGTAACAGGATATGTAAATATAAGTGGTTATGTTTGGGAAGATATAGCTAATTCAAAAAGCAATACAGTAAATAGTAAATATGAAGAGGGAGACCTAAGAGTAGAAGGAATTAAAGTTCATTGGAAAGCCTCTGATGGAACTGAAATTGCTACGGCAACAACAGATAAAAATGGAGCATATAAATTAACAACAACAATAACTTTATATAACCATCCATATGGAATAAAAGATAAAACAAAATATGATCAAATAAATAATTCACATATAGAATTTGAATACAATGGATTAAAATATACAACAGTGGCATATAATGGAAATTTATCAAATAGTGATACATCTAAAGGAAAAGAAAATGAAAAATCAAGAGAAAACTTAGATAATAAATTTGATAGAGTTGAAAACCAAGCAGTATATGATGGAAATCAAGCTATAATAAAAGGTCTACCTAATACTAAGATTTCAGATGCAAATTATGCAGAAGAACTTGCAGTATCAGCATCAACAAAAAACATAGCAACAAAATTGATGAAGAGTGCAGAAGATAATAAGTGGACTGAAACAAAAGAATTTTGTATAGACCATTGTGAGGTTGGAGAAGGACCACATGTAGTTAAAGTTATAAAAACAAGCGGACAATCAACGATTACAGTATATTGCAATGGAAAAATAGATATAAACAATGTAAATAATGAACATATAGATAATAATCTAATAAAATCAATAAAAGAAGTTATGGGAGATGAAATTAATACAGCTGAAGGAAGTAAATCACATTATTATTCAGCTGGAGAAACAAATGGTCCAACACATAGAGATTGTAGAAAGAGCGCAAAAGAAATATATGTATGGAACATAAACAATATGAATTTAGGATTAGTTCGTAGAGAACAACCAGATGCAGCAATAACATCAGATATTGAAAAAGTAAGAGTAATAATGAAAAATCAAGAATATACATATCTATATGGAAATAGAGGAATACAAGATAATGAAGAGTTATTTGATTATAAAGTTAAATTTGGAAACAAATATACAGAAACATATAGTAGACCTATAAATCCAGCAGATATAGCATATGTAAATTACAACAATAGTGATGATTTAAAAGTATATGTAACATATAATATAATATTGAAAAATCAATCAAATACATTGCAAATGACAATCAATAATATAGTAAATTACTTTGATAGTAATTATACAATATATACAGGACCAGGAACATCAACTTCTGCGGGATGGCAAGAGGCAACAGGAAATAATAATGGATATAAAATAGCTTATAATAGTTCTCTAAGCGGAGTTAAATTACAACCAGGTTCAAAATCAGAAATAATAAAAATAGAATTTGAAGTAAATCAAGACAGAATAAAAGGTTTACTAGAAAATGATGCAACTTTATATAATATTTCAGAAATATTCTCATATACAACAAACTATGGAGCAAATACAATATGTGCAGAAAGAGAATCAGCTGAAGTAAAAGGAAAGACAGGTAAACAATATGCAGGATTAGATGTTGACTCAACACCAGGAAATGCAGTTCCAGGAAATGCAGATACATATGAAGATGACACAGACAAAGCACCATCATTCTTATTACTAAAAGATCCTAATTATAAAACAATGTCAGGAATTGTATATGAAGATACACAAACAACAGAGAGTAAGAGCAATAAAGAAAGATTAGGAAATGGTCAAAAGGATGGAAATGAAAAAGGTGTAGAAAATGTAAAAGTTGAATTGTTAGACCCTAGTACCGGAGAAACAGCATATTTATATTATAAAGATACATCTACTTCAACAGGAGCAAATAAAAAACCAGCAATAACATATTCTGATTCAAATGGTAATTACTCATTTGGAGATGGAAAGACATATGGTGTAATAGCAGATAATTATATTATAAAATATACATATGGAAATGGAGATAAAGGACAGGATGGAAACGGAAATACAATAGGCGAATCAAAAATAAATGGAAGTATAATAAATGCTAGAAACTATAAATCTACAATAATCACTGATGAAAATGTAAAGAATGCAATACAAGGCAATGCTTCAGATACTTGGTACTTAAATATGGATACAAATAAAGATATGTCAATAGCTGTTGATGACCTAAAACAAAGATTAGAAATAGAGAATTTAAAATATGCAAATTATGAAAATGGTGTAAATATGTCATCATATAGTAAATATATTAAAGTACAAATTGAATATACACAACAAACAACATCAAAAGTTGATAATAATGGAGGCGATTTCCAAACTGACTTCTCAGCATTTGACTTTGGTATAATGGAAAGAGCAAGAGAAGATTTAGTAATAAATAAAACTGTTTCAAAAGTAAAAGTAACATTAGCAAATGGTCAAGTATTGATAGAAGGAGATCCAAGAAAAGATAAAATCAACTATGTTAAAGCAATTGGATTAAAATCAAATACAGATCAAAATGGTAGAGAAATTGCAAAATTTTCAAAAGTTGATGATAAATTAATAACAATGGAAATAGACTCAGAATTATTACAAGGTGCAAAATTAGAAGTATGGTATTCAATAATTCTAACAAATAATAGTGAAATAGACTATGAATATGAAAAAGATTATACAGATATAATTAGAAATCAAAATGAAGGTGCAACACAAAACCTAAATTATATAACAAGAGATTCACAAGCAAATTACTATTATTATGGAGATAAAAATGGATTAGAAATTATAGATGAATCAGCAAATTTAGTAGTAGATTATATGTCAGAGAAAATGGTTTGCGATATTGAAAATACAGAAAACAAAGATTGGTTTAAATTTGATAGTGATGGAACAACTCCTATAGATAGAGATTATTTGAAAAATAATGGATATATATCAGACAAGACATATGATGTTATAGGAGAACAAAAACTACAAGTTCTTGCAACAAATGTATTTGCAGATGTAAAACAAGGAGAAACAAAATCAACTTCAATGTATGCAAGTACAATATTAGCAAATCAAGCGGATAATACTACATATGATAACCACGTAGAAATAATTGAAATAAGTGGTAAAGTAGCAAGAACAATTCAAGAAGTTAATAATGATACAAGGGAACAAGTTGCTAAATCATATAAAACTGGTAACTATATTCCTAAATTAGCATCATTACATACAAGTGATAACCCTTCTTTAGAAGAAGAAGGATTACATCAACAAGATGATGATAGAGTTAGAATTGTAGTAACACCTCCAACTGGTATAACAACATACACAACAATATATATAATTGCAGCAGTAGTTGGCGCAATAGTTATAGCAGGAGGAATAGTTTTAATAAAGAAAAAGATTATGAAGAAATAATCTAAATTTAATAAAAAAAGGACCGGGTACAAAATTTATAAAATTTTGTACCCGGTCCTTTTTGTTGCAAATAATGTCGAAATGTGATAAATTTGTATCAAAGGAGATGTTGCCAAGGTGAAAAGTAGAAAAATAGTTATAACATTTTTAATAATAGCAATGATATCTTTTATAATTTTATTTATATATGGACAAAGAAAGATAGATAACAATAGTAATAATACCGAGAAAAACAATATTGAGCAAAATTTAAATATATCACAAGATGATGAACAAGATATAAATAAAGAAATCAAAGAAGATACAAATATAAAAATGGCTGTTATTGGTGATATAATGTGTCATAATTCACAATATAAAGATGCGTATGATCAAAAGACAAATACATATGATTTTTCGTATGTGTTTGAAGACATAAAAGAATATATAAGTTCAGCTGATATAGCAATAGGAAATTTAGAAACAACATTTGCTGGAAAAGAAAGAGGATATAGTAATTATCCTAGATTTAATACACCAGAACAATTAGCACAAAATTTAAAAGATTTTGGAATAGATGTAGTGTCAACAGCAAATAACCATTGCATGGACACAAATTATACAGGACTTGTAAGTACATTAAAGTATTTAGATGAAGCAGGAATTGCACATACAGGTACAAATGAAACAGCAGAGAAACAAAACGACATAATGGTAAAAAATGTTAATGACATAAAAATTGCATTTTTATCGTTTACATACGGAACAAATGGAATAACGATTCCATCAGATAAAAGTTATGCAGTAAATTTAATAGATGAAGACTTAATATTAAAGCAAATAGGGTTAGCAAAAGAAAAGAATCCAGATTTAATATGTGTAAGCATGCACTGGGGAATAGAATATCAATTAAAACAAAATTCAGAACAAGAAAAATTAAAGGATTTATTATTTAGTAATGGAGTTGATATTATCTTAGGAAGTCATCCACATGTATTACAACCAATGGAAAAGCAAACAATAACTTTAGAAGATGGAAGTATAAAAGATTGTTTTGTTATTTATTCATTAGGAAATTTCATGTCAGGTCAGACTAAAGAAAATACTAGAAATTCAGTTATATTGAATATTGATATAACAAAAAATGGGGAGACAGGTGAAACAAAATTAAATAAAGTTGAATATATTCCTATATATATGTATAAATCGTCTACAAAAGTTAATCAAAAATATAAAATATTAGACATAGAAAAAACTTTGGCTGATTTTGAAAGTGAGAAAGATAAAACAATAGGACAAACAACATATATGACACTAAAAAATGAATTGAATAAAATTAGAAAAACTATGGGGGAAAACATAATATTTTAAATAGTAAAATAAAATTAGAGAAAGAAATGAGGATAGGTATATAATTTATATTTATCTTTTTTTCGTATATCCCTAGAAAAAATACAAATTTTGACATGTTTTGTATCACAAAAGTTAATAAAATGTAATAAAAATGAAATAATTCCAGAAAAATGAAGAACCGTAAGATGAGATTGATAAAGTAAAAAAGCACAAAAAATAGAGATATTGACTTCAACATGAAAAAAAATTAACATATATTATAGGCAAAAGTAGGAGGAAAAGAATTATGAAGAAGAAATTGTGTTGTATTTTAATATTGATTACACTTTTATTAAATAGTTCAATAATGCTTGTAATATCAGAAGCGGTAGATGCTGTTAATCAAACAAAGACCGAAGAAGATAAAATAAAAGCATTATCAGAAATTAATTTAACCAAATATGAGAACTATGATACAACAACTGAAAACAGTGAAAGTGGAAGTAAAGGAGTTCTTGTGCAATTTAATTTAAAAACTGGAATTGAGTTTGCAGAAGATGAAGAATATGAAGCTATACAAAAGACCAAAACAAATATTGAATTGCCAAGGATAAAAAATTATAAACCATCAAGAGTTGAAGTTATAGTAAAATCAACACAAGCAACAAATGGAAGGAACGAAGCAAAATATGAGTATCATTCAAGTACAGGAATACTTTCAATAATGGCAGAAAATGTTGATTATACTCAGAAAAAAGAAGATGCAAGAGACGAGTATGAAATAATATGTATTTATGGAAAAGATTGTTATACAGATAGTGAAGAAAGAAATTTTAAAGTGAGACTAAATACATATGAAATTCTTAAAAATGATGAGAAAAAAGTGTTACCTGCTAAGGTAGAAAGAGATTATACTTGCAAAAATGCAATTAGTGGAGTTATATCAACATCACATGAAACTGAAAATATTTATGATGGATATATAAATGCTAATAAATTAAATAGTGAAAATAAATATGAGACAACATATAGTGAGAAGTTAAATATAATGGTAAGTAATAAAGATATTGCCCAAAAAATAAATATAACAGAAACATCTACTACATCATTATATACAGAAACTACTATAAATAAAGAACAAGTATTGGAAGTGATTGGAGAAAATGGAAGTATAGATATAATTGATGAGGATTCTAATATTGTAAAAATTATAAATAAAGATAGTGTAGCAGATGATAATGGAGAAATAAAGCTAGTATATAAAAATAGAACACAAAATTTAAAAATACAATTAAATGATATTGAAAAAGAAGGAATTATAGAAATAAAAAATTCTAGAGTAATAGAACCTACAGCAGAAATAACTGATAATAAGATTCAAACATTAATAAATATACAAGGAATAAATGAAATTGAAACAGAAGTAGAAAATGATGATGGAAACAAAGAATTAATAACAGATGAAATTATGAAATATGAACAAAAAGGACAAAGTAATGTGCAAATAAAATCAGCAATGTCTGATATAGATATTTCATTAGATAATGATGTATTTGCTAATTTAAAAGCAAATAATACAAATATAAGACTTACATTGAAGACAGATGGCCCACAATATAGTTTATTCAAAAATCCAACTATATCAATAGAAATGCCAAAAGAAATGGAAAGTGTTAAGATAGCAACACCAGAGATTATGTTTGATAATAATACATTCGAAATTATATCAGCTAAAGTAGATATAAATAACAAAGGTAATAAAGTAATAAATATATATTTGCAAGGAGATCAAACGTCTTATAATCAAGTTTCTTTGGTAAATGGAGTAAATATTGTAATACCTGTTAAAATTGGATTAACTAAAAAATTAGAAAATAAAACACAAACTATAAAATATACATATTCAAATGAAATGACTTCTTCAACAGAATCAAAAGAGAAACAAGTAACTCTTTTAAACAAGATAGTAAATGATTATTCAAATCAGTATCAAGCTATATCTGCAGAAAATAAAGAAGAAACAGAATCTATAATATCAATAACTAAAGAGATTTCAGCTGGAAATAAAAAAGATATATATGAAAAACAAGTGCAAAAGATTACTTTAAGTGTAAAAAATAATACAAATACTGAAATTGCTAATATAAATATACAAGATGAAATTCCAACAGAATTTACATATGAAAGTATTGTTGGAGATCAAGGACATTATAATGGATATATTGATGATGAAAAAATAACTAGTTATGAAAAGAAGATAGAAAAATTAAAAGCAAATGAAACACTAACATTTGAATACTATGTGAGAGTTAAACAAGGGCAAGAACTACAAAGGAAAACAATAAGTTCAAAAGCGAAAGCAATAATTGATGGAAATACGGAAATATTTGAATCAAACACAATAGAAAATACAATAAAAGAGAGTAAATTTCAAATAGATATGGTCGCTACAACTAATAAAGATGGACTTTATAGAGAAGGAACAAAAATCAGCTATAAAATAGTTGCAAAAAATATTACAAATGAAACATTAACAGGTGTAACAATAAAAAGTAAAATACCTGAAGAAGCAACTTTCAATGAAGCGGCATATTTAATATATGATGAAGAAATAAAAGGATATATAAAAAATGATGATGAAGAAAATATAAATAAAAATTATGATAAAAATAGTAGAATAGTAACATGGAACATAGGAACTCTTGAAGCAGGGAAAGAAGTTGGAGTTTTAGTTGCAATGAATTTAAATGAAATTCAAGATAATATAGATACAAGAGTTGTTACAACTACAGCAACAGTGAAAGCAAACAATACACAAGAATATGTGTCTAATAAAGAAGAGATAATAGAAGTAAATAATGGAACATGTCAAGTAAAGCTAGAAACAAATTTAAAAGATAAATATGTATATGAAGGTGATGAATTTCAATATATTGTAACAATAACTAATAATGGAAATGTTGCAATAACTGATTCAATGATGATAGATGAATTGCCAGATGGAATAATAGGAATGAAAGTAGATTATAATATGCAAGGAAACATGGATCAGACATTATCAATTCTACAAAAAGCGAGTATATCATTTTCATTAGAACCTGGAGAAATCTTTACAGCTAAAATTTCAGTATATGCTGATGAATTAAAAGATGGAGTTGAAAAACTAGAAGTGAAAAATCTAGTAAAAATAAGTTCAGGCAATGTTCAGGAGACAACTTCAAATGAAATTGTAAATGTTATATTGAAAAAGAGCTCAAATCCAACAGAACCAGACAATCCATCAAATCCTGATAATCCAACGACCCCAGATAATCCAGCAGAACCAGATACACCATCAAATCCTAATAATCCGACAAATGGATATAATATATCTGGGATTGCATGGTTAGATAGTAATCAAAATGGAAGCAGGGATAATGAAGAACAAGGAATTGGTGGAATACAAGTAAAATTATATTATGAAAATGGAGAAGTAGTTAAAGATTCAAATGGAAAAGATATTAATGTAACTACAGACAATGAAGGAAAATATACTTTTTCAAATTTGAAAAAGGGAAGCTATGTTGTCGCATTTTTATATGATAATAAAGAATATACAACTACAGAATATCAAAAAGAGGGTGTAAATGAAAATATCAATTCAGATGCATTAGAAACATCAATAGAAGAAAATAAAGAAGAGAAGATAGTAGGATTGACAAATACTATTAAATTAACAAACACTGATGCAATAAATATAGATATAGGACTTATAAAAAATGGAGTATTTGATTTAAAGTTAGAAAAATCAATAAATAAAGTTATTGTTCAAAATAACAAAAAAACTAAGACATATGAAATTGGAAATAAAAAATCAAAAACTTCTAAAATTGAAATTGATAGAAAGACAGTTAACTCTACTAATATTGTAGTAGAGTATCAAATAAGTGTAACAAATGAAGGAGAAGTTGCAGGATATGCACAAGAAATAATAGATTATAAACCAAAAGAATTAGAATTTAATTCAGAGTTAAATAGTGACTGGTATTTAATTAATGATAATTTAATGAATACAAGTTTAGCGGAAAAAATAATAGAACCAGGAGAAACAGTATCATTAAGCCTTGTTTTGACAAAAAAATTGACAGAAAATGATTTTAAAACAATAACAAATATAGCAGAGATTTCGGAAGACTATAATGAAAAACTTATTTATGATATAGATTCTACTCCAGGGAATAAAGTAGAAAATGAAGATGACATGTCATCTGTTAGTTTGATAATCGCTGTAAGTACTGGTATTGCGATAGCATATACAACAACTGTTATTATTATGATGATTATAATAGTTTTAGGAATTTATTTAATAAAGAAAAATTTTTTAGGAAAGGAGGAAAAAAATGAGCAAAATTAGACGACTTATATTTATATTAGGTATTTGTTTTATTTGTATGATGATTCCTAATGTAGCATCAGCAGGATGGAAAGATGAAAGAACATTTGAAATGACAAGTTCAAAATGTAAAGATTCTAATGATCCTGCAAGTTGCAATATATATAGAACATATGAAGCAAAGGGAGTGCCATATTATTTTCATGTATATGCTTATGGATATACTGCTAATAGTAATAAGTTAAAATTGGATAGAGTTCAAGGAGTAGTATGTCTTCAACATAATAAAGATTCAGATGATGAATTTGCAGATAAAACTATGGCAATACAATATAGAATAACAATTGACCAGAATAATGTAGAAGTTAAAGCTATTTCAAAAGAGGCTAGAAATAAGAGTGGAAATACACCTTCAAAAATAGAAGATTCCAAATATAGTGCAAGATTTGCATATATACTTAGCCATCTACAGAAAGAAGTAGGGAGAAACAATCGTCTTAATAATGGAACTCAAGGTGCTGTATGGAAAATAGTTCCAGCATTTTGGAAAGAATTAAAGGCAGAAACAGAATTTGATACAGGGACTGGGACCGAGGAGTATAAAACTACAATAAATAAAGCTAAATGGCTTACAGATGAATCAGTTGCTTATCAAAACTTTTCGTCATCAAATGATTTTAATAGAACAGCATCAAAATCTAATACTAAGGTAGCAGTTTCAGAATTGGATGCAAACTACTATAAAATTGGTCCATTTAAAGTGAGTTATGTTTCTAGTAGTTATAAAAAAAGTGATACTGAAGTTATACAATTTGCTGGATATGACTCTGCTACATTACAAATAGATAGCAAAGATTCAGGAAGTAATTGGAAAATGTGTGATGCAAATGGAAAAGAAATTAGTACTCCAGCTAATCAAGGAAATTTTTATATAAAAGTAAAAAAAGATGCTATAGGTAGAAGTGGAAGCCTAAAACTAAAATTTAAAAAGTTGAAAGTTAAAGCACAAATTTTTACAGTAACTAGTGCAAATGGTAGACAAGAACAAGCAATTGTAGTTTTAGGAAAGAGATATTATAGCTATGAAGAAGTGTCAATAGATTTTAATATAACAGGAAATCTCAGAATTGTAAAACATGATTCAAATAGTGCTAGCCAGCCATTATCTGGAGTAAAATTTAAAATCAAAACAGCAGCAGGTTATTTAAAAATAAAAGATAATAATGGTGTACAACAAACTTCAGTAACGGGCATTGTTAATGTAACAGGATTAGTAATAACGAATAAAGATTCTGCAACTGAATTTATTACAAATAGTAGTGGAATAATAGAAATACATAACTTAATGGTAAATAATTATACTGTTGAAGAAATATCAGTAGGAGATAATTATGGTTATATATTACATAATAATAATATTTCTTGGAATATTGCTGGACAAACATCGGGAAGTGGAAATAATATAAATGTATTTGTAAATGGCCAGCTAACTAGTTATACTGGAGTTTCAAATACATTAGTTAATAATAATTATGTTACAATTATGGACATAAGCAATAGAAGACAATTAGGAAATCTGAGTCTTGAAAAAGTAGATAGTAGAAATCCAGCAAAGAAATTAGCTGATGTAGAATTTGTCATATTATCATCAAATAATAGGCAATATATAAAAATTATGACATCAGCAGGTTGGCAAGATAAGGTTACTGGAACTGTAACAGTAACAGGAATTCAATATACAGAAAACATAGATGAAGCAACCGTATTTATAACTGATACAAATGGAATACTAAGTGTAAGAAATCTGTTATCAAGTAGTAATGGAGCAGATGAAATAAAGTATAATATTGTAGAAACATATAATCCAAATGTTTTATATGAAGTAACATATCAATCTGGTTATGTTTCTTTGGGTTCTAATACTATACAAGCACAAAATATTCAAGCATATATAAATTTAAAAGGATATGTATGGGAAGAAATTGCAGTATCAAAAAATAATTTTACAAACAATTTGTATAACAATACAGATGCATTAATAGAAGGAATAGAAGTAAAACTATATAAAAATGATAATCTAGAAGCAACAACAATAACAGATTCAGATGGAAACTATACTTTTGATAGAGTAAAAATAGATGAATTGGATCAATATCATATAGAATTTGAATATGATGGATTAAGATTTACAAATGTTAAAGAAAATACTGATTATTCAAGTAGTGATTATAATATAGCATCAAAAGCGGCAGAGCAATATAAAGGAAGAAAAGATAATAAGAATAGACTTGATGTTAATTTGGATTTTTCAGAAATTACAAATGGAAAATCAAGGAATAATGGTAGAGAAGTTTATACATTAGACTATCAGTATGATAAAGATAATCATACATCAACATATAAGGATCATTGGGGGTATGAATATAATGAAGATAAAACAAGATTAAAAGTAACACCATCAAATGATTATCCAGTAGTAGCATCGACGAAAACAGTAGAATTTAATTTGAAATCGGCATGGGAAGCACTATATAAAGATACAGGAGCAGAAACAATAGAAGGAATTAATTTAGGAATACAAAGACGAGAGCAAGCAGATTTGGCAATATCAACAGATATAAGCAATGTAAATATGATAGTGCAAAATTATGAAAATACATATACATATGAAAATAGAAAAGAATATGAAGATCAGAATCCAAATGAAGAAAATTATGATGCAGCAAAAGATGGATTTGGAACAGAAGTCAAATTTGGAAATAAATATGTAACGAGTTATAGTAATAGAGGATTAAACATGTATACAAGGAGAATATATGAATCAGATTTAGCAAGATATAATCAGGATTATGAAAATAATCAAGATTTAATACAAATGTATATAACATATAAAATAACAGTAAAAAATCAATCAAATGGAATAGCAGTTGAAGCAAATGAATTATCAAATTATTATGATTCAAGATATCAAATTGTAGATTCATGGGTAATAAAAGACAATACAACAAAGAATGTTGGAAAAAATGCATGGAATGTTAAAAGTAAATATGGAGATAGTTATGATGAAAATGGATATAAAGCAGCATATACACAAGCAACAGATACTATGAAGATTGAACCAAATGGGAAAATTGAAGTTTATATTAAATTTAGATTAACACCAGAAGCGGTAAAAGCTTTGATAGAAAAACAAACGACATTAAATAACGTTAGTGAAATAACTTCTTTCACTGGATTAGAATTAAGGGATGATGAAGGGACAGAGATAACAGCTGCATATGCATGCATTGATGAAGATTCAAGTCCAGGTTCAATAAAAAGTATAGAGTTAGAAGAAAACAGTACTACTAGTGTAAAGTTAAATGGCAGAGATTATGAAATAGAAACAAAAACATTAAATAAAGATTTATTTGAAGATGATACAGATATGGCACCATCATTAGTACTTGGAATTGAAGAAGCAGAACCTACAAGAGGACTAACTGGAACAGTATTTGAAGACGAAGATGCATTACATAATGATGATAATACACATCCAGGAGAAGAAAGATTAGGTGATGGTATATTACATACAGGAGGAGAATATAGAGGAAAAGGAAAATATGGAAAAATAGATGCAAATAGGATTTCTGGAGCAAAAGTTGAATTATTAGAATATGATTCACAAGGAAACACAAAAGTTGCAACATTATACAAGTTAAAAGTAAATGAATCAGGAGTAATGACTACAACAACAGAAGAAGCAGTAACAAGTACAGACAGTAAAGGAGAGTATGTATTTACTGGTGTTATACCAGGAAGGTATCTAATAAGATATACATATGGAAATAATTGTTATATTATGAATAGTGCAGGAGAACAAATAGAACAAATAAATGCATTAGACTATAAATCAACAACAATAACATCAGATATAATGAAGGTTGCATTAAATTTAAATAAAAAATATTCTTCAGCAAATGAAAGAGAAGGAGACTTAAACTGGATATTAAAATATGATAGTACACCAGATAATGATAATTATACAACTGATACAAAAAGTAAAAGTAAAGACTTAAGTGGTTTAATCAGATACTCAGGAGCAACAGATGATATAGATAAAAGAGAAGAATCAGATGATTTATATAATGGATTATATAAAAATGATTTAGAAATGACAGCAGACACAGCATTTTTTGATGTAGGTGTAGAGTATAGTGAGGTTAAAGAATTAAATGGTTTTGCTAATAGAATTTCATATACAAATTATACAGATGAATATCGACTAGAAGAAGATAAGATTCTTGTATTGGATGAAAATGGAAGAATTAAAATAGCAGATACATTTTATGCAGTAAATCCATATCAAGACTTTGGAATTATTGAAAGAGCAAGACAAGATTATGATACAAATAAGAGAATTTCAAATTTAAAAATAACTTTAGCTAATGGACAAATCTTAATAAATGGAAATCCATATAAACAATTGCCAGAAGATGTTACTAATATAGATGAATATTGGAACAATTTAGAGGGTGCTTCTGAAAATCCTTTACCATATGTAAAAGCATTGCCAGGACAAGTAGTTGCAGAAATAGATAATGAAATTCTTCAAGGTGCAACTTTAAATGTAGAATATACAATTTCAATAAGAAATAAGTCAGAAATAGATTACATATATAAAAATAATCAAGATTATTATTATTATGGTAAGAATGGTCAAGAAAAAAATAATACGGCAATAAGAAAAGTCGTAGATTATATGGATGATAGCTTGTCTTATGATGATCAACGAAATTCAAGTATGGGATGGCAGAAAGTTAATGCAAGTGATTTATATAATTGGACAAAAGATCAAGATAATAATAGTAAACAGTTAATAACAGAAGATGTAAAAAAAGCTGTAGAAAAAGGAGGATATGTAGTAGCTGTTACAGAATATTTCTATCAATCAGGACAAAATATTGAACCTGGAAGTATAGGAAGTGTAAAAATATATGGAAGTAAGGTACTTTCAACAAGTGAAAAAGGAATAAGTGTAGAAAATCATGCAGAGATTATAGAAACTATGGGAGTAAGAACTATAAAAAATTCTACACCAGGTAATTATAATCCTAGCACAAGAAAACCAGATGAACCAGATGACGATATGACATCATTAGTAATAACTCCACCAACAGGATTGACTGATAATAAAATATTCATTATTTCATTATCACTAATTATATTTATTACTTTAGCAGGAGGAGTATATTTTATTAAGAAGAAAGTATTATAAAAGAAGGGGCAGATAGATTCTGTCCTTCTTTTTAGCAATTTAATAGTTTAACAATTGTCTCAATACAAATATTAGTCATTACATCATAATCAAGTTCGTTATGTTTATGATAAACGATTTCATGACATAGATTATCAATAAGACCAATTGCAATATGAGATTTTTCCATTAAATTTTTACTATCAAAACCATTTTCAACTAATAAATCGTAAATTTTTTCAGTCATCTCAATTTCTCTTTTATGAAAATAAAATGCAACATCTTTATCAGAATGGGCCATTGCCATAATTTCTTCATGAGCAGATTGAGATAGTTTATGATTTTGAATAAAATTATCAATCATTTTTCTAACAATTTCATTTAAATTATTTTTATCAAAATTTTTTAATGGTATATCAAGCATTGGGTAAAAAATATTGTCAGCAAATTTTTTCAATGCTTCAATAAAAATATCATGTTTATCTTTAAAATATTGATATATAATTCCTGTTGAAACACCAGCATTTTTTGCGATTTCAGCAGTATTTGTGTTATAATAACCTTTTTCGCAGATTAATTCAAAACCTGATTCAATGATTTTTTCTTTTTTTTCTATTGACCTTTTTTGTACCGGTTCTCTTATTTCATATTCATTCATAAAATCTAATGCCTCCTAAATGTAAACATATTATACATTCGAAAAAAATGATTGTCAAGAATATGAAAAAAAATTCATATTATATTGACTTTATATAAATAGAAATATATAATTTAGAAAAAATGTGAAAAAAATTTCATATAAAATAAAAGGAGGAAATATGAAAAAAATAGTAGAACTAAAAAATGTAAGTAAGATTTACAACACAGGAGAAAAAGAATTTAAAGCACTAGACAATATTGATTTATCAATAAACAAAGGAGAATTTGTTGTAGTCCTTGGACCATCAGGAGCAGGATAATCAACATTGTTAAATTTAATCGGAGGAATGGATACTCCAACAAAAGGTAGTATTGAAATTGACGGAGAAGATATTTCAAAATATAATGAAAATGAATTAAGCGAATATAGAGCAGAAAATATAGGATTCATTTTTCAATTTTATAATATATTACCAACATTAACAGTATTAGAAAATGTAGAATTAAGAAAAAGAGAAAGTTCAAGAAAAATAGAGTATAAGTATATAGGAATATTGTTTAGAACATTTATAATTATCGAGGTTGAAAATGAAATTTTTTTAATAGACCAACATGCAGCACATGAGAGAGTTTTGTATGAACAAATAAAAGAAAATTATAAAAATTATATTCAATCAAATAGTCAATTAATGTTGATACCAGAAGTGGTAACTTTGACAAATAGAGAAATGGAATTTGTAAAAAATAATATAAAATTGTTTGTAGATATTGGGTTTGTAATAGAAGTATTTGGAGAGAATACTATTAAAATTAATGGAATTCCAGATTTAGAATATATGTCAAAAACAAAAAATATTTTTTTAGATGTTTTGGATGAAGTTATTTCAGATGGAAGAACTCAAATAAAAGATGTTGAAGAAAGATTTATTGCAACTGTTGCTTGTAAGGCTGCAGTTAAAGCTAATATGGATTTAACAAGACAAGAAGTTGATGAGTTGATTAATAATTTGTTGAGCTTAAATAATCCATATACTTGTCCTCATGGAAGACCTACAACAATTAAGATTAGTCAAGAGTTTATTGAGAAGAAATTAGGAGTTGAAGGTTGAAAAATAATTACAATTTTGGCTACGTCAAATTTCATTTAAAACGCGGTTACATACATTATGTATGCGCCCTTGCCTTTTAAATAAAACTTTCCTTGCCAAAATTTAATTCTTTTCCAACCTGATTTGTGCCTTGAGAAAGGAATAAAAGTAAAATGAATGTTTTTATAGGATTACTAATACCATTTTTAGGAACAACACTAGGTAGTGCAACAGTATTTTTAATGAAAAATGAATTAAATAAAAAAATAGAAAAAATATTATTAGGTTTTGCAGCTGGTGTAATGATTGCCGCATCTGTATGGTCGCTGCTAATACCATCAATAGATATGGCAAGAGAACAGGGAATTCCTGCATGGATTCCATCTGCAACAGGATTTTTATTTGGAATTGTTTTTCTACTTGTTTTAGATAATGTAGTACCTCATTTACATTTAGAGAGCACTAAGCCAGAAGGAATTAAAACTAAATTAAAGAAAACAACTATGATGATATTTGCCGTAACACTTCATAATATTCCAGAGGGGATGGCTGTTGGTGTATCGTTTGCAGGAGTATTAATTGGAAATGCGGGAATAACAATGGCAGGTGCATTTGCATTAGCTCTTGGAATTGCAATTCAAAATTTTCCAGAAGGGGCAATAATTTCTATGCCTTTAAAGGCAGAAGGAATGTCAAAAGGAAAAGCATTTTTTTATGGTACACTATCTGGAGTTGTAGAGCCAATAGGTGCTACAATGACAATATTATTGACTAATGCAGTTGTTCCGATTTTACCATATTTACTTTCTTTTGCAGCTGGTGCGATGATATATGTTGTTGTTGAAGAGTTGATTCCTGAGTCTCAGGCTGGAGAGCATTCTAATATTGGAACTGTTGGTGTTGCTATTGGCTTTGTAATTATGATGATTTTAGATGTAGCTCTAGGATGATAATTAAAATTTTTGTTATAGAGCTTGCTAAAATTATGTAAATATGATATAATCATTTCGCAAATAAATATATTTTCATAAAAATTAGGAGGTAGCATCATGATTAAGACAACCAAATTACCAGAAGAATTTATTGGAAAAGCAAAAGGTTTAACATGTGTATTTGAATTTACACATATGTTTAAACCAGAGGTTGAGAAAAGTACACTTGAAAGAATCGATGAGATACAGTATCTGAGCATTGCTCCTTGGACTTCAATAAAGATGCATGGACATGAGCAGCAATGGGAAGCTTGGGTATGGCTTTCTCACAAAACAGCTCATATATGCCTTATAGGAGAGGAACATGAGTTAGAGAACAATAGTGACAAAACAATAAATGTCTTGGCAATTAAAGGAAATATGGATTATTCATATGATGACCTTGCAGAATTTTTTAAGAAATTAGGATTTTCTGTTGCGCATGGCTCATTAGTTATTAATGAATAATGATTAACCGACTAATTATTAAATAAAGCCCGAAAATTCGGGCGAAAAAAGGTGGTACAGTATTTTATTATATTGTGCCACTTTAAAATTTTATATATAGAAATAATTATACGAAAAAACAGACAGCTGTCTAAATATGGAGCTGATTCTTTAGAATGTTGTATTAAAGAAAGACTTGAAGTATAAGTTTTTCATTACATTCCTCAGCTTATTACGAAAGTTAAAGCTTGTATTTCAGGTCTTTCTTATAAGACAAAAATCAAAACAATTTTTCAGTAACACTATTATTCAACTATTGATTTATAATAAGGATTAGTTTAAAATAATAATAAGGAGAAAAAAATGAAAATAGTATTTTGTGGACCACCACACTCAGGAAAGAGTGTATTTATAGCCAATTTAATAGCGCAATTGCCATCAGATGGTTATACGATAATTAGAGCATGCCCTGATGGAGAAGGAACTTGGAGTAATAATAAAAATCAAAAAGAAACAAGTATTGTTAGGAAAAAAGGAAAATTTACACAATCCTTTATTGATAATGCTTGTAAAGCAATAGATAACCAAACAAATAAAATTGTTTTAGTTGATGTTGGCGGTGTTATGTCGAAAGAAAATGAACAAGTTTTCCAACATTGTGATAGTTTTGTTGTATTAAGCAGTGATGAAGAAAAGAAAAAAGAATGGTTAGAATTTGGACAAAAATTAGGATTAAAATGTATTGGTTGTTTAGATTCAAGTCTAGAAGGACAAGAAGAAATATATTCAAAAGAACCATACTTTAGTGGAAAAATTGTTGGACTTGAAAGAGGAGAAATCTTAGACGATTCGTCATTAATAAAAGGTTTAGTATCAGATATAGTAAAGAAAAGTAAATATGCAGAGCACTTAAAATCAGAACAAGCTGATAATGACTGCATACAAATAGATGATACTGAACTTGGATTTGAATTAGGCTATGGAAAAGAAGTTTTAACAGATGATGGAATACCAATAAAAAAAGTAATATGGAAGGAAAATGCAGTTTTGCCTATATACAAAGCAATAAGAGAAAAAGTAAATTCAGACTTGCCAATTAAAATAAATGGAATAAGAGCAAACTTTGCATTAACTGCAATATGTAAATCAGCTCAAAAACAGGGAGCAACAGATATAAGTTGTTATGATATTAGATCAAATCAATATATACCTATTAGAAATTTGCCAAAGAAAAAAGGATTAAGACAATCAGAAGGATTAGCTTATAATATAGTAGAAAATAAAGAAAATATTTTTATGGATATAGATATAACAAAAGAACAATATTCATTTGAAGATTACCAAAGATGTATATTGCCTAAAATAAAAGAAGAAAAAAATCTATTTTTATCAGGAAGAATGCCTCTTTGGTTGTTAGCATCAATTAGTAATAGTTATGATTCAAATAAGATTTTCACATTTCAACCAGGAAAAGGATTTACATGTATAGCATCAGCTGATGAAAAAGAATTAGGAAAAATAGTTGATGGAGCTGATGGTCTTAATATAAATCAATATTTTGAAGATAAGAAAGAAAAATCAAAATTACCTATAGCTATAAAAAAACAAAATATATTTTCAAAATTAAGAGAAATAATTGCAAATAAAAGAGAAAATTCAAAATATATTGATAATTCAATAGTTGCACAAGATATTGCAAAAGTTCATGAAGAAAAATCAAAGAAGGAAAAATTTAAATCAGGAATAGAAGTAGGGGATACATCAAATATTGAAGTTACTGAACAAAAAAATATACAAACTGTTGAACAAAAAGATAAAGTTCCAACAGGTATTGGAGGATAAATTATGAATGCAGATTTAGAATTATATAGAGTATTTTGTGAAGTTGTAAAACATAAGAATATTTCAAAGACTGCTGAAAGTATGTATATTTCACAGTCTGCAGTTACTCAATCTATACAAAAATTAGAAACTATACTTGGAGGAAATGTATTTTACAGAAATAAAAATGGAGTAGAATTGACAGAAGAAGGACGAAATTTATATGAATATATAAAAGATAGTATAGAAACCATGAGTAATGCTGAAAATATATTTTCAAAATATATAAATTTAGAAAAAGGAAAGATAAGAATTGGTGGAGGAAATTCGCTGGTAAATTCTTTAATTATAAATCCTATGATTGAATTTATAAATAAATATCCTAATGTAGATATTTTAATAAACAGTGGAATCACAGATGGTTTAATACAAAAGTTGGCTAATGGAGAATTAGATTTAGTTGTGTTAAATTTACCATTTAAATTAAATAAATATTCAAATGTAGAAGTTCTTCCGCTAAAGAAATCTCAATATTGCTTATTTTGTAGTAAAATCTATGCTAAAGAGCATAACATAAAGAATTTAGAAAATATAGAAGAATGTAAATTTGTATTTCCAAAAACGTATTCTTCTAAAAGTAAAATATTAAATGAATATTTGAAAAATAATAATATAGAAATAAATCCAAATTATGAAGTATCAAGTACATCAATTATGAAAAATTTAGTAATGAGTGATGTGGGAATAGGATTTGCAAAGATTGAAGCATTGAATGATATTATAGGTGATATTAAAATTATAAAAAAAATTAGTACTAATGACGCAGAAGAAGGGATTGCAACATTAAAGAAAAATATGTGCAATAAAGCAACTCTAGAATTAGTAAAAGAAATAAAAAAATATTATAATCAAAATTAATAATATTGATTTGATATTTAAAGAAAGGATAACAAATGATTCAGCAATATCTAGAAAAAGATTTTATTATTGATAGATTAATTAAATATTTAAAAAATGAACTGAATTTTGACTATTTTAGATATAAAGTTTCAGATATAGATGGAAATACAGCAGATATTATTGTAAAGAAAGATAGTGAAATATTTAAAAATAACATAGAAAATCAACAATACATTAAATTTAATCTTGAAGATTTAATTGATAAAAGAATGTTTGATAATGATGATGAGATAATAATAATAGATATTAATTTTGATGAAGGAATAATTAATTTAGAATATTTATGTGATTCATTAAATTATAACTACTTATCGTATTCAAATGATATAAAGGAAAAGTTATCAATATTTAGTAGTTATGCTATAAGAAAAACTAATAATTGATATTAGATTTATCGATATTCAATAATATTGAAGTTATTGTAAAAATGTGGTATAATATAGTTATGTAAATATTAATGGTAGCCAAATGGCAGGAGGAAAAGCATTATGATTAAAACAACAAAAACTATGGAACTGGCAAATGTGGTAACTCATGGTGGTGTATTCCATGCAGATGAGGTACTGGCAACCGTTATTCTTTCCAAAGTTTTGGGAGATATTACGGTATTGCGTACCTTTAAGGTTCCAGAATGTCTCGCTGACGATGTTATTGTATATGACATTGGCTTTGGCAGATTTGACCACCATCAGAAGGGTGGTAATGGAGCCAGAGAAAACGGTGTACCGTATGCGGCTGTTGGCCTTATTTGGAAAGAATATGGTCACAAGCTTGTAGAAGATACAGTTAACCCTGAGTTAGTATGGAGTCTTATTGACAGAGACCTCATCCAGGGTGTAGATGCAACTGATAATGGTGCAATGCCAAAATCAGGGTCTATAGCACATAATATGAGTTTCTCGAATATAATCTCAAGTTTTAATCCAACTTGGGATTGTGCGGAAGACCCAGACGAAGCATTCATTAAGGCTGTTGAGTTTGCTGAAACTGTGTTTGAGAACACTCTCAAAAATGCAACAGCAAAAGCTAAGGCACAGAAGATCGTTGAAGAGGCGATTGAAAAGTCTCAGGAACATATTATGATTCTTGATAGATTTGTACCTTGGCAGGAGGTCATTTTCTCTTCTGAAAATGCTAAGGCATCGGAGGTACTGTTTGTGGTATTCCCATCAAACAGAGGTGGATATAACTGGCAGTGCGTACCAGAAGCATTGGGAAGTTTTGGACAGAGAAAACCAGTTCCGTCTGAGTGGAAAGGTCTTTCTGGAGAGAACATTCAGATGGTGACCGGAGTTCCAACAGCAAAATTCTGCCATCCAGCAGGATTCATTGGTGGTGCTGAGACATTCGAAGGAGCTTATGCACTGGCCAAGCTTGCTGTGGAGGCAAGAGGCTGAATTAGTTCAATGAAAAAACAGGATATCTCAATTGAGATACCTGTTTTTTTGATAATATACATATTAGATAATCTTATGATAATGATTAAAATGATTAATTTTACTTATTACATAACGCGTGCTATAATATATTTACAACATAAATATGTTTTGTAAAAAACCAATAAAAGACCTCATAAAAGAGGCAGAAAGGAAAAGTGCTATGAGAATGAAAGATATTATGGAAATGAAAGGTATTATGATTTCTGATTTAGATTTAACTTGTCCTGCTGAAAATGGAAATCCGCGTTCAGGACGGGTAAGAAAAGAAATGAAGATTTATAGTCCGTCAGATTGGGGTAATTCAAAATTCTCAACTGTAGGATTAGAAGTATCCTATTTTGACAAAGAGATTGAGGTTCAGTTCCTTACAGGAAGTATGCCATGTGCAACAAATCTATTTTGGGCTCTTTTAGGAGACCGTGATATTAGAAGATTAATTTTAGAATATCAAAAACAAGAAAGGAAGAGAATGTACAAAATATGGAACAGACAGGGGGTTTCAGGCTGCGAAGATATATTCATGACTTTTGGACATGAAAAAGGTGGTTTTTCGGTAACAAAGACCATTAGGCTCTGTCATATTTCACAGTTTGAAAGGTTGAATGAAGGGTTCGGTAACAAAAACTCGAAAATGTACATTGGAGACTTTGTAGAGTTAGTATCTTTTATGGGATTAACAGAAGATATGAATGTAAAGTCTCTGAGAAAGAAGGCAGGTGTTAAATATATAAGACCAAGATATGTAGAAGAAATCCAAGATTTCACTACTACAGTGAGTAAAATCTTGTAGCAGTTTTCGAAAAATATTAAGGAAAGGAGAAGAGGGTGTCCTAAATAGGACCCCTTTTTAGATATGCAAAGAATTTTGAGATATAAGTAAAAATAATAATAAAAATAATAATTATTAATTTTACAAATACTTTAAAGCATTGTATAATTTAATTAAAGATAAGAAAAATTGGAGGATAAAAAATGATACAATCATATCAAAAAGTATTAGAAATGGAATCTGTTGCATCATTGAAATTAGAAGAAGATAGAAGAGCATTAGAAAAAGTTAGAAAAATTTTATACCAAGAAAAAGATTTTATTATTGATAGATTAATTATTTATTTAAAAAGAGAACTAAATATTGATTATTTTAAATATAAAATTATTGATATCGAAGGAAATATAGCAGATATTATTGTGAAAAAGAATAGTGAAATATTTAAAAATAAAATAGAAGGGAAAGAAGAAATAAATTTCAATGTAGAAGAATTAATTAACAGCAGAATGTTTTACAATAATGATCAAATAATAATAATTGATTTAAATTTTGAAGAAAAGATATTAAATCTAAGTTATTTATGTGATTCATTAACTTATAATCATTTATCATATTCAGAAGAAATAAAAGACAAGTTATCAACATTTATTAATTATGTTATAAATAAAAATATTTATAAAAAATAAACAAAAGATAATAAAAATAGAATATAGAAATAGGAGGTTTTATTATGGAACAAAAAGAAAATGTAATTGACATTGCAAAATTAGGAGCAGAAATAGGAATGGAAGCAAAAGAACAAACTTTGCCAAATGGCAGAATTGTAAAATCTTTAGTATGGGACCAAGAAAATTTATTAAAGGCAGTAAATGCTGTAAAACATTTATCAGAAGAGGGAAAACCAGTAATGATAACAGGTGCAGCACCAGCATGGCTAGTATCTGCATTAACACATACTGTACATCCATGTCCAGTAAGTGTATATATGCCTCAAATAGGTAAAAATGTAGATATACCTCAATTGGCACATGGAGAAAAAGATACAGAAGGTGAAGTTGGATTTAAAGTTACAGAAAAAGGAGATAGTGTATTAGTTGAATATTCTATGGAATTACCAGAAGGAATAACAACATATGATGAAAATAACTTATCAAAAGTTGTTGTACCAGAAGTGACACAAGGAAAGGCTGTATATTTATCAGGTAGAGGACCTAATTATTTAACAGTTGCTATTGCAGAAGCATATGCTCATACAAACAGTAGTGTATCTTTATTTCAACCTGGAGTTGGTTATACTTGTTCAATAACACATAGTAGAAATAAAAGACTAGGAGATTTAACAAAGAATCCACTAGGAAAAGAAAAAATAAAAGAACAATTAGCAGAATCTAAAGAAAACTTAATCCAAAAAGAAACAACTGAAAAAACACAAGGAGGACCATCATTAGATTAATAGAAAAATATAACAAGGCATACCATTGGTGTGTCTTGTTATATTTTTGGAATAAATAAAAGACAAGCCACATACAATTTTACTAAAAGAAAAACAAGGAGGAAAATTATGTGGGAAACTTTAAGAAAAGAAGAAGTTGTGCAAAAACTAGGGACAAAGCAGGGGACTGGTTTAACACAAAGAGAAGTACAAACTAGAAAACAAAAATATGGTAGTAACAAACTAGAAGAAAAGAAAAAGGAAACATTATTAGTAAAATTTATAAAGCAATTTAATGACTTTATGATTATAATCTTAATAATAGCATCAATTTTATCAGCAGTTACATCATATTTTCAAGGAGAAAATGACTATGTTGATTCAATAATAATAATAGCAATTGTAGTATTTAATGCACTTATGGGAGTCATTCAAGAAGCAAAAGCAGAAAAATCAATTGAAGCATTAAAACAAATGACTCCACCAAAAGCAAAAGTACTAAGAGATGGAAGGATACAAGAAATTCATGCAGAAGATTTAGTTCCAGGAGATATTGTAGAACTAGAGGCAGGAATTTATGTTCCGGCAGATTGTAGATTATTAGAAAGCCATAATTTAAAAATAGAAGAATCAAGTTTAACAGGAGAAACAGAACCAGTTATAAAAAATGCAGATACAGTAGCACCAAAAGATGTACCATTAGGGGACATGTTAAACATGGCATTTATGGCTAGTATTGTTGTAAATGGACATGGAAAAGCTGTTGTAACAGAAACTGGTATGAATACTAAAGTTGGAAAAATTGCAAATATGATTATGGAAGATGAAACACCAGAAACACCAATTCAAAAAAAATTGGCACAAGTAGGAAAATCATTAGGGATAGTTTGTTTAGCAATTTGTGCATTAATATTTTTTATAGGAATGATAAAACACATAGATCCAATTGAAATGTTTATGACATCAGTTGGATTAGCAGTTGCAGCAATTCCAGAGGGGTTACCTGCAATTGTTACAATTATGCTATCAATTGGAGTAAGCAAAATGGCAAAAAATAATAGCATAATTCGAAAATTACCAGCAGTAGAAACACTGGGATGTAGTAATGTTATTTGTTCAGATAAGACAGGTACATTAACTCAAAATAAAATGACTGTTGTAGAGGTAAAAGCAAAAGATACAATGTTAGCAAGTAAATTAGCTACAATGTGTACAGATAGTAATATTGTTCATCAAAATGGACAAACAAAAGTAAGTGGAGAGCCTACGGAAATAGCATTAGTACAGAATGCACTTAAACACAATTTGAATAAAAATGAGTTATATAAAGAAATGCCAAGAATTGCAGAGATTCCATTTGATTCAAATAGAAAAATGATGACAACAATACATAAATATAGAGGAAGATATCTTGTTATAACAAAAGGTGCACCAGATATTTTATTAAATAAATGTAATTTGATAAGTGCAGAAAGACATAGAATTGAAGTGGAAAATCAGCAAATGGCTGAAAGAGCATTAAGAGTAATTGCAGTTGCTTATAAACAAATAGATGTATTACCTAGAACATCAGAAATGAATTTATTAGAAGATGGATTAGATTTTGTTGGATTAATAGGAATGATAGATCCTCCAAGAGAAGGAGTAAAAGAAGCGGTACGAACATGTAAAAAAGCTGGAATAAAAACTGTAATGATAACAGGTGACCATATTGCAACAGCAAAAGCAATTGCAAAAGACCTAAACATTTTGGCACCACATGATAAAGCACTAACAGGAAAAGAACTTGACCAAATTTCGCAAGAACAATTAGTAAAAGATATTAAAAAGTATTCAGTGTTTGCAAGAGTTACACCAGAACATAAGGTCAGAATAGTAAAAGCTTGGCAGAGTGCTGGAAATGTAGTTGCAATGACAGGTGATGGTGTAAATGATAGTCCTGCATTAAAATGTGCAGATATAGGAATTGCAATGGGAAAGAATGGTACAGATGTTGCTAAAAATGCAGCTGATATGATATTAGCAGATGATAATTTTGTAACAATAGTAAAGGCGGTAAAACAGGGAAGGAACATATATGATAATATAAAGAAAGCAATACACTTTTTAATTGCAACAAATATAGGAGAAATAGTAACAGTATTTATGGGACTTGTTCTAGGGTTAAAATCTCCATTGTTAGCAATTCAATTATTATGGATAAATTTAGTAACAGACTCATTACCAGCAATTGCATTAGGATTAGAGCCTGCTGAAGAAGATATTATGAAAAGACCACCAATTGACAGCAAAAAAGGGATTTTTGCAGATGGATTATGGAATAAAATTGTTGTTGAAGGTATTATGATAGGTGTATTAACACTTGTGGCATTTGGAATAGGAAATAAATGTTATGGCTTAGAGGTTGCGAGAACAATGGCATTTGTTTCTTTAGGATTATTAGAACTTATCCACAGTTTCAATATAAAAAGTGAACAATCAATATTCAAAACCGGCTTATTTGAGAATAAGTATTTAATTGGAAGTTTTGTATTAGGGGTTATAGTTCAAACAATTATTGTATGGATTCCAGCATTGGCTGATATGTTTAAAGTTATTCCACTAACTCAACATCAATGGCTTATTACAATTGCAATTTCATTACTACCTATATTGATTGTTGAATTACAAAAGAAATTTGATTCTATGAATTTGGTTAAGGTTATTTATTTTAAAAAACAAAATTCTAAAGAGCAACATGGATTTCAATTGTAGCTAGAAGTAAAAAATCTTTATTCGTAATCCTTATACTTGATAATTTTATATAAATGTTATATAATGCTTACCAAAAAGAGAAGAAAATAAAGAAATTGAGGAATAATAAATGAAGAAAAAATTAATTATGCCAAAACAGACAGGTAAAGAAGATGCTTTTTATGCAGCTTTAGAATTATATTACAATTCTTATAAAAGAGGAGAAAAATGGTATAGTAATAATGTATTTAAAGTTGAGATTCAAAAAAAGCTACCATATTTAAGTAAAGGGGCTCAAGATGATCCATATCTTGTTAAACAATCTGAATTAACAAGATATTTTGGATTGGTATATTATGATTACAGTAGTAGACCTGGAAGAGCACATATAACAAATAGTGGAATACGTTTTTTTAATGCATATTTACAAAATGACTATGATGTACAGATTAAAATAATTATGGAAGCAATTTTTAATATGTCTTTTGGTCGTGACAATACAGCGATACAATCTAGTGATTCTGATGTTGATGCTCCTAAATTATTTTTAAAGACATTAGTTGATTTAGATGGAATAACCAGAGGAGGTTTAGCATATTTATTATATGTAACTCATAATTTAAATATTAATTATAATGATGCTATAGCAGAACTAAGTAAAACAGATGATAGAGAAAGAGAAATCCCTATGCAATTAGTGAATAAATATTATGATGTAAAATTCACATTGCTATTAAAAAGTTTAGGGATTGTAACTGAAGAAAATAAAGTCTATAAACTATCAGAGTATACTAAAAGTCACTATCTTGAAAGAATAAAAAAATTATCTATATATAATAAAGAGCCTGAAATAATATTAACATTAAATGATAATATCGAAGGAAATGATGATAATGACTCAGGGAATGAGGATGAGCAGAATAAAATTATTATTTCATATGCATATGATTTGAAAAGCCCTAAATTTATTCAACAAAACAATAGACAGCCAATTCCATATAAAAGAGGAAGTGTTATTAGATATAAGACAAATGCTCGTATTGCAAAAACAGCATTAAACATGGCTGATTATAAGTGCCTAATAAATCCAGAACATAAAACATTTATCTCTAAACTTGGAAAACCTTACATGGAAGCTCATCATCTTATACCTATGGCCAGTCAAAAAGATTTTTCTATTAATATTGACAGAGTAGAAAATATAGTATCAATATGTCCTATTTGTCATTCTGCAATTCATTTAGGAAATGAAGCTACAAGACTTGAATTAGTAAAAAAATTATATGATTTAAGAGAACAAAGTTTAAAGAAGGTAGGATTAAACATTACCTTTGGAGAATTATATTCAAAATATTATAAATAAACTGAGAAATTAAAATTCTCAGTTTATATTTTTTATTAAAGTTTCTACTAAATTTCTAATTAATTTTGGAGGTATTCCTTCTCCAATAACATTACGAATCAATCTATCATCTGCCCATTCTGGTATATTCCAATCTGTAGGTAAAGAAAAAACTATTAATAATTCATATATTGTTAAACATCTAGGATCAGAATATAAAATTTCATTATTTAAGGTATAAGCTTTTCCAGGGTGAACACAGCAAAGAGAGGAAATAACTCCATTGTTTTGAGTTATTGTTCTAGCAGGTTTATCCCAAGAATATCTTCTATATGTATTATAATGACCATTAACTCTATCACCATTATCTTTTTTGGGATAATATATTTCATTACTAAATGCTGTTTCTCCTGAAGGTGTGTGCATCATTGCAATAACATGTTTTTTTGCATGTGTTGGTGGATGATGCCATTTAGAAAGTTTTAGAGCTTTTTGTCTTTTTTCTTCAAAATCTGGAAATAATTTAAGTGTTTCCTCAATTCCTTCTTTTAAGATTGGATCTACTGAAGGCAAATCGAATATTGCATCTCTAAGTGTAATTTTTTCTTTTTTATCTGGAACTTGCCATATATAATTCATATCTTTTCTACTAATCAAATAAATATTTCTTTTTCTCATTTGAGGTACATCGTAATCCATTGCACTAATTAGATTTTGATCCGCAAATAAATAATCATTTTCTAATTCTTTGTGAATATATTCAGGTATTAAAATATATTCATTATCAATTTTTATTTTTGTTTTTAATGCTTGTGGTACATTTTCTAATAAAATATATTTAGGTTTTAACTTTTTTATAATTTCAATAGCATAATAAATTAGTTGATTTCGTTTATCTAACGGATCCATTGTTCCTGCTAAACTCATGCCTTGACATGGAGGAGTTGCAATAACGAAATCAATATTTAATTTTTTAGATTCATTCAAAACTTTTTGTATAATTTTTGAATCAGTTATATCTCCAACAATCATATTACAATTAGGATATAAATGATTATAAAATTTAGCTCTTGTTTCATTTATTTCATTTGCAACTAATATATCTATACCTGTTTCTTTTAAATATGTTTCTGCAACACCAACATTTGAAAATAAGGATAATCCTTTTAATCTATTCATAAATATTCATTAACTCCATCATAATTTTTTTCACCAATAAAGGAGGTATTCCTTCTCCAATAACTTGTCTAACCAAATTATCAGATGCCCAATTAGGAATATCCCAGTTTTTAGGCAAAGAGGTTACCAACATTAATTCATATATTGTTAACACTCTAGCATCAGAATAAATATCATAGCCTTCAGAATCTTTACCAAGATACCTTCCTGGATGAACATTATTTTGAGAGCCTATTGTTCTATTGTACATAGTTACAGTAAAAGCAGGTTTTTCCCATTCTTGCCTTTTATAAGTGTTTTTAAATCCTTTTATTATACTACCATCTTGTTTTTGTGGTTTGAATTTATCTATATTATCAAAAGCTGTTTTTCCTGATGGTGTATGCATCAAACTATATACTTGTCTATAAACATGTTTTGGTGGGTAATGCCATTTTGAGACACTTAGCCCTAATTGTTTTTTCTTTTCATAATCAGGAAAAATTCTTGTTAGTTCATCATATTTTATATCATATATTTCAGGATCTAATGAAGGTAATTCTCCAATTGCGTCTTCAAGTGTAACTATTTTTTTATCTTTTTTTGGATAGTTCCATTTTTGTTTTAAGTCTTTTCTAACTAAGAGAGTAATTGCTCGTTCTCTTAATTGAGGTACTCCATAATCGCAAGCATTAATAATACGTTCATCATTAAAAACGTATGTATCACCCAATTCTTTTTCTAGATAATTTGGTATTAAGACTTTTTTATTATTATATTCAATATATGTTTTTAATTGTTCAGGAACATTCTCTAAAAAGACAAATTTGGGCTTAATTTCTTTTATTATATTTGTAGCATATTTTATTAATTTATTTCTTTCATCATTTTTATCTTTTTTCCCAACAGTGCTCATACCTTGACAGGGTGGTGTTGCCATTATTAAATCTACTTTTTTTTCTTTGGCTAAATTTATTATTTGTGAGTTGATTTTATCATTAGTGATATCACCCTCTATAACAGTAACATCAGGGTAAAGATGTCTATAAAATTTAACTCTTTGTTTATTTATTTCATTTGCTAAAACTACATCTATACCAATTCCATTTAAATAAGTTTCAGCTATGCCAACATTTGCAAATAATGATAAGGCTTTAATTCTTTTCATTGGTTTGTAAGTCCTCCTTTTTCAATTCTTTTTTTATGTAGTCATACATTAATGATTGTATACTTTTTTTTCTTTTCATAGCTAATAATTTTAAGTTAAAATGTTCTTCTTCGGTTAATCTAATACTAATTCTTACATCTTTCATATATTTAGCCTCACTTTTTATTCTTATGAAATCCTATCATATTATAAAGTAAAAAGTCAATAAAAAAACGCCAAAACGCCAAAAATAATTATAACCCTAGATGTACTTTACATAAAAATTGAGAATAAAGATGTACAATTTATAGGATTTGTAAAATCTAATATCTCAATGACACAGAAATCTGTAATTAAAAATTATAATACACTCTACGTTGTGTCTGCAGAAGTAGTAAAATACTTTGAAGAAAACATAAAGGAGGGAATCGAAGTTACACAGGAAAGTTTAGAAGGATTTTCTTTTGGAAAACAGAATTCAATTATTATTGGAAAAATAAGTGCTAACAATTAGAAAGGAGATAAACTTATAGCTGATCCAGTGATGGATATAAAAGCAGGATATTGTTGTACTTTTTGCTCCAAAAGCTGGAAAATATTATGTAAATATGCTATAATAAAAGTGTAAAGGGAAATACCTATGCAATAATTTTTTCTATCACATATAATTAAGGAGGAAAATCACATGAAAGGACAGGAAAAATTGAAAAATTTGATACGGGAGGTGATAAATCTCATTATTAAGTTCTTTAAACCGTATGGTTTGTCAGATGAAATGTTATCTATTCCTAATAGTGTTAAACGAATGGGATTTAAAGTAGGGTTCATGAATTTTGGTATGACCGTAATAGCTCTTAATTTTGCTTTTATGCTTAAGGTAACTAACATGATGATTGAGTACAGACTTATATTGCTTGGAATTATATTTTTCATGTTATATCGTGGGCAACAAGTTGTAAGAGAAGCATTTTATCTTTTTGAAAGTTCTGAAAGCAAGAAGTTTGAACTTATCTTTGAAGATGAAATTGTATTCAGAGGAAGCCAGATTATTGGTAAGACCTCAGATAAAGTATTGAAATATGATAATGCTAATAACTTGTATAAGGTTATGAGTAATGAATCAGTATTAAATACTATCAAGAATTATTTGCAAAATCTGTGGCGACAGAGGATTAGACACACTTTTGATATTTTTGAAATGATAAGTGTAATCATTATGTTAGCTGTAGCTATTGCAACTAATACAGCTATTTCACAAGTTGTTTTTATTCCACTTATTTTTGTATTTGTGCTTATCTCTTTCTTTAGTTCAGCATATATTAGTTTGAATAGAGAGGCATATTATAAGAAACATAGAGAATATAACAACGAGCAGTCTTTAATAGTAAATGATTTACTTCGAGTTCCTGTAATTGTCAGAAATGACTTGGATATGAGAATTGAAAAGTTTCAGAAGACTGTTATTGCAAGCAATGAGAATGTAACAAAGTTTCATAAAAAGATGAATTTGTCTAGATTGTTTGTTACAACGATGGAAGCATTCAGCCAATATGGAATTATAATATTCTATTTACTTGGTATCGAATGGAACAGCATTAATTTATCAACTATAACAGAAATTGCTGCTGTACTTTTAATTGTTGAAACTGCATTAGGACAGATTAGCAAAATTGCAGAAACATTAAATAACCATAATGAGAGGTTAGTTATATTGGAAAAGGAAGAAAATGATATGTCATTAATTTTGGACGTTTATCATAATGAATCTGCAAAGATTACAACACCTAAAATCGTTGATAACATCAGAATTAATCCGTTTTCAATTCAGTATTTGGAAGAATCTGAAAATGATAAACCTTTTACACTTGTTTCAAAAAAACAGATACACATTAATAATGGTGAAGTTGTTATTTTGTACGGTCCGTCTGGTAGTGGAAAATCAACGTTTATGAAAATGTTGACAGAAAGAATTAGATTGGAAAAAAGTACAGAAATACCTTCTACATCACGATTCCTGTTTTATGATGAGAAACTGAAATTTGGAAGTTTGAGTATTTTTGAAGAATTGTTCTGTTGCGAAGAAAATCCTGATCTTACAAAAATGCAAACGATTTTAGAGAATCTTCATTTATGGTGTGAAATAAAATCAAATTGTTTTGATGTATGGAAATGGATGAAAGAAAAACGTTTCGATCAATCCTTATCAAACGGACAAAAACAGAGACTCATTCTTGAAAAAATGTTGTATTGGCTTAATGATGACATTGACGTTTTAGTTCTTGATGAATGTACATCAGGTCTTGATGATAAGTCTGAAACCGATTCGGCAGATGCAGAAAGAATTTTAGAGTACATTGTAAGATATGCTAACTCGGATAAAAAACGAATTATCATTATTTCAACACATCAGAATATCGATGGTTTCAAATGCAAACTAGCAAACAAATTCAAGTTTAGAAATTTACAGTTTGCAAAAGAAGAAGAAAAGAACTTAGTTAAAGAGGTTTAATCGACCATATAACTGTTTTTTCGATAGGAAGATGTATTACATCTTCCTAGTTTTTTGGTGTGCCCAGCATAGGCAACAACTTGAGGATGAAAGTCCCTTACAGTGCTTGATAGTGGCGAACTGTTAGTAAATGACAAGGATGTCCTTCGTGAGGAGGAATCTGAAAGAAGTCAGCAGAGGTCATATTAGCAAATTGGATATATACAATTTGTGAAGGACTAAACGATAGGTGGATTTTTATTATTCAAATACTGTTCTTTTATCAGTTTTAATTAAATATGGAATACCATATTTAGAAAGTATTTGATGAGTTATATTATAGTAGCCATTTAAAGTTTCCTGTTTATCAAAATATAGACCTACAACTGATATATTAAGACATTATCATAAATGAATCATACGTTATCCTAATTTATGCTATTAGCTATTGACTTTAAATTTGTAATGATATAATATTATTGTATAATTGTAGACCGCAGATTTAGAAGATTAAAAGAATATTGAAAGTATAAATTAATACAGCCTAAAATGAATTTATTAATAGACAGATAATATTTTTATATTTTATCTTATAATTATATAATAAAAATCAAGGCTTTTTTTGGGGGATTAAATGAAGAAAATTGTATTAATATTTATAGGCATAGTTGTAATATTGGGTCTATCATTTTATCAATATACTAAAGGACATGAAAAATCGTTAAGCGATGAAAATATAAAAGTGGTACAATATATATATAATAAATATGGAATAAATGCGGAATTTATAAAGGCTAAAAATGATAGAGATTTAACGGGACCATTTGGACATGATATTCAAAATACAACTATAATATCACTTAAATATAATGATAATGAATTTTATGTAATTTCTGAAAAAGAAAATGAAGAATATACCTATTATGATAATTATCAGTTTGAAGAAATAAGAAAAGATTTAATGGAAGAATTAAAAGAAGAATTAAAAAAAGAAATATTAGATATTGATTTAATATTAGAAGAACCTTATATTGGTTTAAATGAATCTGGTATTGTTAAATATAATGGTTGCATTTCTAAATATTACAACAAAAATGAAATAAACAATACATTGGATTTTATAAGTCAAAACAATAATAAAATAAGTATTGTTTTATATACGGTTAATGATAATTTAATTGATAGTGATTATTTAGAAAGAATAAAATTAAAAACAGAAACATTTATTTCTTTAGATTTTGAAGATGTAAATTTATATAATGAGTATAAATCTAAAGAATCCAACAAATGGATAATATCTAGTATGTATTCAAATTCATCTATCGGATATGAGGAATTCTTAAAGAAAAATTATCCTCAATTAAAAAATTATTATATTAAAACAAAATCTGGAGATATAATAAGTACATTTTAAGTTAGAGAGTTATATTTAACTTTTTAGTGTAATTTAATATACTATAAATAATAAAGAGTAAGGTGTGATATTATTAATAATTTTATTAAAAAGTATACTGTATCTGAAGAAAAAAAGAATTTATATGATTATAGAAAAACAAATTTATCAAATGTGAAAATGAAAAATGTTTCGCTGATAACTAATACTTGTATAGGTGGAAGATTATATCATGATTATAATCAAAAATTTTTATCACCTACTATTGATTTGTATATTAAGCCTATTGACTTTGTTAAATTTTGTTGCAATTTAAAAGAATATTTAAATTATGAATTAGTAGAAGATCGAAATAAAAAAATTAATAATTTTGTTGTTGGAAAATTGAATGATATATATATTTATTTTTCACATACAAATTATACATTCGAAATAGCTAAGCAAAATTGGGAAAGAAGAAAGAAAAGAATAAATTATTACAATATAATTGTAATTGCAACTGATAGATGCGCTATCGATGGACCTTTAAAAAGATGTGATGATAAAACAATACAAGAATTTGGTAATATTCCATACAAAAAAGTTATCTTTACAACAAAGAGATATGATTACGACTTTTGTTCTTTCTTAGAATCTTTTAAAACAGAAAAATGTTGCCCAGAAGCTACATTACCAGCAATAAATAAAAAAGGAAAATATATAATTGAAACAGATGGATTTGATATTGATAAATTTATTTTAGAATAAATTTTATGTTTAAAAATATAATAATTAGTTTTGACAGTAATTATTGTGCAATATAAATTATAATTAAAATGGAGGAAAAAAATTATGGATAAAGATTATACTGATATAGCAAAAAAAATAGTTCAAAACCCAAACCAAATTGAGGAAATATTGGATATGTTAGAATCAAAAATGGAATTAAATCCATTAATTAAAGAATTAAATTATGCAAGAAGATTTCCAAGAGATATTTTTGGAGATGAGATTGATAGTGCAAAATATATTTCAGATATATCTAATGTTATGGATATAGTTTTATCGCGTATGGATAAAGAAAATTTTATAAGTAGGGATTATAAAGGATTGGATAGTACAACAATGCGTAAGATGATTGATCTATATGATTTTGATTGTATGGATTTGGGAACAATTCTAGCATATAATCCAGAACAATTAGATAAAATAGTTGAAGCAGACATGGATTTTATGGGATGGAATGCACTGGAAGAGATATTGAGAGATATCATATCAGAACCTGGAGAATATTTTTGGGAAGAAAATGATACAAATGCGTTAGAAAATAATGTTCGTAATGTTTTACCAAGAGTATCTGAATTGGCAATGCAAAAAAATCCATTTATTAAGAAGAATAAGCAAGTTATTGAAAATCCAAAAGAATCAATTAGTAAAACTTTAGAAAACAAAGATGGACATGGAAAAATACGTTCTATTGAAATTAAAGCATTAAACACTATTATAAAATATGAAGATGAATATGAAGTATCGCTTGAAACATTTGAGGTATTTGGGAATAACAGAACTGCTACTGAAAAATGTGAAGATGAGAGATTTGAACAATACGGCGAATTAACTAATTATGAAGCAGAAATAGGAAGTGCATATGGTTCTTATGCAGTTGCGACAGGTAAAATAAAAGAAGAAAATTATTCTCCAAAAGATTTTGTTGATTATACAGGTCTGGATGTAAATATTGTTAAATTATTAGCTAATGCAGGAAATATTTCAGGAAGTAAAGAAGCAGATAAACAAGTTTATGATTTATTACAAGCATATAAAAGAATCCATGGAAACGAACCAATGCAAGATGGTGATCAAGAATTAATAAGTGGAATATTATCATTTGATTTGGAAGGTTTAGACAAAGTTGGAGTAAAAGAACTTAACAAAGATGGAGCGAAATTTTCTAATGAAGATCTTACTGAAATTAAAGAAGAAATAGCAAATAGTGCATTGTGTTGCGAAACGAGTGAAATAGCACAAGGAATTAATTCTGATGAATTAAAAGAACTTGTAACTGCACAAGAAATGTCAAGCATAAAAAAAGCTTTAGCAACATTTAAACAATATGTAAGAAATATAAAAGATAAAATTTTCAATAAAAATCAAGGGGAAAGGTAGAATTTTATGAGTAACAACGAATATGCTATTGTTTTATCTGAGACTTATATTATCTTAAATAGATTAAATAAAGAATTATATTTAAAATTACCAAAGGATTTAATTAATTTTATAAAATATAATAGAGCTTCAGAATTTAATTTTAAATATGATTCAAGAAAGAAGCTAATAGATCAGGATATAAAACAAGAAACGAAGGCACTAATATCAGGAATATATTTGAATTATTGTGCTAGTGAAAGTGAAAAACAAGATTTATTAACAATATGTAAAGAGAATGAAATAAAACATTTGAATGAAATTAGTCAAAAATATAATCCAGATAATTTATTTAAAAATAAAAATACTATAACTGTGATAAATGATGAAACTCAACAAGAATCTACTTCTATGATTGAATACAAAGAAAAGAATTTTTTACAAAAAATATTTGATAAAATTAAACATTTATTTAGAAAGTAATATTATGCACATACCCTAAACATTAGATTATGTGATAGGGTAAAATAAAAAAGTATTTGGAACAAAGAAAAACGATAAAAAACGTGCTAATGGGAATGTAAACTATATTATAAATAGAAAAACAAATAAAGTTCATTTAAAAGATAATGGTTGTAATAATTTTAAAAATGTGGATTCTAAGTATTTAAATGAAACAACAGCAACTGAAAAAGATTTGATAAAAAGCAGGATTAACAGCTTGTGAAAAATGTATGAAAAACATTAAAATGTTTTTGGAGGTAAAAAATATGCTATATTATCATAGTGAAATAAAAAAATGATATCTTCTAATAAAATAAAACAAATCCGTATGAAAGAGAAATTATATAATTTAGGAAAAACTGAAATTGATTATGAAGGAATTAAAATAAACATTTATGATAAAGAAAGAATGCTAATAGATTTAGCTAGAAACAAAAATCAAATTGGATATGATTTATATAAAGAAATTATATCTAATTACAGAAAACTAGCTTTAAAGAGAGACTATCGTAAATGTTGTGTAAATCGGATTTCCTTCCGATTGATAACTTGAAAGGAAATCTTTGAAAAATGAGGTGAACATTTTGAGTTCATTTGACTTAATATGGCATCTTATTGTTTTATTATTACTTAGCTTAAGTGATAGCAATAAAGATGACAATTCTCAAGACTAGCGAAAGCTAGGAGGTAGTCTGACCAACTGCCTTTATTTTATTTTGGTACACAAAAAAAGAGATATGCGACCAACATATCTCTGTAAACATTTGAGTTCTTCGACTTATTCTCTTGCTTAAGCTAAATATAGTATACTACTTTTTTAGTATATGTCAAATGATTTTTTATTAAAGTTCAGTATTAAAGTAATCTGCCGATACATTAAAAATTTTTGCAAAAGCAAATAATTCAAAATCATGTACTAGACGATTATTATGTTCTATTTTTGAAATTTCTTTTTCAGTCAAATCAATTCCTTCAAGTTGTAATTTTTCTGCAACTTGTTTTTGAGACATTTTTGCAATATTTCTTAGTTCTTTTAATTTTATTCCAGATATATTTCTATATTCATTATATTTTTTAATCTTCATTTTATAACCTCATTCGCTTTATTAACGATTTTATTTTATTATATTTTCAAAACATTTTATCTCTAATAAAGCAAATTACATTGACTTTAAAATTAGTTATGGTAAAATCTCATTGAGGTATTTTAAATTAATCTAATTAAGGAGAATTTTGTATGAATAATGAAATAATTGTAGAAGATCTTAGTTTAGCATTATTGTTAAGAAATACTCTTGAACAAAATGGTAATAGAAATCCTAAATATAGTATGATGGATTATAAAAAATTTACATTAGAAGAACTAGAAACAATTACGAGTTTGAAATTGGAAGGAGCTAGATTTGAAGATATTAGTGCATTAAAATATTGCACTAATTTAAGAGAATTGTCTATTGTTTCGGCTAATGCAAAAAAAATAAATACAAATCTTAGTAATGAAGCAAAATATAATTATTTAATGAAAAAAAATAATATTAAAGATTTTTCGGTAATAGAGGGGTTGAAAAATTTAGAATTTTTAACAATTAGCTATGATGACAATTTAACACACTTAGATTTATCAAATTTAAGAAATTTAGTAGCATTAGATTTAAACCATAACCCTAACTTAGTAAAAGTAAAAGGATTAGAAAGTGCAACAGAATTGTCAGACTTAGCATTATATGGAAACCATATTTCACATCCTTTTGATTTGCCAAGTATGATAACAAATGGAATGTTAAACAATGTCGAATTAGATTTTGATATGTATCCTTTATTAAGACAAGCATATCCTAATCTGAATGATTTTTTAAGTGAGCAACAAAGATTTGGGGTTAATTGTAAATGGCAAGAAAATCTTAGCAATATAAGAACAAATAGTATTTCTACATCTAGAATAAATACAATGGATAAAAAAGCACAAGACATTTTGCATAGTATTATTAGACCAGGTTACAGTGATATAGAGAAAATTTCTGCTATATATGCTTATATAATACAAAATGTTCAATATGATTATGAATCCTTGGCAGCTGCAAAAGGAGAGAAAAATTCTGCTTATGAAGAAGCTAAAAATAATTTGGGTGAAAGAATCAGTACAATATTAGATAGAAGGCAATCAAGCTACAACGCAATATTACAAGGCAAAGGAGTTTGTGAAGGATATACAAATATGATGCATTATTTATTAAATTCAGTAGGAATAAAATCCAAAACTGTTAGTTGCAATGCTAATTTAGATAGCGCAGTGGTAGGAGCTAATAGCAATCATTCTGTTATTAAAGTTGAAATAGGAGATAATTGGTACTATTTTGATCCAACCTGGGATGCTCAAGAAAATGTTTTGAAAAATTTTATGAAAACAAAAGATGAGTTTAGCAAAAACCATGTATTAAGTATGACCGAGGATCAAATAAAATCTCCAGAGACAAAAGCCTATTCTAATGCAGAATTAACTCAAATATTAAGAAAAGTAGTTGCAGATAGAGAAAACATAAAAGAAAACAATTACAAACCTTTTGAAAGTTATGAAAGAGATATTAGTAATAGAGATAACATAAATTCTTCATATTATTGGGAACAGCAAAAAGAACAAGATATAAATGAATGGCATGAATATGGTGTGTATCACAATGTAAAAGACTTTGATAACAAAACATTTGGATATGGTTTAGATATACCAGAAGACAGAGAATATGTAGAATATGTTGGAGAAAAGCTTGGAGAAGAATATGCAAGAGGAGCAAAGGGAGAAAGGGCTGAATTAGCAAGACAATTTGCTATGCTTGAAGTACAGGGGAGATTTGGAGATTTTTTAGATATATATAATTCAGAAGAAGTAAGTGGATATGACAATCCTAAATTATTATTACAATTAGAAAAAGTTAGTGGATTAAATATTGAGGAATTTGAAGATACAATTGGACTTGATACTTCAGTATTACATCAAGATATTTTTGTTGCAACTTATGAAATTGAAGAATGGGATAGTGCTTTAAAAAAGAATGTGATGAAACCTATTAAAGAGTATTATCAAAAGGATGCAGATGGAAATTTTGATATTATTGGAACTGGTACAGAAAACGAGACTACATTTGTAATAGATGGAATGCAACTTAATGTTGAAACTGAAAATGTATTGCAGGGAGATTCAATCGAAAAAGTAACTCAAAGAGAAATGGGAGACAGATTAATAAAAAATGGAATAGAAGATTCTTTAAAAAGTGGTAAGGTAACAGAAGTGGCACAATTAACTGATATGAGTTTCCTAAAGGATTTCAGAGAACAATGTGGGATACCAGAAAATTGGAATCTAAATGGAAGAACATTTATTGTATCAACAATAAATGAAAAAGGAGAAGAAGATTTTGACATTATAATTAGAGATGATGGAGCAGGAGAAACATCATATGAACATTTAACAGGAATAAATGCTATCGAAAAAAGTGGAAGAGAAATGTATACTACAACAGGAAGACATATACCTGGAGGAGCAGAAGAATTAAATAAAACTCAATCATTAAAAGAATTTATGACAAAAAGTGGACATAGATATACAATAACTAGAAATGCAGAGGGAAAACTTGGATTTAATGAGATTTTTAGAGAAAATGAGAATATAATACAGGGACAACATATAGATGCATATACATATTCAACAGATGATTTGAAACATGTTTATGTAGAGGCTGAAATAGACTATAAAGATGAAAAAAAAGCTTTCGGGACAATAGAAAGAACAAAATCAGAAAGAGAACAAACACAAAATAAAGGAAAAGAAAATAATTTTGAAGGGAGATAGCATAATATGAATGTAGATACTCAAGAAATGTATTCAGAAGTATACAGTATATTGAATTTATTAGGAAATAATTATATTGCTAAATTACCCAAAAGCCTATTCAAAATGATAGAAGAAGAAAAATCTAGTACATATAATCCACAGTATAGTGAAGATAAAAGTTTGAATGAACAAAATATAAAAAGAGAGTCATTAGCTATGATAGCATTGTTTCACTTAAATTATTGGTGTAATTCTAATGAAGAAAAAGAACAATTAAAGCAATTGTTTAAAAACAACGAAGAAAAACATCAAGCAGAGATTAGAGAAAAGTATAATCCAGATAATTTATTTAAAAATCGAAAACAAGAGAACACAACGGAATCACAACCTTTTATAAATGATGTAGCAATTGTAAAATATAAAGAAAAGAATTTCTTACAAAAAATATTTGATAAAATTAAATATTTATTTAAGAAAAATTAGAAAATACGGAATGTGCACTTAAAGCAAAAGATTATAATAAAAAGGGGCTGTAAAAAAAGTCCCTTTTGCCTATGCTATGCATTAGCTCGGGTTAGGGTCTAATCTAGTAAACTATTTCAGACTCATAAATAATATTATTTATAATATATATCATTCTTCTTAATAAATAAATCATACGATATTTTTTATAAAAAGTATAGTTTTTTTATAAAATTTTTCAAAAATAATTATAATTAAGCATCTACTTTACATAAAAATTGACTTTTTCTATATTTTATGATAAAATATAAATGTTAACGTAAACTTAGAATAAGCACTTGGAGAAAGGCAAGTGTAAGATTGTAACCTAAAAAAATGAATATAAAGAGGAGAGAGCATTATGATGGAGACTACAATTATGACAGAAGGAACAATGGACAAGGCAGTTTATTTGAAAATTGAGAATGAAGATGTACAATTTATAGGATTTGTAAAATCTAATATCTCAATGACACAAGAAATGGAGGAGGTTGCAAATAAGATTCTTTCTACATTATACGACGTATGGACACAAAAATACGACCGTATTAATTGGATTACTCATAATTCAGAATTTAGATATGAATCATTGAAGAAACCGTTATTGGTTGCTTGGAATGCTGAAAAATCTAAATTAATTGATACCAAAAAAGCTTGTATGTCGATTACAGCGATATGCAATTTTCCTAAGAAGAAAAAAGCTTTTTGGGTAAATACGGGAAGTGATATGGTCTATGCAAGTAAAAGAGGAGGAAAAGTTTTAGAAGCATTATGCACACAGACCAAAAAACTTAAAACCTTTAAAGAACAAAGTATTTTTACAATGGATAGTGATTATTTTTTCAAAGCAGAAGGATCTGTAATTAAAAATTATAAGACACTTTGCATTGTTTCTGAAGAAGCAATAAAATACTTTGAAGAAAACATAAAGGAGGGAATCAAAGTTACACAGGAAAGATTAGAAGGCTTTTCTTTTGGAAAACAAAATCCAATTATTATTGGACAAATAAGTGCTAACAATTAGAAAGGAGAAGAAAGCTTTATTCAGTTAGCAGTAATAAAACATCAACTATAAATTAACAAATGGAGGAATTATCTTATGAGAGATATTAGAAAGCAGTATGAAAAGGTAGTAGTTGGTAACAGATATGATTTATCCAAGGCAGGAGAACATACAATGAGCATCATATACTCAGGTATCAAGGCAAACGAAATGCCAGAAACTGAGAGAATGTATGTTGAAGCCAATCATGTTGGATGTTGTTTGCATTATAGCATGTATCTTGTTTCTTTATTACACGAAGCAGGAATTGAATGCTATTTTACAATAACACCTGAAGAAGATGGTGGAAATCATTGTAGTGTGCTTTACTTTGATGAGAAAGGAGATAAAGTTATTGCTGATCCAGTTATGGATATAAAAGCAGGAACTGTTGACAAACATATGTGTATTCCATATGACGAATTTGTAGAAAATGCAATTCGACATGAGATTTCACATTATGATGTTTTTGGAATTAATGGAGAGGAGGCTTTTTTCAATGAATTCTTGTCTAATTGTAAACTGCAATAATTTGCAGTTAGTTAATAAAAAGTATCTTACGGGAGGTGAGGTACTTTTTTTACAATTTTATTGATTTTTTATTTTTATAATGATAGTATATTATTAGATTATTATATTTTATGTACGGAGGAAAAATATGAGTGATGAATGGAAAATTGTTCAAGGATTAAAAAGACAAGCTCAAAATGATAGTTTTGGCAAAAGAGATGCTTTTGTTGACCTTCCACCTTTAGAAAGAAGTAAGTATGCTGAAGAAAGAGCAGAAATCTGGGGAAATCTTAGTGAAAAACAAATTTTTTCTACTGAAGATAAAGATGTTGAGGAAATCAATGTAAGACTTATTAGAGATTACATAAAAGAACAACAAAAATCAAAAACTATAAATATGAATATAGGTGGATTATATATTACAATAGATAAAAATAATCCTGAAAAAATAAGTTTTGAAAAAGAAAAATTTTCTCGTATGCGTGGAAACTATCCGTATAGGGTAACAATTAATAAAGATGATATTTATTCAGAAGTAGACTTATTGGATAGAACAAGCACAGCATATACATTACAAGGGGATAGCTTAAAGTTGCATAGACAAGTTACAGTTATAGCTGGAGAAGAAATAAATGAATTTTTTCAAATAGATTCTGATAACAAAAGAAAAATAGAAGAAGCAAATATGAATCAGATTATTAAAAATGTTTTGAAACTTAACCCTCAATATCAAGTCGGTAAACAAAATGAAATATTTCGAACAGAAATTTCACCTGAAGAAGTTCTTAACGATAAAGATGAATTAAATGGATTACATGTTGGACATAATAATGGTAATGGAGTGCACCCATACAAGCTTAATATATATGGAGATGGATTGGAAATAGCTAAGGATATTGAAGAACGCTGCAAATATATCTATTCTTTGATTATGGAAGCCACTAAAGGAACTCTTGAACAATCAAAATCTAATGAAAGTAAAACACCTAATCAAGATATAATTCCAAATAATACAGCAGAGTTTCAAGAAAGTCCCACAACGAATTATGATACAGATATTGAAAGTTTAAGTGAAGAAGAATTAGATGTATTAATTGAAAAAATGGAAAATTTACAAAGAGAAAAACAAAGTAAAATTGAAAGATTACAAAAAATTAAAAGAGCTCAAGATTTAATTTCTTTAAGTAAAGACCAAGATAAGATAATAGCTGACTTAGAGAGTCAAATTGAAATTGAAGGAGTTGATTTTGGTGAAAAATAGTTTGATACCAATTGAAAAAGTTTCAATTTTTCAGAAATTAAAAAACTTTTTTAAATTGACTTTTCTTCATAAAAATAAAACAAATCCACATTTGGAAGAATGTAATAATATTACTACTAATATAAAAAAGAATAATATAAACACTTTTACAGAAAATTTAAAAACTAATATTGATAGCAAAGAATTAAAACTTAAGCAATTCACAAAAGAAATTGAAAATAATCCGAGTTTAATTGTTAATCTTTCGAATGATAGATTAGATAAATTAATAAGCTACTATGAAAGAATTACAAGTGAAAAACAAAATAAAATTGAAAAATTAAAAATATCATTAAATAACGAGGTATAAATATGGATTTAGAAAAAGAAATTGAGCAAATAAAATTAAGAAATAAAAAAGTTGAAATAGATAAAGCATGGGAAACAAGTTGGACAAGAAAAATTTGTATAATGATTTTAACTTATATTGTTGTTATAATCTATTCATATTTTATAAGAAAGTACGATAATATACTATTAAGTTCATTAGTCCCTGTTATTCGGTTTTACATTATCTACATTATCCTTAAAATATATAAGAAAAATGTGGGAAAAATTAGGTGAAAAAGGAGAATAAAAGTGGATAAAGAAAAGTTAAAACAACTACAAAATAGTCTTAAGTCCAAATTATTTAATACCTTTGGCAATACAATTGAAGAATTTGAAGCAAATGCGGAAAAACTTTCATTTATAGGAACAATAACAGATTTTAATATTATAAAAGGCTTATATAATAATTCAAATATTATTTATAACGAGAGAGAGTTATTGCATTTAAATGAAATTTTAAATATAGGTCGAGAAAAAGAAAAAGTACAAATTGATAAAATGATCTTTTCTTTAAAATGCATTAAACAATTATCCGATTTTAAGAATAATCAAAGATTTAGAGGAAATGAGTTATTACAAGCAACATATATGTCAATTTTTTCAAGATATAATGATAATAGAGATAGAAGTAATAATATATTTGTTTCAAGAGACTTGATTGATGAAGTTATTAGAGAAGAACATGAAAGCGAAATTGGAAAAATATATATGACATATAAAAGATATGATAATTTTTTATATCAGTATATAAAAGATACTTCTGAGAATAAAAGTCAGAAAGATAGTGAACATAATAAAAGATTCGTTTCATATGTTTTAAGAAATATACGAAATAATATAGCTCATGGAGATTTCTGTAATTTATCAGACAATGAAAAGCAAATTGTAAATGTAGAAAGTCATGGGGAAAATATAGAAGAATTTAAGGCAAAGTTCGAATTTCAATGTTTGAATAGCATTTGTAATAAATTGGCTCAACAATTAAAAAATTCGAATGAAAATGTATTATTTGAATTAGAAGATGCCTTAAAAAATGGAACACCTGATAAATTATATTATTCATGTAAAGACGATGAAAATAAAATCATGAGCATTGTATTTCCAATATATATAAACAGTTTTATAGTTTATAACTTCAAAAAGTTTAAGGATTTAAAAAAAGTATCACAATTTGGAAAAGGAAAAGAGTCAGAGATTGTTAGGCAGTTTTATGACAGAAATAATAGTGATAGTTTCTTAAGTAAAATCGTACAAAATAGCAATATTGAAAGTATTGATGAATTTGAAGTATTTAGAGATATTAGAAATTCAGTTGTGCATAATAAAGTAGTATATAGAAATGGATGTATAATAACTGAAAATGGACTTCAAATTCCTTATGCAATATTTTATGATATGCTACACAACCAAGAACAAATTTTAAGTGCTCGAAATGAAAATAAAGAAGAATATAGAAATATATATTAAAAGAATAGTCAATTAGTGTCAAGAAGTTTCAGAAAATAATCCAATAATATAATAATTTTTTATGAAACATAAAGATATGAAAAAGTATCTTTATGTTTCATTTTCTATTATATCAATAAGTGAAACATTGTGAGAAATACTATTTAATAAAGTATAAGTACCAGTTTTTAATCCATTATTTAAAACAGGAATATTATGAAGTTTTTCTTGAATAAATAATTCATAATCATATGTATTTTCATTAAGTGTTACCGTTTGTTTTTTTGAATATGTGCTCAAATATAATTTAAAGATGTTTATATTATTGTATTTATAATCATTTAATTTAATATATTTTTCTATTCTCTTAGTAGAAAAGCCTTTAGGTCTAGAAGAGAAAAAAGAAGCTATTAAGTGTGATATATGACTTTCCATAGATGAACCTATATTTAAAGCTAACATTGATTTTATATTAGTGTAGTTGTTAATTATATATTTGAGTTTTTTAGTAATAATATCTTTACGTTTAGGATTATTGAGGATAATAGTATTAACGGCATCAATAAAATATGATTTAGGTTTTGTATTAAAAATATGTAATAGATAATATCTTTCATCAGAATCTGTAGTAATATGGTGAATAGCTTGTTTAAAGTGAAACTCACACAAATAAAATTTAACAGAGTTATTAGGGTCAAGCTTTAATTCAGGAATACCAGATTTAATCCAAGAGCCACCATCAGCTAAAAGACATATATTTCTAATTTTAGAGAAATCATATTTCATAGCAATAAAATCCATAAACTTAGGCCAAGCTTTAGAAGTACAGCAAGAAAATACAGAACGATTGACTAATTGACGTCTATTCTTACTAATATCTTTTATATCTTCGAAAGTAACGAAGCATTTAATCATAATATCTTTAGAAATATTTTGTGCACCAATATATTTTTCATCAGCCATAACATAAAGAGTTTCAGGAGTTTCTACTGATTTAGGTACAATATTAGGAATATACCAATTTTTAATCCAATTATAAACAGATTGACGAGGAATATCTTTAATAGTAGAAGTAGTTTCAAAGTAAGAAATATCATTAATAAAAGCTGAAGTATCACGAACAGATTGAGCCTGAGAGGTAGACACAGCTTTAGATATAGAAATAGCTTTAACAATAGGGTCATAATGATCATTTTTAGGTAAATCAAAAATTTTATCTATATAGAAAAACTTTTTATTAGAGTGTTTAGAAATATAGTAAGTTCTATTAAAAGTTATTTCTCCAACAATAGTAATAAGAGTTCTAGGAACATTAGATTTATTAATATAGTAACGAGATTTTCTATAAGCAGATTCTTTAAATTCATTATCGAGTTCTTCGAAAGTAGAAATAACAATAGATTTAACAATATTTCTAGCAGCTTGTTGAACTTTAAAAATAACATTAAAATACTGATTAGAAGTAGTATTATTTAAAAGATTATTTAATAAAAATTCAATGTTATTAAATAAATTTAAAGAAATTACATTAAATATTTTATTTTTTAGTACATTTATTAATTTTTGTGATATAATAGGTTTCATAAGAAAGTCCTTTCTTTGATTTATTTAGTCGTAAATTATTA
>CAKPGU010000012.1 GCA_934155265.1 uncultured Clostridia bacterium
CTTTATAAACTGGTACAATTATACTTACTTTAATTTTTTCTTCCATAACTAGTTCTCCTTTTTCTTTTCATATTCTTTTAATGCTATATAGTGGTCTAAGTTTTTTACTTTTTCATTTAGCATTGCTATTTTTAGGTTGCTCATAAAATTTTCTACTAATAAGAAACCTATTATTACCAAAAATACAAAGTTTACAGGTGCCATAAATCCTAATTTTATTGAAATCCATTCTACTGCATTAGAAAATACACTCATTAATATTAATAAAAAACTTCCAATAATCCATATTATTGAATCTGCAACTCTCATTTTACATTGCTTAACTTTCTTTATACATAATATGAAAGAAAGTAATGAGCAAATAATCAATCCTACTCTTAATATTATTGACATTTTATTTTCCTCCCTTTTTTGTAAATGCTCTTATAAATACAATAGAAAACATCATGCTTAACATATATTCTATTGACTTAAATGTATTTAAATAGCTTTCACCAAATTCTCTTTCTTTCATTTCAACTTGAACCTCTTGAACATTAAGTCCCTTTTTTATCATATAAACTATTGTATCTGGTTCAGGAGTTAAACTAGTATTTGTTATGAATTCTTTTATTGCTTTTTTATTATATGCCCTCATTCCTGATGTTGGATCTGTTATTCTTTTTCCTGTTACCAATTTTATTGCAAATTGAATTATATTACTTCCTAACATTCTCATTGAATGTGGCTTTTTTTCTTTTTCAAATCTTGACCCAATTGCTATATCACAATTTTCTTTTTCTATTTTTTTAACTAAATGTTTCAAATACTTTGCTTGGTGTTGTCCATCTCCATCAAATTGTATAGCAATGTCATAATCATTTTCATAAGCATATTTCATTCCAATTTGAATTCCACTTGTTAGTCCATAATTTACTGGTAGTGAAATCATATTAAATCCATTTTTTTCACATACTTTTTTAGTGTTATCTTTTGAACAATCATTTATTACAACATAGTCATATTCTGTATTATTTTTAACATCATTTACGGTTTTTTCGATGTTTAATTCTTCATTATATGCTGGTATTACTATTAATACTTTCACTTTTAGTTCTCCTTATTTTTTATATTTTCTATTTGAGTATATCTTAATAATTCTAATTCATATTTTTCTCTATTTTGCTTTACTACTGTATCTAATATCACTCCACATTGTGCTATTATTAATGCAAATGTCATTATTCCTGTTGCTAAAATAGCTGATGGAACTTTTGTTATAAAGCCTGTCCTAAAGAATTCTGTAATTACTGGTACTCCAACTAGTAACCCTATTACTACAAATATTAATGATATTATCCAGAAAAATTGACGTGGTTTAAAGTCTTTAAACATTTTTATAATAGTTTTTAATACTTTTATTCCATCACTTACTGTATTTAATTTTGATGAACTTCCTTCTGGTCTATCTCTATATACTATTGGAATTTCTTTTATTATAAATTTTTTATCAAGTGCATGTAATGACATTTCTGTCTCTATTTCAAACTTAGGACTCATTACAGGCATTGTTTTTACAAATAATTTATTAAATACTCTATATCCTGTCATTATATCTCTTAAGTCTGTTTTAAATGCAATATTTATTGATTTTTTTACTAGATTGTTTCCAAATTCATGAAAATGTCTTTTATTTTCTTTTTGATATGTACCATTTGTTAATCTATCACCTATTACCATATCTGCTTCTCCATCAACAACCGGTTTTATCAATTTATGTACTTCTTCAGCTGGGTATGTATCATCTCCGTCTACCATTACATAAATGTCAGCTTCTATATCTCTAAACATGCTTCTTACAACATTACCTTTTCCTTGCCTGTATTCATGTCTTACTATTGCTCCATTTCTTTTGGCAATTTCTGCTGTTTTATCTTTTGAATTATTATCATATACGTATATATCTGCATCTGGTAATTCTTTTTTAAAGTCCTTTATAACTTTTTCTATTGTAATTTCTTCATTATAACATGGTATTAATACAGCTGTTTTCATTATTTATCTCCTTTTTTTATATATTTTTTCAAATTAGATATTTGAATACATTCACTCATTGCACTTAAAATTGCAAAAATCGTCATTGCTTGAATTTTATTTGTAAACCAGCTATGTATTGATGAATGTCCTGCGAATGTAATATACCATACATATGGCACTATTGCAATACAAATTAATGTAATTATTACACTACAATCTTTAATTTTCTTTTTAGTTAATACAAATAATATTGCCCAAATTATAAAAATAATTTTTAACAATTCTTTTGCAGTTGGAACAAAGAAAAAGTCAAAGTTTTGTTGTAAAACCTCTATTCTTTTTACAGGATATGCTTCATTTCCATTTACTCTAAATAATATTTGATTTAATGCTAATGATATAGCATCTTTTTGTAATATAATAGAAGCTATTATCCATTTTGTAAAAAACAATAATCCATATCCAATTGCCCACATTATTCCTAATTTTATACTAAGCAAAATTTGATCTAATAATTTAGTTTTTCTTCTATTTTCCAATAATATAGCTAGAACTATTGGCATACCTAATGTTATCAATGGGTATGTTAATAAATCAAAATATGTTGCAAATGCCCCAGTAATAAAGAATATTACTGGGATAAATTTTTGCTTTTCATATTTATAAGTAATTAATACCGATATCATTGATATAAGAGTTACAATAAATATAAAACTATATTGTAAAGACATTGGAATTAGTATTACATACATCATGCATATTGTTATAATGAATGCAATAACTGTTTTTAATCCTAATTGTTTACTTATTAAATATATTGTTATTCCTAATAATAAAAATATTATAAACATAAATATGTATCTTATTTCTACATAATTATATTTCATTAATAATGGTCTAAGTATCACTTGAGAACCATGCCAATATCTAGAATATTCATTATTATTATATTGATCATCTGGTAAACTGTTTTCCAAAGAAGATACTCCTCCTTTAGTTTCATCTTCATAATATGAATTTTCTATAGCTTTAACTAATGTTCTCTGTTCTTTTCCCATTCCCTTATTCATAGCAATATTAAGCATTAAAGCATCTGTATGAGTATCCATCATTGCTCCCGCGTGTCCTAAAAAAAATGGTGTATATCCTGATCCTTCCACTTTTAACTGTCCAACAGATTCTTTTATATTTTCTCTTATTGCACTATTAGGCAATAAATAGCTTACTATTATAAGTGCTGTAAAAAAAATTGTAATTCCTACATATATCAAAATATATGCTAATATTTTTTTTGATATTTTCTTTATTTTTTCATTCACCCTTACATTCTCCTTAATAATTAATTAAATATATATATTGACTATTTTCATCATTACTGTACTTACTTTCCAAGTTAAATTCGTCAATTATTTCATCACTACATTTTTGACTGCTATAATAATATTTTATACCTAACTTCTTAAAATCTTCATAAGTTAATGTTGCTAAGTATGAATCAGGAGCTAACAAAGAGAACGATGTTTCTTTACCTAATGCTATATGTATATGTGCAAATCTATTATAAACCTCGTCATATTTTCCTTCTGGATCTAATTCCTTTAACCATTCAAAATTTGGAAACATATGTACACCATTTAATGTTTTTACTCCATTTGCAACTAAATATTGTCCAGTTATGTTACTATTTCCTGCCCATAAAGCTTTCTCATCACTTGCTTTTATTCCTTGTATTTCTTTAGAAATTTGTGTATTTTTTATTGGTGAAAGTCCAATACATATTGGATTTATTGTTGCACCTGCAATTATTGCAATTATACACATACTATAACACCATGCTTTTTTGTTTCCTGTTATCATAAAATATGTTATAGCAAATATTACAATACTCCATATTTCTATTTTAACAAAATTAAAATATTGTGCATAACTTGAATTTTTTATTAAAACATATGATATTACAACAACTAACAAAGATATTATAATTGATTGAGCTTTTGTAAATATTTTTTTTGCATCTGTTTGTTTAATTATTGCCAATGTTAAGATTGTTCCAATCATACCAACTACTACATGCAATCTTGGGCTTGGTACCATAGACATTAGTGTTAGTTTTGCAAATAGTTCTCCAAATCCTACAAATTCCCACAATAAAAATATTGTATAAAGAACTGTAATACTTATTATTAATTTAACTACTGGTTCGTTCTTTTTTTCCTTTATATTCTTTACATTATAAATTAGTAATATTATTAATGCTGTAAATGGATATATATAACTACTTTCTTCACATTGATTTGCTATACTCTTACTATATGGGAAAAATATATTTGCAAAATATGAAATAAATCTATCTATCTTAAAGTCTCCACCAACTGATACTCTATTACCAGGATATACTGTACTCATCATTATTACAATATCATTCCAACATACTAATATATACCTAGCAATTATTCCTCCAATACCTAAAATTGTTATAGCCATTATTATTATATCTGTTTTTGTAAGTTTTTTTACATTTGGAATAAAATCATTTAACATTACAACCAGCATGAAAAGTGCAAATGGTACTTGAAATGCTGGATATAGTACAAATGCAAATGATGTTATAGAAATTAATAAGCCGACTGCTAATCCTATTTTTCTTTTAATATTCCAATCCAAATTGTTCATATAGTAACTAAACAGTACTATTGTTGCCATTCCAAATATATATCCATCAGCTATTGCTGAACTTAACCACCACATTATAGCAGGTGCTAATGCTAATACTAATCCTCCTGTTAATGTAAGTAAATTATCTTTTTTAGTTATTTTCATTGCAACTTCAATAGATACTAATACTAATAAAGTTATTTTTAACATCCAATAAAATGAAAATCCAAATTCTTCTCCAAACAATATAAATCCCCACATTAATGGTTTTCCTATTGAAACAATATCTCTTACTGGAGTTATCATCATTAACGTATTTAGATTTCCCTGCCCAATATTTTCATTATACATCTTATAAGCATCAGGCCCTTGCATTGCTCCTAGCATAAGTGCTGATTGAGTTAACCATTCATCAGATCTTATTCCTCTAGCAACACCTAATATAGTATTTTTACTATCAGGTTCATTTACATATGAACTCCACATACTTATTGATGAAAAATTTACTCTTAATAAGACTGTAGCAACTAGTACAATCCCTGCTATTCTATATCTATATTTTATTATAAATTCTGCTATTTTATTTAATTTTTTATCATATTTTTTTAATAATTTATATACCCCTATTAATATGTATATTGCATAAATAATACCAATTCTAATTAGTGCCACCTTGTTAATTTCAATCTTTCTATATATCAATATTTCTATTAAGAATGGTAACATTATTGCTAATATAGCAATTGTTATTTTATTTTTTAATATAGTTTTTAGTTTTTCTTTTATCATTTGGTTATTATCTCCTATTATTCTTCAATTTTTCTTATATCATAATTACAAGAATTTAAACTAAAATTCTTATTATAATATGGATCTCCATTTTCATATATTTCTTTCCATTTATTTTGGAATTTTGTAATTTCTGCTTCAAATCTAGCAACTTTTTCTGGAGTATCTTCATATCCTCTAGTTTTTGATTCATAATGAATTACATTTACAAATGGATCATATACTATAAGTTTTCCTGTTTTTCTAATCTTCAAGCAGAAATCCAAGTCATTAAATGCAACTGGCATATCTTCATCCATATATCCAACTTCTTCATATACACTTCTTTTTGCCATCATACAAGCAGCTGTTACTGCACTAAAGTCTTGTATTGTACTTTCTCTTGCAAAATATCCATGTAAATGTCTTGGTAAACCTCTAAATAAGTGTGTTGCTACTCTATCAACACCAAATACAATTCCCGCATGTTGAATTGTTCCGTCTGGATAAAATAATTTTACACCTACTGCTCCAACATCATCTCTTGATGCAAAACCTAACATATCTTCTAACCAGTCTTCTGTTTCTATTTCTGTATCATTATTTAATTGTACTATAAATTCTCCATCTGAATTTTTTACTCCATAATTAATTATTTTTGAATAATTAAATCCTTCTTCTGGATATTTTAATACTTTTATTTTTTCATTTTTTTCTAATTCTCTGTAATATTCAAATATTTCCTCTGTTGTACTATTATTTTCTACTATGACAATTTCATAATTTTTATATGTTGATTTTTCTAATATAGAATCAACACATGTTTTTAATGTTTCTTTTTCATCTTTATTTGGTATTATTATAGATACTTTTGGTGTTCCCTCAAATTGATATCTTATTCTATATGTACCTAAACTTGCACCATGTTCAACAGTTCCTTTTAGTCCTACTCTTTCTAAATGGTCTTGGATGGCTGGAATACCTGCTTCAAAAGCATATGGTTTTGATTGAGTTTCAGCTTGTGCTGTTGAATTTGGATGAACTCTCCAATGGTATAATACCTTTGGTATATGAATAATATTTTTTGTGTTTTCTGCAACTCTTAAAATTATATCAAAGTCTTGCGCTCCATCATATTTACTTCTTTCTCCTCCAAGCTTGTCCATTAATTCTTTTTTAAACACACTAAAATGACAAATATAATTATTTGCTCTTAAGAAGTCTAACGAAAAATCTGGTTTAAAATGTGGGTTAAATCTTGGTTTGTCTAATGTTGTAATTTTATCTTCGTCTGTATAGATAAATTCTACTTCTGGATGTTCATTAATACATTTTACAACTTCATATAATGAAAATACTGGCAACAAATCATCATGGTCAAATAGAGCTATGAAATCTCCTGTTGCCATTTTTATACATTCATTAGTATTTCCCGCAATCCCCTTATTTTCTCCTATAAACTTATATTTAATTCTTTCATCTTGTTCATATATCTTTTTTAAGCTTTTGTCTTGCTCTGGACTTCCATCTGCTAAACACAATTCCCAATTTGTATATGTTTGGTCTATTAAGCATTCTACTAACTCTTTAAAGAAATTATATGGTGTATTATACATCGGAACCAATATACTAATTTTAGGTTGTATTTTAAATACCACCTTTCTTTGTTCTTCAATCTCTTTCTTTGTCGGTTCTACATGTTCTAACCATTTTTGGTAATCTATATTTCTATCCATATATTGATTGTTCCCAACCACAATTTGCTTAATTGTCTTTAAAGTATTCTTCATTCCTTCTGTTTTTATCATATGAAAAACTTTTTTCATATTGGTAGGTTTGAATCCTTTTATGGCATGAGCCATACCTCTTAATATTTTTCTTGTTTTTGTTCCTTCTGGGAATATCTTATCTCTTATTCTCATTTTTGTGCTCCTTTTTTATTACTTCTTATTTTTCTTAATGGTTCTGTTATTTTCCAAGATGTTGAATTTTCCATCAAAAGAATTTGATTTTCTTTCTCTTGTAAGAGTTTTACTGTTTGTTCCATATTATCCTCTAGGAATTTTATTCTAGCATCTTTTTCATTTAATAACTTTTGGCAATCTTGTGTTATTATTTCTTTGTCATTTTGCAGCTTTTTTATTTCATCAGTTTTTGTGTTTAAATCATTTAAAATCTTATCTAAATTGTTTACTTGCGTATGAATTTCCCATGCAGTTGCATTTCTTGTTTTTTCTTGTAATTTATTATCTAAAATTTGGAACAAGCTTATATTTTTATCTGTTATATTAAATTCATCTAACAATTTCTTCAAATTCAGATACTTCACAACTTCTGGGGTATAGGCAATTGTTCTATATATAAGAAATTCTATCGGAATATTCTCTTCAAGCCATTCTTGGTCATAAAAAAAGTATTTTTCATCAATATAAAATATATTTTGCAAAATCATATCCCAAAATCCATATTTTATAAATGTTAAATTATTTATATCTTCTTTTTCATAAGCTATTTCATATTTGTCAAATACATTTTTACCTGTTACAATAACTTCTAGCTTTTGTTGTAATTCAAAGTATAAATTCTTCATTATTTGTTTTACTTCTTCTATATTTCCTTGTTTTAATTTGTCTATCAAAATTTTATCTAATGTATTTTTATTTTTTTGATACGCACTTATTATTATTGAATTCTCGTATCTATCTAAAGTATTTATATTACATTGTTTTAAAATATCTATGTTTCTTTCTATATTTTTTATATGCGAAATAGACTTTTCATTTGCATTCTCTTTGTAAACGTTTTCTCCTTTTATTATTGTTTTTATTCTGTATTCTTCTTTTCTCATATTTGAAAATGATACGAACTCTATTTCATTATCTTTAAATTCATTTTTGCTACATTCTATAAAAAAGCAATTTGCAAATGTTTTAAATAAATTTTTATCTTGTTTTATTATATTTTTATATAATTCATTATCTTTATTTAGTTCTATATTATCTGCTTCATTAAAAACAATGTTTCTTGATATCGTCTCTTCATCAGGTAAATGATTGTCTGTGAAGATAACATTTGTCATTTCACATTTAGGTAATGGATAATAGAATTTTTTATATCTTAATCCCATTTCATCTAACAATTCTTCTATTTCTTTTTTACTATACAAATATTCTGTTTTTGAATTATTGATACAAATACTCCTTATTGATAGTCGATTATTCATTAAAATCAAGATTTTTCCGTTCTCATTTAGCTTTTCTACTGCTTCTTCTAATTTGTCTACGTCTCTCTTGCAAAAATCTCTCATTATTACATATTGTGCATTATCTTCCATCGGATACCAATCTATTATATTATCTTTAAGTTGTTTTTTTAACAACTCTAATTCTTTATTATATTCCAATAGTCACTCACTCCTTCTAATCCTTTGATTGTGGTGATTCAATTTTTTTAAATTTAACTTTAGGTTCCATATCAAAGCAACCTACCATTTTCTTTTGTGAAGTTACTTCAAAGATTAATGCATCATAGTTTCTATTCATTATTATCAATTCTCCATTCTCATCAAATCTATTGCAACTAATTGATAATGTATATTTTCCAGGTGCAAGTCTTAGTTTTTGTTCAAAATCAAATATGTATTCTTCTCCTTTTTTACATGTTCCTGTTTCTATTCCCATAAAGTTTGTATTATTTCCACACATTTCTTTTCCTTGAAAATCTTTTATTGTAATAGATGCAAATGGATTTTCAACATCCTGATTAAATTGAACTTTTATTTTTATATGCATATATTCTGAATTGTCTATTATAGGCAATGGCTGATTGTACTGGTCAAACATTCCATAATCATAAATAGCTGCTTCATTATTTCCATAAATTGTAGCCTCTGGGTTTAATGTAAAATGTTTTTTCCATTCAGACTTTTCAGAAAGAGCATTTATTACTTCTTTAGTTATTTTATTTTTTCCTTTTGTTGAATTTGTATCCTTCATTTTAGTAATTAATTTCTTATATTCTTCTACTCCTTCTTTAACATCGCCATCAAAGATTTTCTCTCCATGTTGTAATATTATTGCTCTATTACAGTTATTTAATACATCTGATATACTATGTGTTACAAAAAGTATAGTTTTCCCCTTCTTTTTGAATTGTTCAAATTTCTTAAAACATTTTAATTGGAATGCCATATCCCCTACTGATAGTACTTCATCAACTATTAATATATCTGGATCAACATTTATTGCACATGCAAAAGCTAATCTTGCAAACATACCTGAAGAATATGTTTTTACTGGCTGACTAAGGTGTTCTCCAATATCTGCAAATTCAATTATTTCCTTTTCTTTTGCTTTTACTTCTTCTACAGTTAAGCCCATTATCTGTCCATGTTGATATATATTTTCATATCCTGTTAATTCTGGGTTAAATGCTGTTCCTAATTCCAATAAAGAACTTATTTTTCCTTTTACTTTTATTTCTCCTGATGTTGGAACTACAACTCCTGTTATCATTTTTAATAATGTTGATTTTCCAGCTCCATTTCTTCCAAGAATTCCTACTATTTCACCCTTTTTTACGTTTAAATTAAATCCATCCATTGCTTTAAATGTAGTATGATTTTCATATTTAGGTAATAAAATTTCCAATAGTCTATCTTTTTTTCTATGATACATCTTGTATTCCTTGCATAAATCCTTTATTTCTATTATATTTTCTTCTTCTTTTTTCATATTTATCCTCTCTCTTTATGTTTATTTTTATAAATTAAAGCACATCTGCAAAATCTTTCTTAGTTTTCTTAAATACATGATTTCCCCATACAAATAAAATTGCTGTTATTACCCAAAAGACTATTGTATAAAAACAATGACCTCTTGTTATGATATTTTCTCCTATAAATGCTTGTCTTATAGCTGATACCAAATATGTAAATGGTATACATCTTAATACTCTAGATATTACGAAATGCCCTGATACCATTTGTAAATCCCAAACAATTGGTGTAAACCAGAAGAACAATTGCATTAATATATTAAGTAATTGTGAAAAGTCTGGTAACACAGTTACTATAGCTGATGTAAATCTTGTAAAAGCTATAACAAAACAATATGCTGCAATTATTGAATATATCAATATAAAAGGATTGGGTACATATCCAAATACAGAACTTACAACTATAGCTATTATAAATAAGAATAATGATACAAATGATGATGCTACAGTAGAAATTAAAGGTATAACATCTACTGGAAAAACTACTTTTTTTACTAAATAACTATATGCTCTAATTGAATTGCTTGCATTTATTATTGTATCATTTACAGTCATCCACATTGCCATTGCTGGTAAATACCATGAAACATATGGATAATTTCCAACACTTCCAACATGTAAAATATATTGGAATACAATTACATATGTAAGCATAAATATAAATGGTTGCAAAAATCCCCATATTGCCCCCAAACTTGTATTTGCAAATCTATTTTTAAAATCATTTTTCCCTATTCCCCATATTACTTTTCTATTTTGTATTGCTGTTTTAATAAACTCCATTTTTCTTCTCCTTGTTAATTTGTATAATATTTCATCTTTTTTTTAAGCATTTTAATATTGATAATCTTAATTTAAATAATCCTTTTCCTACTGCAGGCATATTTAAAATTATAAAATTTTCTATGTAGTACATTATTTTTTCTGTTTTATATAATTTATGAAATATATCCCATTTTTTAAAATTAACTTTATTTTTGTTTTCTAATCTCTTATAATATTCTAATGCTTCTTTGTTTAACTTTTGTAATTTTTCTGGAAATTTTGAATTATATTTAACATATGATTCAAACACTCCTATTTTTACATTTATAAATAATTTTCTTACTTCATTTATATCTGTCATTTCATGTGAAACTTTTTTAGTTCCAACTTCATTGTTTCCATGTTGTCTATATAAAATATATTGCTCAGGCATATATGCCAATTTTCCATTAAGAGATACTATTAGTCCAATCCAATGATCATGAATCATGTATTTAGATATCACTGGTAATGGCAATATATCCTTTATAAATTCTTTTTTACTTAGTAAAGTACATCCCGTTACGCAATTATATAAATAATTTATTCTGTCAGTATTAATAAATTTATTAATTTTTCTTTCCAATAGCATATATTTAGCAAATGATTCGTGCATTGTTTCTAAATTTTTATCTACAACTCTTAAATCTCCAAATACTAAGTCTGCATCTTGTTTTTTTAACGTCTCTATTGATTTTTCAACTTTAATTGGAAGCCATACATCATCCTGATCTGATAACATATAAAATTCATTTTCTACCTTATTTAAAAGGAACTCTATGTTTTTTACTACTCCCCTATTTTCTTTATTTAAATATATTTCTATTCTACTGTCTTTTTTTCTATATTCTTCTAAAATTTTAGGTGTAGAGTCTTTTGATGCGTCATCCGAAATTATCAGTCTTATATTTTTATATGTTTGGTTTAAAATACTTTCAATTTGTTCCTTTAAATATTTTTCTCCATTGTATGTTGCCATTAATATATCTATTTTTTCTTCCATTATTTTTCCTTTCTATTTTTAAAAACAACTCTTTTTTGTGCAATAAAACTGAAAGAATATAAGATTATTTCTGTAATTATTTTTGATATTACTAAATTTATTCCTATCACTGTATTCAATAAATTTAATATTAAATAATTAAATATCATTATTACAATTACTAGGCTAAAATATTTTCCTGCCATTCTTATAGCATTTTTATTTTCTTTTTTGTTAAATACATAGTTCTTATTCAATATAAAATTAAATATAGAACTTATGCTTCTTGAACTAATAACTGATATCAATAAATTTTCGAAAATATGTTGAAAAATTATTAATAAAACAAAATCTATTACAGCAGATAATATTGAAGATATTAAAAACTTACAAACAGGCTTATAAATTAATATTGAGTCTCTAATTACTCTAAAATGAGAACTCTCATTTTTATTTTCATATATTGTTTCTATATCCATCTGTGTATACACTATATTTTCTTCTTTCATATTTAATAAAATATTAAACTCGTATTCATACCTGTTCCCATCAATTTTAAGTAACCATTCAAATATTTTACTTGAGTACCCTCTTAACCCTGTTTGTGTGTCACTTATTTTTTCGCCAGTCATAGCACAAAATAATATTTTTGACATATTATTTCCAAATTTACTTCTAAATGGAATTTTTTCTTTTTTAAAATTTCTAACTCCCAGAATAATATCTTCTTTACCTTTTTCTAACTCTTCGCATATCCTTAAAATATCTTTTGCTGTATGCTGTCCATCAGAGTCTGCACATACACATCCTTGTTCTTCATTGTTTTCTATCAAATATTTAATTCCTGTTTTTATTGCTGCACCTTTTCCTTTATTTGTCTCATGTTCTAAAACTGTAATACCTTTATTTTTCAGTTTTTCGAAAATCATGCTATATTTTTTTCCGCTTCCATCATTGACCACTATAATTGGAATTTTTGTCAATTCTTTTAGCTGTTCTACTAAATCAATTAATTTTTCATTAGGTTCATAAGATGGTATTAATATTTTCATATAAATCTCCTTTAATAAATGTAAAGAATATCACTTATTTCTCTTTCTCCATCACCTGGTTGACTTGATATATTTACTTTTTTATTCATAAAGTACATATTAGCAGAGTTTCCTCCATCTAAATTATATGCAAGTTGACATCCAAGCCCTTCGAATATTTGTGCAAATTCATTTAATGTTACGCCTTTACTATATCCTTCTCTTCTTCCGTCTACAACTATAAAGCAATAATGATTTTTATCATAATACCCTATTCCTGTTCTTGGATTTTCTATTGCAATATTGCCTCTAATAATATTATCATCATCTACTGCATATGTTTGATAATTGGCATCTGCTTTTCCATCTCTAACTAACACAGGTCCAAAAGATAATGTTTCTTTTACTCCGTCTGCAATAAGGTTTTCTGCTGTTGTACTTTTTTCATCATATATTTTCATTGTTCCATCTTTATAGATTGCTAGTCCTTCTCTTGCTGGAACATCTCTATAAATTTGAGAATTTCCTATTATAATACCATTTTTTCTAAATGCATAATAGTCTCCATTTATTGCTAATATTGCATTATTTCTTGATGTAATATCATGCATCTTTTCAACTATGTTTATCCCAACTTGGTCTTTGGCAAATGCCCTTTTTATTCTGTCTGGATTTTCTATTTTTATATCTGCTATGTAATATGTAACTTTATCTTTTCCTTCTCCTTGTTCTTTTTTATCTATTTTTATTTCAATTTCATTACTTTTATAAGCATTTTCTGTTACTTCATATTTTTCTTCAGTTTTTTCTGTTTTTGCATTTGCAATTTTAGCATCAACTCTTGGTATCAAATATCTATTTAATAAATATATTCCAAATATTAATACTCCTATACTTATTATAGAAAAAATAATTTTAATTAATTTATTTTTTTGATTCTTTATTATTTTCATCATTTTATCCACCGTCTTATATTATTTTCCCTTTTATTACATTTTCTCTTGTTATTCTACTATAAGAGCTATTTAAAGTCAATAATTAGACTCTAAATAGCTCATTTTTTCTTACACTATGTTTCAATTAGTATTTTATAAAATATACTATTTTCTAAACTTCAAATACCCCAAAAACGGAAAATGAAAAAGCACACACTCCCTAACCATCTTTTTAGCTTGGTTCTTTCCAGCTAAGACCTTAAAAAATCCATTCAAATTCCAATTAAACTTAGAAGCCTTTAAAATGCCATCATAGTATCTTTCTGCTTCCTCAATAAACTGCTTGTCCTGTTTTATAGAAACATACTCTTTGCACATTTTAATGCCACCAAGATAAGCCCTATCAATTGCGTCTTTTCTGTATTCTAAAAAAGATTTATAACTATTACCATGTTCTTGTTTCCATCTATTTAAATTTTGATTTAAACTTCTGCCACCAAAAACATTTGAACCATGTAGTCTATAATCAAAAAGAGGTTCTTCTATATAACACATACCTTTTCCTTCATTTGCAATAAAAGCTGCAAGCCAATCATGTGCAATAACATCTTTTTTAAAAGGAATCATTTTTTCTTTAACCTCTTTTGTAATAATCTGTGAACAACCTATTCCAACACATCTTGAAATAGCTAATTTACTTTCTCCTTTTACTAATGGTACATTTTTATATTTAAAATAATCATCTTGAAGAACAATTCCATTTTCATCAACTTGTCTACAATTGCAATAAACCATATCTACGTTTTCTTCTTTTATTTTTTTTAGGCTTTTTACTACTTTTTCCTTACCCCAAATGTCATCATGATCTGAAAACATTATATAATTTGCAGTCGATTGTTGTAGCAAAAATTCAAAGTTTTTGTTATAACCTAAATTTTTAGGCTGAATATATAATTTTATTCTTTTATCGTTTTGTTCATATTCTTTTAATATTTCTGCTACTTTTTCATCACTAGAATTATCATCACTTATATATATTTTTATATTTTTATGTGTTTGCCTTAATATGCTATCTATTTGCTTTTTTAAATATTTTTCATTTGTATTATATGTTGCGACTAATATATCAACTAATTCTTCCATATAATATTCCTTTCAATCGTGCAAGAACAAATGACGACTATTGTCGCCCTGTTCCTAATACTGTTTTTCTAATTTTTCATTAAAATACAATTTTGCTATCAATTTTAATTCATTTAATGATTCATCTTTTAAATTAAATGAATACAATTTTTTAGGTGGTGCCATTGTTATATATTTAATAGCTGTTGCTGTACTCTCATTCATTTGCAAGCAACTTTTATCTTGTCTACCACAAGCCTCACATTTAAATCCATTATCTCTTAGGCTAAAATATTTTAAGTTTTCTTTTTCTTTACAATTTACGCATTCTGCAATTCTTGGTGCAAATCCTAAAAAACACAATAATTTAATTTTAAATATACTTATTATTAATTCAGGATTTTTATCTGTTTCTGATAATGTATATAATGTATTTAAAAATAATTGTAAAATTTTATAACAGTTTTCATTCTCATCTGTTACATCTCTTACTATTTTCGTCATTTCTACTGCATAGTTTAACTTGTCCAAATCTGTTCGTAGTTTATAAAATACTTCTATTGTTTCACAAGAATTTATATTATATGTATTAGCTCCTTTATACATTAGATATTCACCAAAACACAAAAACTGTGTACCTGCAAGTAAGGCGCTTTTTTGTCTTCTAGCGCCTTTTGCAACACATGATATTTTACCTAATCCAGGAGTCAACATTGTTAACATCTTATCATAATCACCTAAATTATTTTCAGATATTATTATACCACTCATTTTTATTGTTCCCATTTTGTTCCTCCATTTGATGTTGAATCTGCTGTATTGTCTCTCCAACTATTTGCGTTTCACTTTGATGTATTTGTTCTACTCCGCTTCCTATTTGACTTTCTATATTTTGTATTTCTTTTAATTCTAAAAATGTATTTATATCTCCTGTATTTTTAAATGTATTCCATGCCATTTTTTTAATCATAAGCTCACTTCCTCTAATTCTATCTTTTGCAATTCTAGCATAAATTATTCAAACGTTCCATATTATTGCAATTTGAATTTCTTAACTATTGCTGAATCATCCTGCCAGTCTTCTTTAACTTTAACCCAAGTTTTTAAATTTACCTTTGTTCCAAAATTTGCTTCCATATCTATTCTTGCTGCTTGACCTATACGTTTTAACATACTTCCGCCCTTTCCGATTATAATTCCTTTGTGCGAATTTCTTAAGCAATATATTGTTGCTTCTATGTCATACATTGGTTCTCCTTTTTGATTCTTTCTAAACTTCATTTTTTCAACTTCAACATATATCCCATGTGGAACTTCATCTTGTAAAAAAGTAAGAGCTTTTTCTCTAATTGTCTCTTCAGCAAGTTGTCTTAAAGTTTGATCTGTATATTCTTCTATATCATAATATGCAGGACCAGGTTTTAGGTTCTTTTCTATTTCATCTAAAATAATATCTCTATATTTTTCTTTTAAAGAAGATATAGGAATAACTGCCTCAAAATTATATTCTTTTTGATATATATCAATTAAATGAAGTAATTTGTCTCTCTTAACTAAGTCAATTTTATTTACTATTAATATAGCTTTTTTATTAGATTCTTTTATTTTTTCAAGAATTCTCATATCGCCTCTACCAATATCTTCACTTGTAGCTTCTATTACAAATAAAATCAAATCAATTTCACTTATAACTCCAAATGAAGTCTCCACCATTGTTTCATTTAATTTAGTTTTAGGTTTATGTATTCCTGGTGTATCTATAAAAATAATTTGTGAATTTTCTCTATTTACAATTCCTTTTATTGCTGTTCTTGTTGTTTGTACTTTATTTGCTGTTGCTGCAACCTTTTCTCCAACTAACATATTTAATAGTGTTGATTTTCCTACATTTGTTCTTCCTAACATTGCAACAAATCCTGATTTAAATTCTGCCATTTTGCGTTCCTTTCTTGTGAAATTTTGGACCGGGTACATTTTTTTCATTTTTTACCCGTCTACTTCTTTAATGTCATATTCTAATACATTTATTGTTTTTATGATTAATTTTGAAGATATATCATTCTCATCTTCCAACCTTCCAACTCTTATAACTTTTTTACTATCTAAACTTATATCTGTATCTAATATTTTTGCCAATATTCTTGTGTCTTTATCCATTCCTACTGGTAAAGTTTTATTTTGATTATCATAATAAACACAATTTGAAAAAGCTACTGCTTTTATATTCTTGTCAAAATCCATTTTATACAAATTTACCTTTCCACTTTCTGTCCCCATTAGTGCATTTTCAATTTCTTTTTCTGGATTTAGATTAAAAATGTTAAATTCGTTTGTATCAATATTTTGATCTTCTTCTATCCATTTATAGCCTGCAACATTTTGAGGTAATTTGTTTTTTTCTATTGCTTCTTCTATTATATTTATTACATTTTCTAATGCCGCTTTATACTCTACTGTTTTTAGTGCTTTGGAAATTCTTAATATTGAATATTTATTTTTTGGATGTTCTCGATGAGATTTATTAGCTAGCTTTGTTATTTTTCTTGTATCTTCAGCCAATCCCCCAAATATATCTATAACATCTTCTTCGGTAATATCTTTTTCATTTTGTAATTCTTTTTTGATTTTTTTCATGTATTGTTCAAGCTCTTTTGAAGTTGTATTATCTGTTTTTAATTTATTTATTACTTCTAGTTGATTAGTTGTTGTTAGATAAATACAGTCTAATTCTTCTTTTGTAAGCTCTTTTCTTTGAGCCTTGTCCATTGTTTCTCCAAATTCTTCAAAGTCTTCTTCATAATCAAATACTTTTGAACGTGGCTTTACATTTATTGTTTCTTCTTCTCCTTCTTCTAATGCTTGTACTTCATCTTTATTGCTGTATTTCCAAAATTCGAATATACTCTTTTTGTGACTGTCTATCTCATTGATATATGCTGTTGCATTTTCTATTTTTTTCACTAAATTAAGATTTTTTAATTTTAGTGCATTTATATCCATTTTTGTATTTTTTAAATCTGTTTCCTTTTCATCAGCATCTTTTCCTTTTTGAATTAATTCATCAAGTGTATATTGTGATTTTAATTTTTCGTCAATTTTTTCTTCAGTTTCCGCAATATTTTCATTTTCTTCTTCAATAATTTTTTCTTTTTGTTTTGATTTTTTTCCACTATATTTGAAAAAGTATTTAACTTTTCCAAAAAATGTTTTTTTGCATTCTAAAAATGTTGATATCTGTTTTTCTTTACTTATATATTCAGCTTCTAAATCTTGAGTTTGTCTTTTTAATCTTCTTGCTTTTCCTTGTAATCCATTATTTTCTTCAATTGCATTTTTTTCTATATCTAATAATCTCTTATATTCATCATTTAACCAATCACTCAAATTATCATATTCCATTAATTCATCTTCGTAATAAAATTCAAGACTTCCTTGCTTATCAATTCTTGTTTCAAATTGATAATAATTTGATAATTCAGATTGCATTATAAATAATGCTTTTACTAACTTAAAAAATTTTGTTGCTTCTATTTTGTTTGAAAGCTTAACTTTATATTCAGATTTGATAGTTCCATATACTTCAGTTTCTCCAACTATTTGTAAGCTAACTTTTCCGCTCTTATCATATACTTCATAAATTGATGGCCAATCTTTTGTAAATAACCATAAATAATTTTCTAAACTCTGTATTTCTGTTTTGTTTAACAATTCTCTACTATAATCTGCATTACTAATTGGTACAAATATTTTTCCAGCTTTTTTCTTTTCAACTTGCTTTTTTAATACATAAAAAAATGTTGAATAATCTTTGTCTTCTGTTGGTACTATCATAAAATATTGATCTGTTGCTTCAGAATAATATATTTGCCATAAATAATTTCCTGAATATCTTACTTTAAATGGAATCTTTTTATTTATTATCTGTTGTTCTTTCTCTATCTTCTCTATTTCTTCTATCTTTACTTCATCTATCATTCTTAAAAATGTTTCATATTTTTCTTGATTCTCTTCATTTTCTTTGTCTAAATATGAAGCTAATGGACTTGACTTTGAATATTTTTCTTTTATATCATCTAGTCTATTGGTTGGTGATAATAATATTTGTAATTCTTTTGGTGAAACAAATCTATATTGTCTATATTTTTTTTCATCAAACCCAGTATTTGGTCTAAACTGTAAGTCTTCTACTAGTTTTAGTGTTTCTGGTACTTCTTCTAAATTTAGTCCTATGTATTCTAATTTTTCATTTATCTCTTGAGTTTTATCTATCTTTTCCAAAGTAAGTTCTCCTCTCAATTCTTTATCCTTTTCATTCATATATATTTTACTATGCTAATCCAAAAATAGCAAGTATTTTTATTTTTAATTTTTTTTCGAATATCTATTGACAAAAATGGAAATACCTATTATAATAGTTCTTGTCTATAATTCATGGCGAAGTAGCTCAGTTGGCTAGAGCATCCGGTTCATACCCGGCAGGTCGTAGGTTCGAATCCCACCTTCGCTACCAATAAATATTTATATCAAAATCAATCAGAAGGAGTACTTTCAATAAGGACATTTATTGAAGAGTACTCCTTTGGCTTTACAATATAGTTTGAATACTATGCTGTTTTCATATTTTTAATACTTTGCTGAAAAGCATTTTCTAATTCATATTCATTTAGTAGAATAGCAATTATTCCAACTCCTGCGTAGTGAATATCTATTTGCTGATATTTTTTACCATTCAGTTTTGTTTGTTGATATACATATATTTTATTAATTAGCTCATTTACAATTTCTGGTGTTAATTCTTTTAGTTCAGTATATTTTTTTACTTTATCAATAAAAGTTGTTAAATCAAGTTCTTCTTGATTGGTTTTATCAATTTTTTCTTTTATAAATAAATCTTCATAAGATGAAATATAAGATATTACTTGCTTGATATTATCTAATACTAATTCTTTTAATACATAATCTTTTATATTATGGCTAGTACAAGATTTAGTAGAATTGTTTTTATATTTTGAACATCTATAAAAATCTTTGTCTGGTGTAAAATTAAATCTGTTGTTGAATTGCCATAATTATGATATGATATTAGAAATTCAACATATAAATAAGGAAAGAAAAAATAATGGATATAAAAAGAGTTATTAACGAAAAATGCAACATTGTAATTGATAGTATAAAATTAATTGGTGAAGGGTATGACAGTAAAGCATATATTGTAAATAATGAATATGTGTTTAAAATTAAATTTAGTGCAAATAAGAAAAAAGGATATGAAAAAGAAAAAGCAATATATGATTTCTTAAACAAAAATTTAAAGACAAATATAAAAATACCCAGAATAGAATATTCATACATAACTGATGAATTATCTATTTTAGGTTATAAAGAAATTAAAGGGAAATTTTTAACCCCAGAAATTTATTCTACTATGTCGAAAGATAAACAAGAATTATTAAAACAAGATATTGCTATATTTTTAAGACAAATGCATGATTTAGATTATAGTGAAATAAGTTCATATACAATAGATAATAAACAGAACGTGTTAGAAGAATATCAACTACTTAAAGAAACAATATACGATAGTCTTACAGATACGGAAAAACAATATATAGAAGATTTTATGCAAAGACTATATAATACAACTATATTTGGTGGTAAAAAATGCTTATGTCATAATGATTTTAGTTGTAATCATCTATTGCTTGATAATGATAATAGATTGGTTGGTGTAATTGATTTTGGAGATTCTGGAATTATAGATGAATATTGTGATTTTATATATTTATTAGAAGATAGCGAAGAAGAAATTGGTATGTCTTTTGGAGAAGATATATTAAAATTATATGGAAATATTGATGTTTCAAAAGCAAAAGAATATCAAGATATTGTAGAACAGTATTATCCTATTGAAACTATTGTGTATGGTATAAAAAATGATAAATCTGTTTTTATAGAAAAAGGTAGAAAAGAAATTTATATAAGAACACACAAAGAAAAAATTTAAGGAAGTGATGATATGGGAAAAGTAATTTTAGTATGTGGCAAAATATGTAGTGGTAAAAGTTATTATTCGAAGATAATTAAAGAGTCTTTAAATGCTGTTATCATATCGCCAGATGAAGCCACTTATGAATTGATAAATAATGAACAAGGAGAATTTTATAATGTATTCTCTGAAAGATTAAATAAATATCTAGCTAGAAAAGTTGGAGAGATTGCACAAGCAGGTGCTAATGTAATATTTGAAAGAGGTTTATGGTCACATAGAGATAGAAAAGAACTAAGAGAATATTATAAAAATAATGGTGTAGATTGTGAAATTCATTATGTATGTGTTGATGATGAAACTTGGAAACAAAATATTGCAGAAAGAAATAAACGAGTAAAAGAAGGAAATGGCGGATCAGATTTCTATTTAAATGAAGGATTAATGAAAAAATTAGAGTCATTTTGGGAAGAACCTACCAAAGAAGAATATGATGTTTTATATAAAGTAGATAGAATAAAAAAATAAAATCATATTAAAACATAGATATATATTAAAAGATATTATAAAAAATATTAATATTAAATAATTTTAAGAAAAACGAAAAAAATAATAAAGGATGTGAAAAAATGGATTTAGGAAAAACAAATAATAATTCAATGATTATTAAATATCAAAATACCGATAATGTTGTAGAAGATATATTTTCTATTATTGAGTCAGCAAGAAATTATGCTTATCAATCAGTGAATATTGCATTAGTAGAAAGAAATTGGTTAATTGGATATAGAATTGCGGAAGAAGAATTAAAAGGCGAAAATAGAGCAGATTATGGTACAGAAATATTAAAAAAACTATCTAAAGAATTAAAGAAAGAATATGGAAAAGGTTTCGAATTAAGAAATTTATATTATTTTTTACAATTTTACAAAACTTTTCCAAACATTTTGCACTCAGTGAATGCAAAATCTAATATATTGTCTTGGACACATTACAAAACATTATTACAAGTAGAAGACGAAAAAGCAAGACAATGGTATGAAAAAGAAACGGCTCAACAAACATGGAGTGTAAGAACTTTGCAAAGAAATATTTCTTCACAATATTATTATAGATTACTAAAATCACAAGTAAAACAACCTGTAATTGAGGAAATGAAAGAAAAAAACAAAGAACATTATTTGGTGGACAAGCTAGAATTTATAAAAAATCCTTTGATTGCAGAATTTTTAGGATTTTCGTTAGAAGATACTTATACAGAAACAGAACTAGAAACAAGCATTATAAATAATTTACAAAAATTTTTGATGGAACTTCGGAAAAGGATATGCTTTTGTTGAAAGACAACAGCATATTCGTACAGAAAAAGGAGATTACTTCATTGATTTAGTTTTTTATAATTATATTTTAAAATGTTTTGTATTGATTGATTTAAAAACTAATCAAGTAACACATCAAGATATAGGTCAAATGGATATGTATGTAAGAATGTATGATGAATTGAAGAAAGCAAAAGATGATAATCCAACAATTGGGATTTTACTTTGTACTGATACAGATGCAGATGTAGCAAGATATTCTATTTTGAACGGAAATGAGCAATTATTTGCCACAAAATACAAAACATATTTACCAACTGAAGAACAACTTAAAGCTGAAATCGAAAGTCAAAAAGCAATATTTGAAATACAACAACAAGAAAAAAACGAAAATAAAGAATAAAAAAATGAATTTTCCAATTATTAACTGGAAAATTCATTTTTTTACTAAATATAAATTAATTCTTTAAAAATGATTTCTTCAACTGAATGCTTATAATTATTCATAAGTCCTCCCCATTTTAATGGGTCAGTATTTTTTAATTTTTCATCAACAGGATTGTTTTCTAGCATTTGTTTCATAAGTATTTTAAATCTTTCTTTAGCTTGTTTATCAGTATCTACAATATGTTTTCTTAAAGTACTATCCATAAACATTATAGTGTATTCAGCTTTTTTATGTGTTTTTAAATATTCTAGTCTTAGATGACCATACTTTCCAATTTGATAATCTTTTTCATATTCATCTTTTGCTAAATATAGATTAGGCAAATAATAATCTCCAACTTTGTGATATGTAATTTTATTATTCATTTCAAAAAACCTCCATAAATTAATTTTCACTACAAATTTGACTAGATAATTTATATCTTTATTTGACCATCTAATATAAAAATTTGGGAAGAAGTCAATAAGAACAATTTTGTCCTTATTAAACTTCTCCCAAATGATTGATTTTTTCTTTTCTAAAATACAAAATTGAATCTTTAAGGCAATTGACACATTATGTTAATTATGTTATAATTTATCTGCTTCTAGTAAATTACTAGAATTAATTTAATAATCTCCTTATGGAGGTAAACATATATAACAAGTAATCATCAATAACTATTTAAGGAGGTACTAAAATGAGTAACAAAGACAAAGATTTCTATGTATGGACTATGGAAGAATGTATCAAAAGCACCTATGAATGGTGGGGGACTGATATGATGTCAATGTATCGGAATATCGAGAAAGATTTTCCTAATGCAGCAATAGCAATTAATAAAATGTATTTAGGTTTGTCAGAAACCAATTTCTACAGCTCATCGTTTGTAGTTTTTGAAAAAGCACAATATGTTTATGAAGCAATTGCAAATTTAATTCCGCAGCATGAAGATTTACTCTTTGATATAAAAACACAAGAACTGTCCACCAAATACAAAAAATTAAATTTATGTTCATGGAATCGATTTGTCGACATAAAGCGAATCGATTTGCTTATGGCAGTCTTGCTGTTTACAGAAGAATTTATTTTACAGCCTATATCAGATGAAAAAGTAACACTTACAGATAATTCTCTTACTGTGGATGGAAACTTTGTTGTACTTAAAGTATCTAAACATATTGACAGAACAAGCATTTTTATTCGAATTAAAGATGTGATGATTTTAAAATATGTGATACAAAACTAAGTAAACAGCCATTATCATTTATTTTTGATAATGGCTGTTTTTATTTGCATCTTGCTATTTTATGTAAAATATGTTATACTATAAGTGCATTAGGTATTATACCTTTTGTTGCAAAACCTCGTGTTTGCGTAACTTGTCAACACTGCAAAGGAAAAAAATTTTGGAGGTACATTTATGAAACTCACAAAAGAAAGCATTAAAACAATTAAACTTGGAGATGTAATCAATCTTTCATTGACTGATTACAAAGACCGTACTGATTTGTGCGTCACTGGTGTGGTTTTTGTCAATGATCATTCTGGATTAAAATTGAATCTTGAATCATCTTCGACAATTAGCTTAGGGTTTAAACTTGCTACCTGTGGAAGCATGGATTGCGAAATTTTGAAAGATCACCCTCCTGTTGCTGAATTCAACGGTGAGTTTGATTACGTGTGCAAGCACATGTAAAAAGTTTCAAAAGGTGTCCTATCTTATAGGACACCTTCTATTTTTTTATATATTTATTTCCATTATTATCAATTAAAGTATTTTCATCCAAAATTGTAAGTTCAACTGTCTGTCCATCAGGAAATCCATCGATTTCATTTCCTTCAGGATCGTCAGCTTTCGTATATGTTATTTTAACTTTATTATCATTAATTTTATATGTTCCATAACTTGTTCCTAAAGCCCCAGCAGAAACATTATTTCCTGAAAATTCATATATATATGCTTCTAATTCTTCATCATTTTCGTATCTTCCATCAAGAACATTAACTTTTGAAGTAACACTTTCTTCTTTGTCTTGACTGTTTGTTGACTTTTCATCTGATGTGATCTTTGATATAGAATCAATCTTTTCTTGTAAATTGTTTGCTGTCTTATTTAAAATATCTATTTGTTCTTGTAATTGAGTTGATTTTTTAGTTTCCTCAACTTTTTCATTATAAATTTTATATATAAATATTACCATTACTATTATGGCTATTACTGCTAATACTAATAAAATTGTTAATAACTTTACTCTACTATTCTTTTCTTTCATTTTTCTCCCCCCTTTCTCTTTTGTATCCAACCTGATTTTATCATTTATATATGTTTTTTTCAACACAATATTACAAAATAATACAGGTATTTTCCTTTTCAATGGAAAAACTCATACTGTCCTTAGTATGAGTTTTTTATCTTATATGTTCACTTTAATTATATACTTTCATTCTTATATTTTTATCTATTATATCTAAAATTTCTTCCACGACATCCACAATTAGAAAAATTTGAATTTAAATCATTAGTAGATAAAAGATTACCATTAGAAAGTGTATTATTATCATTATTACAACTACAACAATTACTATTATCATCATCTCTGCATCGAATTGTGTTTCCATTTATTCTTGCTAAAACTACTCCATTACTATTAACTATTGTAAGTGTATCGTCACTATCATCATTATTATTGTTGTTGTTATTATTGTTGTTGAAATCACATGTTAAGCATCTATTATTTCTTAAGAAATTTGAATTTCTAAAAACACAATCTAAAAATGCTACTATAAATGCTAATATTCCAAGTGCTATCGCTATAATTACATATGTTATGTTATTAAATACTGCTGCTACTATTAAAAGTGCTGCAAATATAGCAAATCCTACTAATATTGGACAGTGTATAATTCTCTGTAATACTATTGAAAATATTATTACTGCAAACACGATTGAAAAAATTATAAATAAATTCATAATTATATCTCCTTTTATATATTTTATGAATTTTTTTATGTTTTGTTACGATATGAACAAATTGTGGACATGTACTTTTTTATTAATAGAATTTAAAATTGAAAAAAGTACCTGTCCACAATTTTTCTATGAATACATAACTTTTACTAGATATAACCCATTAGGAGGTAATGTTTTACCTGCATTCTCTCTTTTACCCTCTTGTATTATCTCGGGAATTTTTTCAGGTTCTATCTTTCCAAGCCCTACCTCAACCAAAGTTCCTGCAATAATCCTAACCATATTATATAAAAATCCATTCCCTGTAAGTTCTATCATAATTTTTTCCTTTTCTTGATACACAATAGCCTCATATATTGTTCTAACACTACTTTTGCTACTTGTCCCGCTTGCCTTAAAAGCTTTAAAATCATGTTCTCCCTCAAAATATTTAACAGCCTCTTTCATTTTTTCTATATCAAGTTTTTGAGGAATATGTGTTTCTAAATTTCTATATATTGCCGTTCCTTCAGGTGAATTATTTATAATATATCTATAAGTTTTTCTTTTACAACTCAATCTACTATGAAATCTTTCATCAACTTCTTCTGCCTTTTTTATGACAATTGATCTTTTTAATTTTGAATTGATTGCTATTGCAAATTTTTCTATAGGAATTTTTGAATTTGTTTTAAAATTTGCTACTTGACCTAATGCATGCACACCTGCATCTGTTCTTCCAGACGCATTAAGTTCTACATCTTCTCCTGTTATTTGTTTTATTGCTTGTTCTATTGTTCCTTGAATATTTAGCTTTGTCGGTTGCTTCTGCCATCCATTGAAGTCTTTTCCATCATATTCTATTGTTAATTTTATATTTCTCACTTTTATCACTTCCTTTAATTAAGAAAAGTGGCCATATTGCCACTTTTCTTTCAATTTATTTGTTTTCTTCTTTTTTCTTAAATTTACCAGCAAATTCTTTTATAGTTTCTTTAATATTTTTTCTATCTTTTTTTGCTTTAGCTTCATTTAATCTTTTTGTAACAATATTACTAATTAAAATCTTTTTTAAAACATCTTCTCTTACATCTGCAATTAATGTTCCATCTTTTGCAACTGAAACTTTTCCAGTTTCTTCTGAAACTATTATTGCTATACTATCTGATTCTTTAGATATACCAATTCCTGCTCTATGACGTGTTCCAAGTTCTTTTGCTATGTCTTGGTCACCTGCTAATGGTAGCATGCATGCTGCTGCTGATATTTTATTATTACTTATTACAACTGCTCCATCATGTAAAGGTGTATTTGGTATAAATATATTAACCAACAATTGTGGTGAAACTTCTGCATTCATAGGAATTCCTGTTGCTATTATATCTTTTATTTGTATATCTCTTTCTATTACTATTAATGCTCCTGTTTTATTTTTTGCTAATTCATATACTGCTATAACTACTTTATATATATCCTCTTTGGTTTTGGTTATTATATCTTTATCAAAACCAAAAAATCTTGAAAATTTATTTGTTCCTCCAAGTTGCTCTAAAGCCCTTCTAATTTCTGGCTGAAATATTATTATTATAAGTATTACTCCCCAATCCATTACTGTTGATAATATATAATTCAATATGTGTAATTTTAATATTCCACTTAATGCTGTCGCTATTACTAAAAATGCAATACCTTTTACTAACTGCCAAGCTCTAGAGTCTTTTACTATTCTTAATAATTCATATGCCAAAAATATTACTATTGCAATATCTATTACTAATGATATCAATTTAACTGGATATTCTTGATACATTTTTATATATGTTAATATGTTTTGTTCATAAAAATTATTTAATATTATTCCTATGTTATTCATATTTTTTCTCCTTATGTATATCTATTTTATATTTTGTACTACAAAGTATATACATGTTGAGCATGATGCTAGAACCATTGCTACTAATAAAACTAATGCCATTGCTTTTGAAAATATTCTTTGTTTATCTATTTTATTTTTTACTTTTACTTGTTCTTGATTTTCTTTTTTATCTTTTTTCATTGTCTATCATCCTTTCTATTTTTCCTAATTTACATTACAATATATATTATAACATACTTTTTTTCTTTTTCAATATGTAAACTGAATTTTTTAATCATTCTTTATTTTATATATTTCAAGTAATTTATTTTCTGCTTCTCTTAATTTTATTTCATCATTTGCACATATATATGCTAAAAAGTCTCCTTCTAGAACTTCATCTCCTACTTTCTTATTCAAAATAATGCCAACATTAGCATCTATTTCATCTTCTTTTTTGACTCTTCCAGCCCCTAAATAACATGCTAACTTTCCAATTTCCTCTGCATTTATTTCCTGAACTCTTCCTGTTTTTTCAGTCACAACAGCTGAAATATATTTTGATTTTTCAAATTTTGTTGTATCTTCTAAATATGAAATATCTCCACCTTGATTTTTTACCATTTCTATCAATTTGTTATAAGCTGAACCATTTTTAATTGTTTCTAACATTTTTAATTTATTTTCTTCTATACTGTCTCCTTTTCCTGCAAGTTGAAGCATATTAGCACCAAGTTCAAGTACAACCTCTTTCAAATCTTTTGGCATATCTCCTTTTAGGAAATTAATTGCTTCTATTACTTCTAAAGAATTTCCAACAGCATATCCCAAAGGCTCATCCATAGGTGTTAATACACATCTAACTTCTCTTCCAGCTAGATTTCCAATTCTTATCATTTGTTCAGCTAATTTTTGAGCATCTTCTCTTGTTTTCATAAAAGCACCTTTTCCAACAGTAACATCTATAACAATTTTATTTGCACCACTTGCTATTTTTTTACTCATAATACTAGATGCTATAAGTGGAATATTTTCAACACATGATATTGTATCTCTTAATGCATATATTTTTTTATCAGCTGGTGCTAAATTCATTGTTTGGCCTATCATACTTATTCCAATCTTTTTAACATTTGAAATAAACTCTTCTATCTCAACATTAGTTTTATATCCTGGTATTGATTCCATCTTATCAACTGTACCACCTGTAAATCCAAGGCCTCTTCCAGACATTTTTGCAACAGGTATTCCCATCGCTGCAATTATTGGTAATAGCACTATGGAAACTTTATCACCAACTCCACCTGTACTATGTTTATCAACTACATTTTCTCCAAAGCAAGACAAATCAAGCACTTCTCCTGAATATGCCATTGCTAAAGTTAAATCCGTTATTTCTCTATCATTCATACCATTTATATATATTGCCATTATTAAAGCTGCTGCTTGATAATCTTGTATTTCTCCATTTGTATATCCTTTTATAAAATATTCTATTTCTTCTTTGCTTAATTCTTTTGAATCCCTCTTTTTAGATATAATTTCTAATATATTCATTTGTTTCCTCCTTTTAAAATAGGACCGGTTCTTTTTTTACAATTTTTTTATAAAAAAAGAACCGTCCCCAATTTACCTAATTTATACAAAATGTGTTGTAAAACTTCTTCTATGTATAGGACAAAGTCCGTATTCTTTAATAGCTGCAATATGAGCAGCAGTTCCATAGCCTTTATGTTTTTCAAATCCATATTCTGGATAAACTTTATCCCATTCACGCATAATTCTGTCCCTTGTAACTTTTGCTATTATAGATGCTGCTGCAATTGAATAACACTTAGCATCTCCTTTGATAATTGATTCATATGGAATTCCTAATGTATCAATATGATTTAATGCATCAACTATAATTAAATCTGGTTTTACATTTAGTTCTTGTAATGACATTGTTAATCCTTTTTTGGTTGCATTTAAAATATTGATTTCATCAATTTCATCTTGTCCAACTATTCCTACTCCATAACTAATCGCTTCTTCTAGAATTTGATCATATAATTTTTCTCTCTTTTTTTCTGAAACTTTTTTTGAATCATTTACTCCTTCAATCATAGAATCTGCTGGCATAATTACACTTGCTACAACTACTGGTCCTGCTAAAGGCCCTCTTCCTGCTTCATCAATACCACAAATTGCGTTGAATCCCTTTTTTCTTAATTCTTCTTCTTGTTCTTTTAATAGTAATAATCTTGCTTCTTCTTTTTCTTTCATTTTTTACTCCTCTATTAACTGTGTTAATGTATACTTTCCTTCATATCCTTTTGTATTCATTACTTCTACTGTTATATTTGAAAAATCATATTTAACAATAAAATATCCATATTCATTTGAATCTAAATCTTTTACTCCAATTTCACTTAGATTATTTTCATCTAAGTAGTAACAATTTTCATCTATATTAATCTCTTGTGGAATACTATTTTCTATTTCTGATCCTTGCACTAATTTTCCTTTTAAATTTTCATTTTTTATTTCATTTATTGTTGCTAAATCTTCTTCTTTTTTCGAATCTAATTTGGCTGTTTGAAAGCATACTTCTTCTAAATCCTTTTTTGTTTCTGCTTGTATCAAAAGCATATTTGTTCTTAAATCTTGTAATCTATTTTCTTCAACCATATCTTCTACATAGTGAACTATAATTGATGCTATGGCTATTATTATAACTATTCCAATAATCAGTACTGGTATTGCTACACCATTTTGTTTTCTCATTTTTTCCCCTATCCCTTCATTCAAAACTTACATACATATATTATATATATTGTAATGTTTATTTTCAAGGAAAACAGAAATATTTTTATTAATTTACACTTTTTTCACAATTCTTTCACAAACATTGTGTATCATATAAATAGTAAAAAGATAAAAAGAAAAGGAGGTCCTTAAAATGGACGAAAATGAAAACAGATTTGAGGTTATATCAAGTAAAACTTCAAAAGCAAATTTTAATAAATCAAATTCAAATGGATTTGGAAAATCAGTGTTACTACCATTTTTTAGCGGTATAGTTGGTTGTTCACTTGTAATTGGAACATGTTTTGGTGTCCCATCAATAAAGGAAAAATTAGTTGGAAAAAATAGTTCAAACTCTACAGTACAAACTTCTACTTCTACTGCAGAAGGTACTTCAACAAATCTAATTTCACTTTCAAATTATTCTAACACAGCTGTTTTTGCAGCTAATAAAATTTTACCTTCAATTGTAGGTATTGAAGTAACATATACAGCTACATCAAATTCAATTTTTGGATTTGGCTCACCTTCTACTTCAACTGCAACAGCTACAGGCTCTGGAATAATAATAAGTGAAGATGGTTATATTGTAACAAATAATCATGTTGTAGATACAAGCTCATCTAGTTCTTATTCATATTATGACCTTTCAGATGCAACATCTGTTAAAGTAAAATTATATGGTTCTGATGACACTTATGATGCAAAAATTGTAGGTAAAGATTCTCAAACTGATTTAGCAGTTTTAAAAATAGATAAAACTGATTTAACTGCTGCTGAATTTGCAGATTCTGACCAAGCTGTTGTTGGAGAATTTGCAATGGCTGTCGGTAGTCCTCTTGGATTAGATACTACAGTTACTACAGGAATTATTAGTGCCGTTAATAGAGAAGTTGAATCAGATGGAACTAAATATGTATGTATTCAAACTGATGCTGCTATAAATTCAGGTAATAGTGGTGGAGCACTTGTTAATAGTGATGGTAAAGTTATTGGTATAAATACTTTAAAACTTTCAGGTTCAGGTGTTGAGGGAATTGGATTCGCTATTCCTATTAACTCTACTCTTGATGTAATATCACAATTAAAAGATCATAATAAAGTCTTAAGACCATATATTGGTATTTCAGGAATTGATTTGGATGATTCTACAGCTAAAAGATATAATTTAGTTTTAGGTGTTTATGTAAAAACAGTTCAAAACTTTTCACCTGCTGAAAAAGCTGGATTACAATCAGGTGATGTAATAATTCAAGCTGATGGTAAAGATATTAAAACAATGGATGAATTAAATGAAATTAAAAATTCTCACCAAATTGGCGATACAATGAAATTAAAAATTAATAGAAGTGGACAAGAAAAAGAATTAACTGTTACACTTGAAGAAACTCCTTAATTTTTCAAATTTTCACTTTAAGTTCACACAATGAACAAAATTAATTGGTATATTATAAGCATAGTCAGTAAGAACTGATTAAACAAACATCCCCTTTTATTTTCAAAAACGGCCTAGTTTAACTAGACCGTTTTTTTTTACATTATTACTATATCCATTTCGTTAGTGTTGTTTTCATTTCCATAAGCATATATTATATATAATGCATTATCTTTTCCAATAAAATATTCTGTGACATTATTTATACTATACATATCGCTTGTATAATCTCTTGTATATGTTGAATATCCTAATTTTTGAAGTTCTTCTGCTTTTTGTTGTGTACTCTTTATTTCATCTTTTATTTTCTGATTAGCTTCTTTTTTTGTAATTCCTTTTGCTTGAAGTATATCATCTATTGTATATTCTTTTTTGTTTTCTAAATCATAATTGTATGTTTGAATTATATCTCTTTGTGGACTTGTTCCTTCTTTTAATGTTGATCTTATAATTAATGATAAAATATTATTAGATACATATCCACTATATTTTACTGTATATATTACATTATCACTTTGACTGTTTAATATACTTTTTGCCTTTTTTTCGAAAGTATCTTTGATTTGTGTATTAAATTCTTCAATTTTATCATTATTTATATTAATATATGGTATATTTACATCTAATTCAACATCACCAATCTTTTTTTCATGGCTTTCATATCCTACATACACAATTTCTTCTTTTGATTCTACTTTTGTAATTTTATAGCTATTATTATCTGCATAATTTACCTTATTTTCAAATATATTGTAAAACTCATTTTTGTGTTGATTTATTTGGCTTTCAGTTAATGTTGGTAAACTTGATTTTACAGCTTTTTTATTTTCAACTACCTGTATAACTACTGCTGATATTAAAGCAATTATACATATTGATATTATTACTATATACAATATTTTTAGTCTTTTATTTTTTTTACTATCATCTTCTATTACAACATTCATATTTTTTCCTCCGTAATTATATTTTATAATCTTTTGTTAAAAATTGCAATACCTTTATTGTTTTTTCATATATTTTAGTTTTGTCGCCATCCCTCCTCTTATATGTCTCTCTGCTTTATTTTCATCTAAAATACATCTTACTTCTTTAGCTAACACTGGATTTATTTGCATAAGTCTTTCTGTTACATCTTTGTGTACTGTACTTTTGCTTATGCAAAATTTTTTTGCAGCTCCTCTCACTGTATCTTTTGAATCTATAATATATTGCGCCAAATTTATTGCACGTTCATCTATTTCTTTTTTCCCTGCAATTGACGCATTATGTGTAATTATTTTTTTCATTATGAAACCCCCATATGAATACTTTTTGTTTAATTGTATTCACATAGAGGTTGTATTAGAACATCGTTATTTCTGTCTTTTATTTAAAAATTGAATATATTATTTGATTACTCTTTTCTCCTGTATTTTCATTAATTTTTCTTTTCCTAAATTTAACCATTTTTTCCTACTACAAATCTTATTTTGCATGTTTTATTTTTGGCTGATATATCATATATACGAATAAATCCTGCAACTTCTTCCGTTTCTTTAAATATAATTGCAATGGTATATCTTTCTCCTTCTCCATCTCCTAGTCCAATTTCTATCATTTTCTTTGTTTCATTTACACTTGAATGAAGTCTAAAATCAGATAAATCTGCAATTTTTTTGATTCCAGCCCAATTATCAAATGCTTCTTCAGCGTCTTCAGTTTTAAATTCTCTTAATATTATCTGTTTCCATTCTTTTCATATAAATTTCTCCTAATCCAATGTATATCTTATTTTAACCTCAAATATCCTAATTCTTCCCACATGTTATATGCCAAATTAAGTCTAAAAACAACTTTAGGTTTTGCTCCCGCCCTGTTTTTGTCAACAACACAAGCATAATATCTAACATCAGGATTCTTAAATCTTTTTAAATCATAAAATGTGGTATCAACTTCTTCTAATGAATATTCGTATTTATCTAAATCATCATTATATATTTGTTTTATAAGACATAATGTATCAAGTACTTCTTTTACTGTTCTACTTACAGCTAAATCGTTTATACTTAAATTGATTGGCAATGTATTACTTTCTGTTAGCTGTAAAGATGATGCAATAAATATATTCAAATTTTGTGCTAAATTAGAAAGAATTGTTGCTGTCTTTTTTATTTCTTCTCCATTTCCTATATTTTCAGTATCTGTTTTTAACGTGTCATAAAACATATACTCTATTTTTTCTTTATAATAATAATTTAAAATAACTTTTTCTAATTCATCATTAGTATGATTTGTTATATTTACAAAGTATATTGAGTTATTTATTTGCTTTTCTATCCAATCTGTAACAGCTATTGTTTGTTTAAATTCCTTCGATAAATCTAAAAGTCTTTTAGCAAATTCTTTTTGACTTTCTCCTTCTTGCTTTTTTATAAAACCATCTTCGTCAAGTTCTACATTTACACCTTCATCTGGTCTAAATTTAAATTCTAGTAATTCTCCTTCTGTTTTTGATATATTCTGTCCATGCAATTTTTGGATTTCTTTGTTGTTTAAAATTGTTGTTATTAAACATAATTTCATTTTTTCTTCTGACATCTCATTAGAGATTATTAAAACTTTCTTTTTGTGTATAAATGCTAAATATGATGCTAAATTTATTGTAAATCTACTTTTTCCTGAGTTAGATGGCATTGCATATGCCATTGTTTCACCTTTTCTAATTCCTTTAAAAACACTCGTTAATATTGGAAATGGTAGTCTTAATCCTGTTGTTAGACTATTGTCTCCTGCTAACAAGAAATCTGTAATGTTATTACTTAACACAGCTCTTTTGAATTTTTCAGTTGTTGTTATCTGTACAATGGCATCCTTAACTTCTTGTATTGTCATTTGATCATATAACTCATATTTTAAAACATCCTTTATTTTTTGTTGAGTTTCTTTTATAGGATTTGTTAAATAGTTCTTTCTTATTTCAAATAATTTTCTTAATTCAACATAAATTTTTTCAAAATTATATTTTTTGTTTTTGACCATTTCTTTTAAATCCATTTTCATTTTATATATTTCTGATCCCTCTTTTGCAAAGTTAAATTCGTCTTTTGCAATTTGTGGTGCATATGCCTGTCCTTCTGTAAACAGAATACTCTTATATATATTTAATAGATCATTACTTTCAAAAAAACAGTCTTTATGTACAATATAATACATTGATATTGCCTTTGGTGTTTCTAATAATAATCCTATATATTTTTTCTCTAACTCAATATTAGATAATTCTTTTGGATATATGCTTTCTCCCTTTTCTTCTTTTTTTTCTGCACTTATTTCTTCTTCATTTTCTTTTGTTTCCTCTAATTCTTCTTGAAATATTTCCTTAAAATCTTTTTCACTAAATTCTTCGTTATGAACTATAGGTTGTAAATTTTTGTTTTTTAGTCTTATCTTCCCCTCTTCTTTTAATTCATTTAGCATTTCTATAATTTTTGTATACTCTTTCTTTTCTATCAATTTTTTTATTTGGCTTATTTGTTCACTATTTTCTTCTGTTATTTCTATTTTTTCAATCAAATCAATTAAACTTTTTATTCCTTCGTTTTCCATTATCTTCATCCTTTCAATGGTGATTTATATTTTTAGTATACACATTTTCAGCTTTATTTTCAAGTATTTCTATTTAAATTTCTTGTTGTATAATATTAACTATTTCTTGACTATCTGTGATTATATTTGCTCCATCCTTTATTAATTCATTACATCCTTTACTTTGTTCTTTTGTTATATCACCTGGAATTGCAAAAACTTCTTTTCCTTGTTCAAGTGCAAATTCAACAGTTATTAATGCTCCACTTGTTTTACTTGCTTCTACTACAAGCACTCCATTCGATAATCCACTAATAATTCTATTTCTTTTCGGGAAATTTAATTTTTCTGGTTTTGTTTCTGCTGAATATTCTGTGATTATACATCCTCCGGATTTTATTATCTTTCTTGCTAATTCAATATTTTCTTTTGGATATATATTATTAAATCCGCTTCCCATTATAGCAATTGTTTTACCTATTTTATGTATAGACTTTTGTCCTATTTGAGCTTGTATTGCTCCTAGATGTGCATAAGTATCAATTCCTTTCGCTAAACCACTTATTATATTAAAATTATTCTCAGCAAGTTCCTTGGCAAATTTATAGGCTGTTTTTTTACCATATTCTGTTGCTTTTCTTGCTCCTACAATTGCAATTCCTCTTTGACTTAACAGTTTTTTATTTCCTAATATATATAATTTTCGTGGTGAATCATATATGTTCTTTAATTTTTCTGGGTATTCTTTTGAATTAATTACAATTTCTTCTATTCTCATTGTTGTATCACTCCTTTTTTATAATAGAAAAGGCATATATAGACTAAATATCTATATATGCCCCTAAACCTAATTATTATTATTTAAAATTTCTGTTGTTGCTTTTATTACATTGTTCATAAGCATGGCTATTGTCATGGGTCCCACCCCACCTGGAACCGGTGTTATATAACTCGCTTTTTTACTTACTTTTTCGAAATCAACATCTCCAGTTAATTTTCCATCTTCTCCTCTGTTTATTCCTATATCAATTACTACTGCCCCTTCTTTTATCATATCTTCAGTTACAAATTTTGGCTTTCCAATTGCAGAAATAACTATATCTGCATTTTGAGTATGCTCTTTTAAATTTTTAGTTTTTGAATGACATACTGTTACTGTTGCATTTTTATTTAAACAACATTGTATTAATGGCTTTCCAACTATATTACTTCTTCCTAAAATTGTAACATTTTTTCCAGTTAAATCAATATTATATTCTTCAAACATTTTCATAACTCCATATGGTGTACATGATACAAATGTGTCTTGATTTAAACATAATTTTCCAATATTAACTGGATTAAATCCATCAACATCTTTTTTAGGATTTATTGTTTTAAATGCTTCATTTATATCTAAATGCTCAGGTATTGGACTTTGTAATAATATACCATGTATGTTATCATCTTGGTTTAATTTTTCTATTAATTTTATTAATTCTTTTTGTTTTATATCCTTATCTAATATAAATTCTTCAAATTCTATTCCTATTTCATCACATACTTTACTTTTATTTTTTACATATACATGTGATGCTTTATCGTCTCCAACCATTATTACTGCAAGCTTTGGATTTATTCCTTTTTCCTTTAGTTTCTCACAACTTGTTTTTAACTTTTCTCTAATTTTTTTTGCTAATTTTTTTCCATCTATAAGTTCCATATATACCTTCCTTATATAAATCTTATTACAGTATTTTATCATAAAAAATTTTCAAAGACAATAATTCAAACAATATATTTAAAATAAATACAAAAATTTTTAGCTATTCAATTTCTTGATTTTTTTCCTAAAAAATGTTAATATATATTAAGTAACTAGTGTCAAGTACACCAAGCAGAAAGGAGAACTTTATGGATTCAAAGGAACAAATTCTTCATAATCAACAAATGGTTTCTAATATTGAGACTGATTGTAAAATTTCTACACTTATTGAACATAAAAATGTAGAAATTTCTCTTGATGAGGAATGCAGCAAGGATACAATACTAATAAGTTCTTGTTTTAATATGCTTATTGGTTAGCACAAGATGATGGATTCAAAAAATAAATCAGCTCTAAATATGGCTGATTTATTTTTATATTTGTCAAAAATTCACTAATATCAATCTTTTGAGTCATCATCATATATTCCTACTTTATACTCAATATCTTCCATATTTGGAAACATTTCCTTAACTCTTTTTAATGTTAACATTGTCATTCTTGGTTGAGGATTTTTAGGATTATCTGATAATAATTTTTGTGTATAGCAATTTTTAGCTGTTTTAAATAATACATATCTATTTCTTACATATGTATAATATATTTGATAACCATTTTTTAAATCTAGCCACATGTCTTCAAATGTATATCGTTTATCCATATTCAAGCTTATTCCTTTCATTCTTAATTATTATATTATAATTGAATCTTCTAATGCAGAACCTTCTCTACTCTCATCTTGAGTATATTTTTTTTCTTCTTGTTCTCTTAAAAAATTAATCGAATTATTTTTTTGTTCTTCTAAATTTGGTGCATCATTACGTAATTCTTCTCTAAATGATCTTTCTTTAGTTGATTTATCATTATTTTCCAAACTATGTTGATAGTTTTCATATAAGCTCATTACTTTATTTACTAAATTTTTATCTGATTCTTCTAATTCTTTAAATATACTTTCTTGACTTTTTAGCGATTTTACTGTTGCTAGTAATTGATTTATTTCATTTGCCTGCTCTTCAATTGTGTAATCTGAATATTCTCTATATTCTAACATTTTGGATGCTCTACTAGATACATCCCTAATATAATCACTAAAAGATTCTATTATTACATCTGTTGTATTACTATTTTTACTATCTATAATATCTCTAAAGTCTTCTATATTATGTGCTGAATTTTCTTCCTCATTTTCCATTAATCTTTGTTCCATATTCATACACTTATGCATTATTCCACTAGCAATTTCATTTATTTTTTCATCATTTACTCTCTCTAGCATACTTTCAACATATCCATAATTCATATCTATATATTCTAAAATATTTTCAGGATGTGAATTATACTTAGAAACAATTTCTTTAAGCATATTGCTGTAATTTTCTAATCTTTTCTTAACTTCTGTTGGTATTTCAGACATTCCAACTAAAGTCAACATATTATTTTTCATATCTTCTAATAATTCATATTTATTCATTTTATAGCATCTCCTTTCAGTTCTCAAAATCTTTTAGTAATTATAAACACATTTTTTCAAATTCTTCTTCTGTTATAATTTGAACTCCCAAATTTTGTGCTTTTGTAAGTTTACTTCCTGCATCTTCTCCAGCTAAAACATAGCTCGTTTTTTTAGATACAGAACTTGAAGTTTTTCCTCCAAATTTTTCTATTATATTAGATGCTTCTTCTCTTGAATATTTCTCCAAAGAACCTGTTAATACAAAAGTCTTTCCTGCAAACCTATCATCTTCATTATCATCTTTTATTCTTTGCATATTGACTCCTGCATCTTTCAATCTTCTAATTAAATCTTTTGTTTGTTCCTGTTCAAAGAATTCTCTTATACTATTAGCAACAATCGTTCCAATATCTTCTACTTGACTCAAATCTTCTATAGTAGCTTCTGCTAAGTTGTCCATATTATCATATTGTTTAGCTAAAATTTTTGCAGCTTTTACACCTACATGTCTAATTCCAAGTGCTGTAATTAATCTATATAAATCATTTTCCTTACTTGCATTTATACTATCTATTAAGTTTTGTGCAAATTTCTTACCATTTTTCTTTAATGATGCAATATCTTCAAATTTCAAATCATATATATCTGCAATATTTGAAATCATCTTTCTTTCAAGCAATACACCTATGATATTTTCACCAAGACCATCTATATTCATTGCTTCTCTTGATACAAAATGTACTAGATTTCTATATAATTTAGCTGGACACTCAATTCCAGTACATCTAACTGCTGCTTCGCCTTCTTCTCTAACTGCTTCAGCTCCACATACTGGACATATGCGTGGCATTTCGAAATCTTTTTCTTCTCCTGTTCTTTTACTAACAACTGCTTCAACAATTTCTGGAATAACATCACCAGCTTTTTGTATTATTACTTTGTCTCCAATCTTTAACCCTTTTTCTTTAATAAAATCTTCGTTATGAAGTGTAGTTTTTGATATTGTAGAACCTGCAACTTTTACTGGATCTAGTATTGCCATTGGTGTTATTACTCCTGTTCTTCCAACTTGGCATACTATATCTTTTAAAGTTGTTTCTTTTCTTTCTGGCGGATATTTATATGCTATTGCCCACTTTGGAACCTTACTTGTTGTTCCCATAATTTCTCTTAATCTTAAATTATCAACCTTAACAACAGCTCCATCTATTCCAAATGTTAATCTTTCTCTATCTTCACCTATTTTATTTATTGCATTTTTTATTTCATCCATAGTCTTACAATAAATACGTACAGGATTTACATTAAATCCTAATTTACTTAGATATTCCAATTCTTTAAAATGTGAATTAAATTCTTTTCCCTCTATTTTTTGAACATTAAATATATAGATATCTAGTGGTCTATTTTTTGTTATATTGCTATCTAATTGTCTTAATGAACCAGCTGCTGCATTACGTGCATTTGCAAATAATTCTTCTTCATTTTCTTCTCTTTCTTGATTCATTTTTTCAAAATCTTTTTTAGAAATGAATACTTCTCCTCTAACTGTTATATTAATTTTTTCTGGCAATTCTTGTGGTATTGTCTTTATGGTTTTTAAATTTTCTGTTACATCTTCTCCTACTAATCCATTTCCTCTAGTTGCTCCTCTAACAAATTTACCATCTACATATTCTAATGCAGCTGATAATCCATCTATTTTTGTTTCTACAACATATTGTGGATTTTCTATTTCATTTTCTGATGCTTGTTTTTTTACTCTTTCATCAAAAGCTTCTATTTCTTCAAAGTTAAAAACATCTTGTAAGCTTTGTAATGGAACTTCATGCTCTACTTTTTGAAATCCTTCTTTTACAGTTCCTCCAACTTTTTGTGTTAAAGAATTTTTAGTTATAAGTTCAGGATATTGACTTTCTAATGTTCTTAGTTCTAACATCATCATATCATATTCAAAATCTGTAATTTCTGGCTTGTCGTCATCATAATATTTTTTTGCATGATATTCTACTATTTTTCTTAGTTCATTTATTCTCTTTTCTGCTTGTTTTTTATTCATCTTTTTGTAACCTTTCTTTTTTTATATACCTTGAAAGTAATATATAATTTTATTTTAAATAAAAAATAGAAGACATGCTACTGATAAACATGCCCTCTCGATTTTTTATGCATCTGCTCTTGCTAATATTATTGTTCTTGCTTTACTATCATCTGTACATGTTGTTAATGATATTTCAATTGCTCCTTGTGTATCTCTTGTTATGTAATCTGAATCGTTTTCTGCTGCTTCGAATTTATCATATATTGTATATGGTAGTCTTTTTCCTGTTGAATCTGTAATATATATTTTATCCCCAATTTTTAAATTTTTGTTTTTAGAGAAAAATAGATTGTTTCTATAGTTATGTCCAGCAATAGTTGTATTTCCTACTTGATTTAGCCCTACTCCATATAAAATAACAACTGAAGTTTCTAATGCTTTTGGTGAATATTCATATTGTTCTAAAACTGGATATTTTACATTTGTTGCTGGAATTTCTATTGTTCCTGCAACATCAAATCCATTATATTGTTTTTTCTTTCCTTCTGAAGATGTCGAATTTGTATCTCCTTGCTCAACACCATCATATGCAATATCATCAGTATCTTCTGTTTTCTTTTCATTGTCTGTTGTATCTTTTCCAAATGTATCAACAAAATCTTCTGAACTGTTTTTTATTATATATGTTTTGTAATATTTATATCCAAGAAATCCAATTATTCCTATTATTACTATTATTATTATTACTAAAAGTATTGTTAAGAAATTACTATATTTACTATTCATATCAAATACCTCCATTTTTTCCTTATATATCTATTATAACATATTCTTATAAAAAATGGTAGCATTTTATACTATTTTTTCTCCCAATTGTTTTCCTGCTAATAAATGGAAATGTAAGTGTCCTACTTCTTGCCCTCCATCTTTGCCGCAGTTTACTATAACTCTATATCCATTTTCTTTAAATCCTTGTTTTTCAGCAATTTCATTTATTACTTTATAAATTTTGCTAATAATCTTTTCATCTCCATCTTCCATTTCTGCAAGTGAAGCTATATGTTTTTTAGGTATTACTAATATATGAATTGGTGCTGCTGGATCTATATCATTAAATGCTAATATTTCTTCATCTTCATATACCTTACTTGATGGAATTTCTCCTTTTATTATTTTACAAAATACACAATTTTCTTCCATAATTTTTTCCTTCTCATTTAATTTATTCTAATATAGCTTTAATTCTTCTTACTCCTGAAGAACTTGATTCTTCTTTTTTAATCTTAAAGTGTCCTAATTCTGAAGTATTTTGAACATGAGGACCCCCACATAATTCAAGTGATTTATCTCCTATTTTATATACTGATACTATATCACCATATTTTTCAATAAACATTGCTTCTGCTCCAAGTCTAATTGCTTCATCCTTTTTCATTTCTAAATGTTCAACTGGTATTGCTTCTTTTATCCATTCATTTACTAAATCTTCTGTTGCTTTTTTCTCTTCATCTGTCATTTTAGTTGGATGTGAAAAATCAAATCTCATTCTTTCTGCAGTTATATTGCTTCCTCTTTGGTGTACATGTGATCCTAATACTATTTTTAGTGCTGCATTTAAAAGATGTGTTGCTGTATGATATTTCGTTTCCATTTCTCCAGTTGATGCAAGTCCTCCTTTAAATTTTTGCTCTGCTCCTGCCCTTGATTTTTCTTGATGTTCTTTGAATAATTTTTCAAATTCTTCTTTATCAATTTTCATTCCATTTTCTCCAGCAAGTTCTTCTGTTTCTTCTGGTGGAAATCCATATGTGTCATATAATCTAAATACCATTTTACCTGGTATTACATCTTTTCCTTGTGCTTTTACTGTTTCAATTTCTTTAGCAAACTCTTTTTCTCCTTTTGCTAAAGTTTTTACAAATTTGTCTTTTTCTTCTAGAATGACTATTTTTATTGTTTCTCTATTTTCATTTAATGCAGGATACATTTCTTTTAGATTATCCACATTTAAGTCTATTAATGTTGATAATTCGTCTAAAGCTATTTGTAGTTTGTTCATGTGTCTAACCATTCTACGAATTAATCTTCTTAATATATATCCTCTATCAACATTACTTGGTCTTCCACCATCACATATAATCATCATGCTTGAACGCAAATGTTCTGCTATTATTCTTCTGCTTGCTATATTGTCAACTTTTTGTAACTCTACTAGTTTGTCCATTATAGGTGCAAATAATTCAGTTTCAAATGGTGTTTCTTTTCCTTCAAGTAACATTGTCATTCTTTCAAGTCCAAGTCCTGTATCAACATTATGTTGTTTTAATTTTGAATATTTTCCTTCATGGTTTTTAAAAAATTCCATAAATACATTATTCCAAATTTCTACATATTTTCCACATCCACATGATGGATTACATTCTGGACTACATTTTGGCTTACCTGTATCATAGAACATTTCTGTGTCTGGTCCACATGGTCCTTCTTCTCCTGCTATCCACCAGTTGTCATCTTTTCCAAAATAATATATTCTTTCTTCTGGTATTCCTGCTTTTTTCCAACACTCTGCTGTTGTATTATCTCTTGGACAGTCTTCATCTCCCGCAAAACATGTTACTGATAATTTTTCAGCTGGTATATTTAATTCTTTTGTTAAGAAATCATAACTCATTTGTATTGATTCTTCTTTAAAATAATCTCCTAATGACCAATTTCCTAACATTTCAAAATATGTTAAATGACGGTTGTCTCCAACTTCTTCTATATCATTTGTTCTTACACATTTTTGATAATCTGTAAGTCTTGTTCCTGCTGGATGTTTTTCTCCTAATAAATAAGGTACTAATGGTTGCATTCCTGCTGTTGTAAATAATACTGATGGATCATTTTCTGGTATTAATGGTGCTGATGGTATAACTGCATGTCCATGATTTTTGAAAAATTCTAAATACTTATTTCTTATTTCTATTGCTTTCATTTTCTGTCTTTCCTTTCTATGTATATATTTTATAACTTTACTTTATTTTTTCTCTTTTGGCTATTTTTACACTTATAAATTATACTTTAATTTATGCATAAAATCAAGTATTTTACTTTACTTTCTCTAAAGTTATTCTTCCAAATTTTCCGCTTCTAAAATCCTCTAAAATAATTTTTGATGTTTTCTCATCATCAATATTTCCACCAGATATTATTGCCCCTCTTTTTTTGCCTATTAACTGCATAATTTCATATATATTCTGATTTTCTGGTTGTTCCTGATTTAATATCTCGTCTATTGTTTCTTCATTAAATGAATATCTTTCAATAAAGCTTTTTTTATAGTTTTCTAGTAAAAACTTGGTTAATCCATATGCAATTTCTGTAATTTCCAATATATTATCTTTTATTGTTCCTGTATATGCTAAATTTAATGCAACTGCTTCACTTTCAAATTTAGGCCATAGTACACCTGGTGTGTCCATAAGTTCAATTTCATTATTAACATGAATCCATTGTTTTCTCTTCGTAACTCCTGGTCTATTTCCTACTTCTGCTGAAGTTTTTTTGGCTATTCTATTTATAAATGACGATTTTCCTACATTTGGAATTCCTACAATCATTACTCTAATTTTTCTTCCTATTCTTCCCTTTTCTGCATATACCTGATTTTCTTCTTGCATTATTTTTTGTATTTGCCTTATTACTTCATCTACTCCTTTTCCAGAGTTTGAGTTTACTAATACTGCTTTATTGCCTTGTTTTATGAAATACTCCATCCATTTATTATTGTCTTTTTCATCTGATAAATCGCATTTGTTTAATATAACTACTTTTTTCTTGTTTTTTGTTATTTCTTTTATGTCTGGATTTTGGCTTGAAACTGGTATTCTTGCATCTAATATTTCTACTATTACATCTACTAATTTTAAGTCTTCTGTTATTTGTCTTCTTGTTTTTGCCATATGGCCTGGAAACCAGTTGATGCTTGTTTTATTTTCATTATTCATTATTTTCACTTCCTTATTTTTTTAGACTTTTACAAAGAAAATCTACAACATCACTTTCATCTTCATTTGTTTCTTCTCTATCTTCATCTGTCATATCTGTAAAATATTTATTTAATTTTTTATTAATCGATATTGTGTTTAATGGATAGCCTGGATTAATTTTATCAGAAGGCTTGTCTACTATGTAAAAATCCTCTTTACTCCAAGTATATGTTGATTCTATTCCATTATTTATAACTGCAATTCCATAAACCCATCTACAAGTTAATTTTCCATTTTCACCATATTTATGTGCTAAATTCGAATAATATTCAATCATTTCATCATCATTTAATCTTTTTCCATTAACTCTTCTAACATACATTCCTGGTTGTTTATTTTCTGGTATTCCTTCGATGTACAAATTATCATCCATAGCAAATACCAGGCAGTCCATCTCTTTAGCATATGTTCTTGCTTTTATTAATGCATTTTCTATTGCATTTTTCCCATTTTCTTCAATGTTTATCTTATTTTCTATATCATTAATTGTAATTATTTCAATTCCGTTTTTTAAAAGACCTTTTTCAAATCTTTTGGCTTTACTTTCATTTTCTGTTGCAAAAAATACTTTTTTCATTCTTTCCACTTCCTAATTATATAATTAATAAATTAAGCATGTGTATACATGCTTAATTTTAATAGAATTTATATTCATTCTTATCTTCTCTTTCGTCTCTTTTCTTTAACTCTTCATCATACTTTTCATTTTTAAAATACCAATCTGTCTTTTTATCAATTGGATTAATTTTTCTTCCCTTGTCAACTAACATATCTACTACAGAAAACAATGCCAATACTATTGCAATAATATCTGAAATTAAATTTACACTTAAATCTATTGTTAATGTTGCTTTTCCTAGTAAACATGGTATTAAATTTGCAACTAAATGCTCTCCAAAATATGCACCATATATTACTAGGTATATTAATGAACCTACCATTTTTCTTTTTACAACTAAAACTATACAAATTACTGTTGCAAATGCTATTATTACTTCCATATTAAAATTGTATGCTACTAAACCTATAAAATCAATAGAATATTGAGTACATAGTGCTACTACTGCTCTAAATAGCCAAAACATTACCATGAAGATTGCAATCATCCATGTTGAAAAATTTGACATATTATAACATCCTTTCTTTACTATTATATTAAAAGAGTTGGGGATTGTAGAAATCTAATTTCCACCCCCAACTTCTTTAGTCTTCATCTACAAAATTAAATTCATCTTTATATTTTTCTTTAAATATTGAAAATACTTTGTTTAAAATTTCTTCATCTTCAACACCAACATATGATTCTTCTTCAGACTCTTCATCAGTGTCTTCTAATTTAAGTATAACTACTTCTCCCTCTTCTTCTTCTCCTTCTTCTGTTACTGGTAATAAAACTACATATTCTTCATTATCTAATTCTACTAAATCTAGGAATTCGAATTGTACCTCATTTCCATCTTCGTCATTTAGACGTATTATATTATCTAATTCTTCGTTTTCCATCATTTGCTCCTTTCAAATTTAATTTTCACTTATATATTACACTATTTTTTATATTTTGGCAACTAATTTTTGATTTTATTTAAATATGTTTCTAGAATATATACTGCAGATATAGTATCTACTATATTTCTTTTTTTATTCTTGTTAACATCCAAGAAATTCATAGTTTTATGAGCAGCAACTGTTGTAAGTCTTTCATCAATTATCTCAATTTTTAATTTGTTATATTTACATTTCAACTTATGTATAAATTTCTCTGTTATTTCAGTTCTTTTTGATGAAGTCCCATTCATATTTATTGGCTTACCTATTACTATTGTATCGATCTCATATTCTTCTAGTATTTCATCTAATCTTTTTAGAATTATTTTATCTGATCCACTATTATGAATTGTTTCTAAACCTTGTGCTGTAATATTCAATGGATCTGTTATAGCAATTCCTGTTCTTGCATCTCCATAATCTATACCTAATATTCGCATACTTCCTCTATTCTTCCAATCCAATATAATCCCTAACCATACTTCCTAATAATTCATCTCTTTCTATCTGTCTTATTTTATTTCTTGCATTATTATGGCTTGTTATATATGTTGGATCTCCTGATAATATATATCCTACTATTTGATTTATTGGATTATATCCTTTTTCAACTAGTGCCTCGTACACTTCTTTTAATATTTCTTTTGTTTTTGTATTTTTTTCTTTTTCAAAATTGAAACTCATTGTTTTGTCAAAATCCATAATACCTTACCTCCTTTTGTTTAACTAAATAACAGTAATATCATTCTCACTTTTATCAGCATTATCTATATATTGTTCTAATTTTTTTAATACTTCTTCCATTCCTGTACCTTTATAATATGTTGTTAATACAAAATTAAGTTTAGCTTTTACTATCTGTGGTTCTTCATTTTTCTTCTTTTTCTTTTTTCTATCTATTGCTTCAATTTCTATTTCTTCTATATCTTTATTTACTGGTAATGTTATTTCTAATTCTTCTGCAGCTTTTTTCATATCTGTAACAAATGTAGTTACTGAATCTATATCAACTCCGGAAAAAACTATTACAAATTTAGGTCCCATATATCTTATAAATAAATAATCATTTGATATATTATTTTCAACAAATTGGCTTACATCTATTATTACTTGATTTCCTAGTTTTCTAGAATAATTATCATTTATTGCTTCTATGTTTGTTATTCTAAACATACAAACTGCAGATGTTGTATATTTGTCTATTATCTTTTTTCCTTCTCCATATAAATATTCTTCAGAATATAGACCTGTAAATAAGTCTTTTCTTACTATAGATTCCAATGTCTTTTGATGTACTACTGTTTTTAATACTGATACTATGTTTTCTTTTACTACTTCAAATATTGTAGTATCAATATTATCAAAATCATGTGGTACTCCACTTTCTATTATCCAATATCCAATATATACATTATCTATATATATTGGAAAAAATATTGCTGACTTTGCTCTTCCAAATTCCATTTCTTGATATGGTAATCTCTCGTTATCATTATTTACAGTTACATATTTGGGTGCTGCAGTCGCTATACTGTCTTTAAAAATTGGAACATCTTGTAATTTACTAAGTGTATTCCAGTGTTTAGGTTCTACATTTGACGCTTTTACTTGATATTCAGCTCCATTGAATACTACAATTGTTGAATACTTTATTTCATATTTTTCTATTAAAATATCATTTATTTTTTGTATTTTTTCATCAACTGAAGAACATTCTCCAATCGTGCTTAAAAAATCTTGTAAAACCCTCAAATTATTAGCTTGTCTATTTAAGTTATTAAATTGCTGTATTTTTTTGTGTATTGTTATATTATAAATCAGTAATGCAATTATAATTGCAACCAGTATTCCTACTATGAATATCAACTTATTTTCCCTCCAATACTAATAATTTTGTTTCATTTGATTTAATGTGTTATTCATTCTTGGTGAAAAACCATTATTACTACTGTTATTTTTTATTGATGGTGGTGCATATTTTGCATCTTTTTTATTTATTCTATATACCATGCTTGCTAATTTTTGCAAACATTGTAAGAATTCTTTTGTATATCCTTTTAAAGAAATATCACATGTTACTAATCCATCTAAATATCTTAAATATGATTTTAAGTCAAATGGAATTGTTGTATGTGGCACTGTTCTTCTATTAAATAGCTCTTTTCTTAATGTCATTGCAGCATCATTATATATTGAAATTCCACCTATTAATATTTCTTCACTAATTTCTTTTGTTCCTACAAATTTATTTAATACTACTCTTGCTTTTTCTTCTTCAAACATTCCTTTATCAGCTAATTGCCTTAAAAATGCTGTAAGTGGTTGTATTGTTAGTATATCCATTGATTGAACTAAATATATTTCTTGAGCATATTTGAAATATCTCATTGGAGTTAAAAAGTCACAATCCATTAATACAACTGTATGCATTGTTAATAATGTTTCAATTATTGGTTCTACTGCTTCCAAGTTTTCATCATTTTCAAATGGTGATGTATATATTGTTAGATTCTTATGTTCTTGTATTCCATTTGCTTTACCAACTTTTAAATTTTTCATTATGTAATTTGATTGTTTTCTTAATTCTTCTTCATTTTTTGTATATATATAATATGAGTTTCTATTTTTTGTTAAATCTAATATTGCAGTATCAATTCCATTCATTGATAATATTTCTGCAACATTATTAACTAAAAATGATGTTCCATTTTTACTTGTTCCTACAAATGCTACTAATTTTTGATTTGATTTTATTATATTATATATATCTAATTCTGGATATTCTTCTTTCTCACTTTTTTCCAATGGATTATCTATATGTGCTTCTTGTTCATTTTCTCTTCTCAAATTATTTAATACATTTGTATATTGTTCATCAACTTTATTTTCATCAAACCCTGGTAAAACGTTTTCTTTGTCATCTTCAACTTCTGGCATTGTAGTTTCATTATTTTCGAATCCTGGCAACATTGTTTCTTCGTCATTATTTTCGAATCCTGGCAACATTGTTTCTTCGTCATTATTTTCAAACCCTGGTAATATTGCCTCTTCCTCATTGTTTTCAAACCCTGGCAATGTTGTCTCTTCTTCAAAATCCTCATGTTCTTCAACTACTTTTTTTGGTCTTCCTCTTTTTCTTTTTACTTGCTCTACAACTGGTTCTACCGGTGTTTTTCTAGGTCTTCCTCTTCCACGTTTTACAGGTTGAACAACTTCTTCTGAAATTTTTTCTGGTTCATTATTTTGTACTACTTTTTCTGAATCTTCATCAGTATTTATTGTTGATTTGATTTTTGGCATACTATTTACCATTGTATTACTTATACTCTGACTTGATTTTATAGAAATTTTCTTTTTGCTTAATCCAATTTCAGATGGAATTACTACAGGCTCACTAGGTTTTTTAGCTTTGCTATTTTTTAATAATACCTCACTAGTTCCTGCATCTTCTTTTTTCTTTTCAACTCTTACTGTATCTGATATTTTGTTATTATATGAATTTACTTGTTGATATTTTGCTGACTTTTCTTCAAGTACAGCTCTAACATTTAAAGGTAAACATTTACTGATTACTTTTAATTGAGCATCATTATATTGATTAGCTATACTGTCAAAGCTTTCTACATATCTTTGTTCATCATTTTCAATTCTCTTATAATGTGCCAATATATTTTGTATTTCTAATTCGCTTACATCATTTCCATCATCTTTTTCATATGATACATCATCTGCATCTATCTTGTAATATATTTTTGCTTCCTTTTTTGAACGTGGTCTATTTATTAATTTGCATACTTCGCTTGCACTTCTATCATTTCCTAATATTGCATTATAAATTCCAATTCCAAATAGTTTTACTAATATTGGCTCTGACTTATTTCTTCTTTCTGTACATATCAAAATAATTGGAATATCTTCTCCTTTAGCATTTGAAGCTTCATCACTAATACTATCTAATCTATCAAACAAGAATTTATCCATTTGTTCATAATCGGTATTTACATATTGTTCCAAATCCTCACTTATTACAACTCTATCATATGTTTTGTCCCTTTGTAATTCTTTTAATATTGCATTAAAGTAATAAACATTTTTATATGATATTATTTTCTTGTACTCTGCTTGATATTTCTTTATAATAGCCTGTGATGTATTCTCATTACTTACTGCAAATAAAACTTTCATTTGTTACCCCCTTCCAAATTTTACAACAATTGCAAACGCCAGTGGCAAAATTTGGCATATTACTAATATAGTTATAAATGATATCATCATTATTAACCCTTTTTCCTGTGTATCTAATTTCCTGATTCCTATTATATATTGATATATTGCACTTATTGCAATTCCTAAAAAACATAGTGGTATACTATATATTCTTATTAAATTTAAGATATATGCTGTTAATCCATATGCATCTGAACCATATTTTTGTTTGTATTCTTCTAGTGTTTTTGCTGTATTTTCCTTTATTTTAATTAATTGACTTTCATTTTGTTCATCTATTATGTTTTCTGCTGCATATACTTGTCCATATCCAAATATTACTAATGTCATTAATAATATTATTATTGCAACTATCTTTTTCATACCATTTTCATTCCTTTCACTTGGTCCGTATATTTTCTACCTATATATCATACACTAGAATTTTAAAAATAGCAAGGAAATTCTTGCTATTTTTTTATTTTTTTTATTTTAGCCAAAATCAAGCTTAACATGCTTTATTCTTATGCCTCTCAATATTTAATTATATATTAAATAAACAAATTTGATATCATTAATATCCTATTTTTTTATTATAAATTCACTAAAATATTTTGAGGATGATTTTATATGGATTTTGATATGATAATTAATAGTAGACGTTCTGCTAGATTGTTTTCAAATGATGAAGTTCTTGAAAATGATTTAAATAAAATTTTATCTAGCGGTATATTAGCTCCTTCAGCACGAAATAGACAGCCCTGGAAATTTTATATTTTAAATGATATTCAAAAGAATCATATTATGAATATGCTTTTGGAATGGGATAAAACTCACCCAAATAAAAGAACAAGTGTAAAAGGAACTGCAAATCAAATCCGTACAGCTAATAAAATGATAATGGTTTATAGTGATAGTTGTATTTTATGTGATACTTTATATTTAGAAAATGAAATTGATCAATATTTAGAAGTAACGAATTATGAGCAAATATGTGGATTTATTGTTGGTAATCCTATATACAATTATCCAACAAAAATAAAAAAGAATTTGAATAGTCTATTATTAAATTAAAAATTAGAGAAAATTCTAAATTACAAAATGTACACGAGTTTGCACATCCACAAGATAAAAATAGTAATTGATATGTCTTGTTTTCTACCCGAACAAGTGAAACAACAGGTGTTCCAGCATTAGTTGTTATGTTTCTCCGCATCTCCAAAATCCTACGAGTTAAATATTCATTCATATCTCATATCCTCCTAAAAACTTTACAATAATATATTCTAACTTCATTTACAAATATTCTATGCATTGTATATTCATTAACTCCAAGTATCATTGATAATTTCTTATAGTTAATTTCTTCACAAAGATTATCTTCTATATATTTTATTTAATTTTTAAATCTTTCATTACTTTGTTTATTCATATTTTCCTCACATTTTTAAATATTCTATCATAAATTTCTGCAGCTTTTATATACTATAAAGTTCAGAGAACTTTCCTAGTATATAAAAAAATAAGCCGATTAAATCGACCTAAGACAAAATGTATTATGGAGCGGGTACCGAGAATCGAACTCGGGCCACCAGGTCGGAAGCATGGGATTCTACCACTAAACTACACCCGCATATATAACTGTTAATTATTATACCATACATGTATATAAAAAGTCTACACTTTAAATAAATATTTAAAACAAGAAGGCTACATCCCTTCTTGTTTTTTATTCCCTGACCCAAACAGAAACACTTCCACCATTACAATAAAATATACCATTTCCATCTTGGTCTGCATATACTTTTTCTTTTACATTTCCAGTAAAATCGTAAAATGTAGAATTTGCCATTCTTTTTCCTACATTCATCATTTTTCCTCCTCCAGGTCCATCACTCATAATAGTAACCAATCCTGAATTTTGATGTTCTTCATCACCAGTTCTTACCCATGCAATAATATCATGATGATCAAAATAATCCTTTTGTTCTCCGTATGCATAATCTCTTCTCAATTTCATTAAGTTTTCTAACATATCTTTTTTAGTATTAACATTTTGAGTTGGTATCCCATAATAATCACCATAAAATATACATGGCAAACCATCTTTTCTTAACAAGATTAATGCATATGCTAATGGTTTAAACCAATCTGGTATCCATGAATATAATGCTTGTCCTGGTTCTGTATCATGATTATCTATAAATGTTACAGCTTGATTTGGCATCTCTTTAACAAGTGTATTTTCAAATATTCTTGCGAAATCATAATATCCACTAGAATTTGCCGCTTCGAATAAATTATAATGTAATGGTACATCAAATAAAGGAATCGTTGAATTTGTTTTTTCAATATATTTTTTTAAAGAATCTAGATTTCTATTCCAATATTCTCCAACACTTTGCAAATCTTTTCTTGTATCTTTCATTGTCCTTATCCAATCAGCCATAAAACCTGATTTTATATGTTTCACTGCATCTAATCTGAAAGCATCAACTCCTGTAATATCTAAGTACCATTTTCCCCATTTATTCAATTCTTCTATAACTTCTGGATTATTAAAATCAATATCTGCTCCCATTAAATAATCATAATTACCATTTTCTTGATCTACATTTTGATCCCAATGTTTTCCACTAAACCTAAATATAGCATTTTTTCTTCCACTCTCGTCCCAATCAGTTCCGTTAAAATGTTTATAATTCCACTTGAAATCTGAATATTTATTGTTTCTCGCTGTAAAATTATATTTCGTCCATGCCGTTATTTTTTTTGGTAATGTAGTATCTATATTTCTATTTTGATTTTCTTCTTCACTTGCATATACTGTTTCTGACTCATCTGCTCCTATTTTATGATTTAATACTATATCTGCATATACTCTAATTCCATTGTCATGTAAATCCTTTATTGCCTGCAAATATTCATCTTTTGTACCATATTTAGTTTCTATACTTCCTTTTTGATCAAATTCTCCTAGATCATACAAATCATAAACTGCATATCCCGCATCAAACTTGCCTCCAGCTCCTTTATATGCTGGTGGTAACCATATATCTGTTATTCCTATTTCTTTTAAATTTTTAGCTTCTCTTGATACTTGTTGCCATAATTTATCTTCTGGTTTTAAGTACCATTCAAAGTATTGCATTAGTATTCTATTTTCCTTCATTTGTATTTCCTTTCATACTTTTTATAATATCACTGTTAATAGATTTTTTCAATATTTTAGTCTAAATTTTTATGTAATATTGTTACTAGATAATGGTTTATTTTTAATTAATCTAAAGAAAGATATTACTCTTGCACAAGGAATTACAATATTAGGTTCAAAAACTCAAGTAACAATATATGTTTTGTATCCAACTGATGGTACAGGTACTATTCATACTTACACAGATATGAGTAGTGCAAGCAATGCAGATGCAATTGGTGTTCGTACAGCAAGCAGCATTCATGTAACTGTCCAAAATCTTAATGTTGTGGGAAAAAATTATTATGGATTAATTTATGTTGCTGAGGGGCCAGCTTACCAAAATGTTGTTATTACATACATTAATTAGTACTGGTATTATAGAAAATAATCCATTATATTCTTGGTACAAATCAAATGATGAAAATATATCAATTGTTTCAAGTGTAACTTCATCAAAAACAACTATATCAAGTAATAATTTATCTGAGTATGAAATTGAATCTTTGCCTAGTCTAAATCTACTAACCTTTCAAACCTCAAAGACACTAAGATTCATCGATTTTGTGAATTTAGAATTAATTGGTGCTCCTTCAATTATTGAATTTCAAAGACCTATAGTAAATACAAATCCTATGATATTAGGAAGAAAAGATAAAATCTTAAATATGTCTGTTGTTGATTCAAGAGCTATAAGTTCAAACTGGTATTTATATGCATATGACCATTACATTCAATAATGGCTATATTTTCTAGTGTTTTCTCAAATTTATATTATGCACTCTTTAATTCAAGCCTTAGTTTATCAGCAATCATTGCTATAAACTCCGAATTTGTAGGCTTTCCTTTTGCTGCTGAAATTGTATAGCCAAATATATTTTCTACTACATCTTGTTGACCTCTTCCCAAAGCAACTTCTATTGCGTGGTGTATTGTACGTTCTACACGTGATGGTGTTGTAGTAAATTTGTCGGCGATTTTTGTTAGTTTTCCACATACCAATAAATACCTTGTTTGGGTATATATTTATTTGGTCGTTTGTTGGTTTTTTATTAAATTATTTATTAGTATTTTAATATGTGATTTTTCCATTGTCAATTTTATGAACTATATTTTTTTTAATTTTCATTTGACAAATAAAAAAAAGGTGTTATTATATAGTTACATTAGACAATGTACCTTAGTTCGGGTTGTGTATATTGTTTGCTTGTATGTGTATTGTAACTGCACATACTTTTTTTATGCTCAAAAAAAGCAAGGAAGCCTCGTAACAACTTCCTCACTTCGACTATGTATGACAACAATTATTTTGTTTTACTATAATATTCTACACCTGAATAACTGCCATCTTTGTTCAATCTCCTATTCGC